>NZ_JACHYW010000033.1:0-76576 GCF_014193145.1 Rhizobium sp. BK060
ATGCATCGCGGCAAGCTGGTGCGGTTCGGCCCGAAATCGACGGCGCTGTCGCCGCCCTTTGACGACTACACGGATCTGCTCTTGAAATCCGTGCCCGCGATGGAAATCGGCTGGCTGGAGAAGGTGCTCACGACGCGAAAGATGGCCAGCGCCGGGAATTGACCAAGCGGTCGTTCGAGACCAGCAGGCGTAATGAAACATGGAATTATACAATGACTAACCGCAGCTTCACTGTCATCGAAAACGAATGGATCATGCTCAAGGACGGAACGCGGCTGGCGGCGCGTATCTGGATGCCTGACAATGCCGAGGCACAGCCGGTGCCGGCGGTGTTAGAATTCCTACCCTACCGCAAGCGCGACGGAACCAGCCTGCGCGACGAATCCACCTATCCCGTCTTTGCCGCGGCCGGCATTGCCGGGGTGCGCGTCGATATCAGAGGGTCCGGTGAATCCGACGGCGTTATCGACGGCGAATATACCGAGCTCGAACTCGCCAATGCCTGCGAATTGATAGCCTGGATCGCAGAACAGCCATGGTCGAACGGCTCCGTCGGCATGATGGGCATCTCCTGGGGCGGCTTCAATTGCCTTCAGGTCGCGGCCCTTCGCCCGCCGGCGCTGAAGGCGGTGATTTCGATTGCCTCCACTGTCGACCGTTACAACGACGATATCCATTACAGGAACGGTTGCCATCTGTCGGCGCAGCTCTCCTGGGCTGCCACCATGCTTGCCTATCAATCCCGTTCACCCGATCCGGCCATCGTCGGTGAAGACTGGCGGGAGATGTGGCTGCGGCGCCTTAAGCAGGAACCTTTCTTCATGGAGGAATGGCTTCAGCATCAGCGCCGCGACGACTTCTGGCGACATGGGTCGATCTGTGAGGACTTCGACAGCTTCGATATTCCGGCCCTCGTCATTGCCGGCTGGGCCGACGGCTATCGCAACACGCCGTTGCTCGCAGTGGAAGGCCTCGGCGAGAAGGCGAAAGCGCTTGTCGGACCATGGATCCACAAATATCCGCACCTCGCCTGGCCGATGCCGCGCGCTGATTTCCAGGGCGAAGCCATTGCCTGGTGGAATCGCTGGCTACGAAACGGGGATAATGGTGCGGAGACCATGCCATCCGTGCGCGCCTATATTCTGGATGCCATCAAGCCCGCCACGCGCCGGGATTTCGACCCTGGCTTCTGGATCGCCAAGCGTAGTTGGCAGCAGCCTGACATGCAGTGCTTCTATGTAGAGCAGTTCGGCACCTTGATGGAAGGCAAGCCGATCCCGCACGCGCCGGAGCACCCCGTCTATCTGCGCTCGCCGCTCGACACGGGCACCGCCTCGGGCGAGTGGTTCTCGCTGAAGCCGGATGCCGAACTGGCGATCGATCAGCGCGTCGATGACGCCGGGTCGCTGACCTTTCAGACCGCGGCGCTGGCCGAAGATCATGATTATCTCGGCCGTCCGGTTGTGACGCTGGCGCTCAGATGCGATGCCGAAACCGCCAATCTCTGCGCAAGGCTTGTCGATATCCATCCGGACGGCACAGCAACCCGTGTCTCCTTCGGCCTGCTCAATCTCGCCCATCGCGATAGCAACGCCGCGCCCGAACCGATGAGCAAGGGTGAACGCACGACTGTGAACCTGACTCTCGATGCCTGCGGCTACCGTTTTCGCAAGGGGCACCGCATCCGTCTATCGCTATCGACTGCCTATTGGCCAATGGTTCTGCCGCCTCCGGAAGATCCGGGTCTGACGATCGACATCGCCTCCATCGGCCTTGGCCTGCCAATTCTCGGGCCGCATGAGCTCATCGACGTGAAGCAGCCTGACAATCCCGATCCGCTGCCGAAATATATCGAACATGCGCCGGGCTCGACGAAGCGGCAAGCGGTGCGCGATCTCTCGGCCGGCCTTACCCGCTATGAAATCCAAGAGGACACCGGCCTTTTCGAACATCCCGGTACCGGCCTGTCGACGCGGCAGCTGCGCGAGGAAACCTGGTCGATTGCGCCGGATGACCCGCTGTCGATGTCCGGCATCTCGACCTGGACCTGCGATATGCAGCGCCCCGGCTGGTTCGTTCGCACGGTCGCGACCTCATCCATAGCCTGCACGGCAAAGGACTGGATCATCAGCGCCTCGGTCATTGCCTATGAAGGCGAGACAGAGATCTTACGGAAGATATTCGAAGAGAAGCGCATCGCGCGCGACCTGATGTAAATCAGCGCTGACAGGCAAATGGGCTCGCCGCCGCAAACCGCGGCATGATTGCAATTGGTGGGGCAGTTTAGCCCGTGCCCCAAAAATGCTTAACCAGCTTGGGACAAATGTCCGGACATCGATGTTAAGGGCGTGCGTGCTTTCCATTTCAAGAGCTGGTGGAGAGCGGCCCAATTTCCGGCCAACTTCGCATCGATCCCGACGTGGATGCTATTGAGCCAGTCGCACGCTGATTGCAGCACTGCCAATTCCTGCGTCACGAGGTTGGGGTCGTATCGCTATGTCTCGACGATCTCGTCCTCCTGGTTCAACGTGACCAGAGCCCTGAGCGCGCTGCGCTGATCCCTGTCCCACCCCGTCAACTCCTCGGCGGTAATCGGTTTCTTCACCGACTTCGCTACGTTTCTGTCCGTTGGATACCGGAAGAACACACCGCGCTCATCCATTGCCTCTATAGCGCTAATGGCCCTGTCAAGTTCGTCCGGCATCGGCAGCCACGCCGTTCGCGCCTGCTTTTCAAGCTCAGCTTGGTTCTTGCTAAGGACATCGACCAACGTAGCGTACGGTGCTCCAACGCCGTGCACGCCGGTCATGGGCCTGAATTTACCCCCACCGACACAGCAGGATAGCCCGCGCCCCGGCCTACAAATGCTCGATGCGCCACCACAACGGCGGACTTCAAAAACAACTCGGTCGCGTGTCACTGTAGAAAGCAAGTGGCAATTTTCGATCGGAATCCTTCTCCGCAGCCAGCGACATCTCTGCGCTGGCTTTGAAAGCACCGGCCATAGCGCCGAATCCATCATCCGAATGGTGGTCGTAAGAAGGTGTAGTAGCCAAAGCACGGTGGGGCACATCGCTTGGACTGAGGCGGAATGGTTGCTTTGAGAAATCGCCGGCCGCGAAGAGGAAAAGGAAATCAGCGAGTTGTCTGTCATCCCTGTTGTCCAGCGGCGTCGCCCCAACGTGAACGGCCGCCGGTGGCGATTCTCCGGTAAGCTGCACGTATTCGATCTATTTCGGCGCGTCAGCCGAAATAAATTGACTTTTTGCGGAATTTACGCGAAATATGGACTTGATACAGGAAGGCCATAAATTATGTTGCTCGAATTCCGCGTCAATAACTACCGCTCAGTCCGTGACGAGGCTGTGCTAAGCATGGCCGCGAGTTCCGACTCCACCCTAGAAAGCACGCATACCCGCGAAACCGGCCTGGAAAAGGTCAAGCGGGTGCTCAATACCGCGGCTATTTATGGAGCCAACGCCAGCGGCAAGACGAACATCATCCGTGCCCTGCAATTCATGCACAGCATGGTGATAACCTCAAACCAGGTTCAACCCGACCAGCAAAACAACCTGACCCCATTCCGAATGCGGCCAGATCATGAAACTCACCCGACCTTATTCGAGGCGACGTTCCTTATTGCCGGAAAGCGCTTTCAGTACGGTTTCGAGCTGACGCGCACCCATGTCCTAAGCGAATGGCTGCTGGTTTACGAAAGTGCGAAGCCGCAGGTCTGGTTCTCCCGCACGTACAATGAGAAGAAAAAGAGCCGCTACGACTATACCTACAGCGACTATTTCACCGGCTCGAAGAAGCTCTGGGAGAGCGCGACCCGAAAAGAAACGTTGTTCCTCACAACGGCGATCCAGCTCAACAACGAGCAGCTGAAGCCCCTCTACCAGAAGTTCGCCGAGGATATGGCCATCTTCCCCGACGGAGGAGGTATAGGCTACGGGTTCTCAGCTAACTATGCGGAAGAGAACTCCCGCAACCTTTCGAGCGTTGTGTCCCTGATCGCTGCGGCCGACACGGGCATCTGCCGTGTATCCTTCACGAAACAGCCGGGTCGACAATTTCATATTAATCTAGGCACAGGTGTGCCGGAGGTTAAAGACACGGAAATCGACGTTCCGCAGTTTGGCCACCTCGCCGAAGGCCAGGTATACGAATTTGAGTATGGCGAGGAATCCGCCGGCACGCAGATCCTCTTCAGCCTCTCGGGGCCAATCTTGGATATTCTCCAGCGCGGCCGCCTACTGATCGTCGATGAACTTGACCGGAGTCTTCATCCGCTGCTGGTGCAGAAGATCGTCAAGATGTTCAACAATCCGGAGCTGAACCCCAAGGGAGCGCAGCTGATCTTTACCACCCATGACGTGTCCCTGCTCGACGGCAAACTCCGGCGCGACCAGATCTGGTTTGCCGAAAAAGACGCAGCCCAGGTCTCGCATCTCTTCCCCTTGCTGGAGTTTTCGCCACGGAAAGGCGAAGCCTTGGAGAAAGGCTATTTGGGCGGTCGCTACGGCGGCATCCCAATCTTCGGTACGATGAAAGAGTAAGATTTGGCCAAGAAGCACCGCTTTGAACGCACCGAAGCACGCCTGACACGCCGACCGGGTCGGAAGAGGTCCTATGACCGGACGCTGATCGTGTGCGAAGGCGAAAAGACTGAGGTCAATTATTTCGAGGCGATCCGCCGCGAAAAACGGCTTCCCAACGCCGATGTCCGGATTGTGCCGTCCGACTACGGAACCTCCCCATTGAACATCGTCGAGTATGCGATCGACCTGTTCAACGAAACCAAGGGCTTTGATCGCGTCTACGTCGTCTTCGACCGGGACGACCATCCGAGCTACCACAATGCCCTCGCCAAAGCTGAGGCCACCGACAAGAAGCTGAAAAGCGACGAGGGGAAAGCGGTTCCGTTTACCGCCATCCCATCGGTTCCGAATTTCGAGCTGTGGGTATTGTTGCACTTCCGCGACATTCTCGCTCCCATCCACCGGACCGAGGTTCATGCCGAGTTGAGAAAGCCGGCGCACTACCCAACCTACGCCAAGAACAGCAAGACAGTGTATGAAGACACCAAGGACCGGATTCCCACCGCCACGGCCCGCGCGGTTAATCTTCGCGCGCACTTTAACGCACATAACGGCACGGATCCCTACACGGCCGCCGACGTGCTGACCGGCGAGCTGATGAAGATTGCCGGACGGTTCTCCTAGATGGACGAGCTTGCAAAGGCGACCGCGGCGTTTCGGGCTGCGATTGAACATACGCCGTCGAGCAAGTTGTAGATCGGCCTTCAGTGGTTCCCCCGTAGAGCCCGTGGCGATACGACTGACCGTCTAGGCTACTATCTGAAAACTCACGGGGATCCGGATCAGGACAGGTTTGCCTATCATCTCCGCCGCTGTGAAGCCAACAGGCGCTTCGCGCCCCCATTCCAACTGGTGTCAAGCCGTCCAGCGTCTTGTTCTCACGTGCCCTTTATGGGACCCCAAAGGAGGATCTGGTCCGATCTTAAATCGAATTCGCCTTGAAGGGATCAGAACCAAGCATCCTGTTATTACACATTTCCTTTGTAATAGTTTCGTTAGGAGAGCCAAGAACTTGGCCTAACTGGATTGGGTGGTGATATGTGAGGAGGCGCAGGGACGATCCTGCACCTCCAAGCTTTAGTAGAAACCTGCTACGGGTAAAACGCCGCGCCATATCGCGGTGAGAACCATGGCAAGCGCGGCGAGGATCGCGAGATTACCATCGGCTTTTGCTTCGAATACGTAGAGCTTGAATTTCAGCCACATCTTCGCCAGCGCGATGCCAGTTGATCAGGGTCTGGACGGCGAAACGGTGACGAAGATCGTGAATCCGCGGGCCATCGCGATCCCCCTCCTGCCGTAAACCAATTTGCCGGGATAGTCGCCAGAACACCCGGTGCACGTATTGATGCAGCAACCTGCCGCCCTGTTCGGCGACGAAGAAATAGGGACTGCGCGGCGTGCCAAGGTGTGCATCGCGTCGAGCAGCATAGTTTGTAAGGACAGCGATTGTCGTGCCATGCAGCGGCACCAGCCGTGACTTGCCGAACTTTGTCTCTCGGATAGTGAGGACACCTTGCTCGAGATCGACGTCGGCCCGGAGCAGGCCGAGCGCTTCAGAATGGCGCAGTCCGGCGACCGCTATCAGTCCGAACAGGCAATGATACGTCCAGCGTCGAAGGGCGTTGGCTGGCGGCAGCGACAGTGCTGCCGCCAGCAGCGCCTGAATCTCGATGTCGCTATAGATGTAAGGCTTTGTCCGCCGCGCCGGCGGCACTGCGTCGCTCGGTGGCACTTCCGTCAGAGGATCGAAATGACTGAGGTGCTGGGCAAAGCCGCGCACATCAGCCAGGCGGATGGACCAACTCGGCTGTCGGCCCATCGACGTCACCCACTGCATTGCCAGGTCCGACGTGATGGTCTCGGCGCCGCGGGCTTCCATGAAGGTGACGAATGCCGACAACCGTCGTGCCGGCCCATCATATTTGTATCCCAGCCCTCGGCGCATGCCGACATAGCGGTTGAGGGCAGTGCGAAGCCGGCTCATTGGACACCTCCCGGCCAGGGCAGGCTCAGTCCACGCAGCTTCTCAACATCGAGCTTGGCATAGATCCTTGTGCTGTCGATGCTTCGATGGCGCAGCAGTTGGCCGATCTCGGCAAAGCTGGCACCCGACCGTAAAAGGTCGGTCGCGAGGCTGTGGCGGAAAAGATGGGCGCCGTGATGGGCATAGCCATCAATGCCTGCCCGCTCGAGTGCCTGCTTCGCGATCATCGTGATGGCGCAGCCGGAGGCAAAGCCCACGTGCGGCGCAAGTGTTCGCAAGAAAACTCGCCGACACGCCGAAGCGGGACGCCCATGCCGGATATAAGCCACGATAGCTGTTCCGACGTCGTGACGCAGCGGCATAGTCGCTTGCCGCCGTCCCTTTCCTTGTACGAGAATCGTGCCCGACTGCCAGTCGATGTCATCGAGATTGAGGCTAGCAACTTCGCTAGCGCGCAAACGGAGCTTGGCCAAGATCATCAGAACCGCATAGTCCCGATGCCCCATTGCCGTCGTCCGGTCACAGGCATCGAGAACCTTCTGGACCTTTTCGGGCGGCAGGAAGGTTGGAAGGCCGGCAAGTCGCCAGCGGCGGATGGATGGCACGCAATCGGCCAACGCCGTCGAAATGAAGCCCTTCAAATGCAAGTAGCGCAGCAAGGCACGCACGACTCCGCACATTGCCTTGCCGCTGTCGGCGGAGCCATCGAGCGCATTTCGTTCGACATACCCGATGACAATCTCCGGGGTGAGCGCTGCAAACCCATTCGCGCCGGCAGGACAGGCCTCCCGTAGAAATCGAAGTGACAGAAGCTTGTGGCTACCCACCGTCGAGGCGGCGAGCCCTCTCTCATTCGAGAGATATGCCCCGAATACATCGACGATCTGCTCGTGCTCAGTGCGCTCAACCGGAAGCGCAGCTGGTATTAAGCCCTCTTCCCGTAACGCTGAAAGCACACGTCGGAGTGCCGATCGGTCGCCCGTATCGGGACTCCAGTGTTTGAAGCGATGCTCAAGAAAACGATCGACATAAACTTCGTTCAAATCCTGCGGGGCATATCCATTGCCAACATGCCAGTCCATCATGTCTCGAAACAGGCTCAGCGAGCGCCACGTGCATTGCCGACCCAAACCTTCTTTCGACATCTTGGCGGCGTAGACACGCGCAAACTCCCGATACGGACCGTGGAGCAGCTTCCGATATAGGGCGCTGCGATTCAAATAGTCAGTTGTGTTCATGTGTCCTCTCCTTCGCGTCAATTGCGACGGAGAGACCCTAATCTATGCCGACTGAGCGACCGCTATGCTGCCGGAAACGTTGGGAAAAACTTGATTAATCGGCATAGTTCGCCGGTCGGCATAAACTGCTAAACTCCATGGCCACAATCCGGAGGTCTATCTCACAGACGTCCTGACCCGGATCAAAGATTACCCCATAGACAGGCTTGAAGACCTGTTGCCATGGAATATGCTCCCAGCAGATTCCGCCGTGCAAAAGGCTGTCTGATGGCTCGTTCGATGCACATCTATACGATCGAAAACGTCGCTGCCATGATCGGCGAAAACCTCGAACTGCTCCAAGAGATCGCTGCAAACTCGGACAATATCGACTACGGCGAAATGGTGCGCGTCCACAACGGGACCGAAGATGGCACAACCGGCTTCACGGACCGGGGCGTCGAATGCCTCGAGGAGTTCCTAGCGGATGTCAGGACATGGACCGGAGGGATCCGGCAGTTCTTGGTCGATGAACAATGCGATCCCGAGATGATCGAGCGCGTCATGGCAGATGAGCTAAGCCGCAAGTCCTAGACCGCGCCTCGTAGACGAAGAAATGCATTCGCCGGACGCTCACAAATCAGCTGCGGGCAGTCGAATATCTTTACTTTCCCGCACAACAGCCATCAGCGCCGCAACGTTGGCAAGGCCGCCGGTCGCGATGATCCCCGGTTCAGCCAGATGCGTACGCAAGGCGTTGACCGACTGCGTCCTCTGCTGGACCAGAAGGGCACGGGTTTTCAACACCATTACGTCTGCCTGCTGTTCGGCGGTCTTGATGGGAACGAAGCGCATGGTCTTGCGGATCACCGCCTCGCTGATGGCTTCCGCATCGGCCGCGTCCGTCTTGCCGCGTTTGACGAAAGGTTTGACGTAACCCGGTGGAATGAGGCGCAGATCATGGCCGAGTTTCGCGATCTCGCGCACCCATACCCCGACCTTAATCCGATCGAGCAGGCCTTCGCCAAGATCAAGCACTGGATGCGCCAGGCCCGAAACATTGAGGAAACTTGGCGACATCTGGGTCTGCTCGCCGACACCATCAAGCCAGAATGCGCCAACTACTTCTCAAACGCCGGCTACGCTTCCGTCAAAACATGAAGCGCTCTAGTGCTCACGAATAGCGCGCCGCAGTCGGTCAGAAAGCGGCTCCCAGAGATAATCGAGAAAAGTACGCTTGGATGTTGTGATAAAAGCCTCGACCGGCATGCCCGGAACAACTTGTGTACCATTGAGCCGGTCAAGCTCGCCCGGTGGCAGATGAACGCGGACGGGGTAATAGGAGATCCGCGTTGGAGTATCCTCGACCAGGTCTGCCCCGATCATTTCTACCTTTCCCTCGAGATCTGGAGTCGTGGAACGATTGAGGCCACTGATTCTGACAAATGATTTATCCCCCACATGGATCGAATCCACCTCTTGCGGCGAGATGCGCAATTCGACGTTGAGCTCTGCCATCTCCGGCACGATCATCATAAGCACCTCGCCTGCGCCAACAACGCCACCGACCGTGTGGACGGAGAGCTCGTGTACGACACCGGCCAGGGGCGACCGGACGCTGACGCGTGTCAAGGCATCCTCTGCCTCAATCTGTTTTTCGCTGAGTTCATTGATCTTGCTCTCGGTTTCCGCAAGATCCTTGCCCGCCTCGGCAACCGCGATCTGATCCAGATTCAACACCTGGAGTTTTGTTTCCGCGATCTTTGCCCGAATCTCGGCTGTGGACGCTTGAAGCTGCCCGATCTCACCATCGAGTTGCGCCATGTTCCGCTCGAGGATCTTTACTTGGCTAACCAAGACAAGCTGCCTGTCGAGGAGACTGCGAAGGCTGCGAAGCTCTGTATCGAGCAATTGACGCTCGTGTCGTTTGGCACTCTCTTGCAGGCTAAGGCCATCAATCTGATTCATCAACTGCGTCACGCGCTCGGTAAGCTGCTGCTTCTGTCCCTGCCTTGCCTTCAGGCGCGCATCGAGAAGCCGCTGCTCTCGGTTGAAAAGGACGCGAGCCGACACGGCATTAGAATATCTGGTGAAGTAGCTGGGAAGTTCGAAATGGACTGCTCCGTCGCGTTCGGCGACCAGCCTTGCTGCGCTCATTTGAAGTTCCGCAAGCTGATGCTCGACGATTTGGAGTTCAGACCGCGCATTGGTATCATCAAGACGCAGAAGTGTCTGTCCTCCCGCGACCCGCTGTCCCTCATGGACAAGTATCTCCGAAACAATACCACCTGCCTTGTGTTGAATCTTTTTTATGTTTCCTTCGACCTCGAAATGTCCTGACGCAACGACAGCGCTGGAAAGTGGTGCAACGGTTGCCCAGACACCGAACGTAGATGCGAAGGCGGCAATCAACATCGCGCCGGCTCGCCTGTAGCGGCGAAGCGAAAGCGAGTGGTCGGAATACAAAGGGGTCGAGCTATACATGGCTGGAATTTCCACTGGCCCTAAGGGGGATCGTGCTTTCGGAGGGCCTCGAAAGCACCGCCATGACCTCATCCTTGGGGCCAAAGAGCTTGATGCTCTTTTCGTGAACAAACGCGACCTTGTCCACGGATGCCAGTCCGAGCGGTCGATGCGTGATTACAATCGCGATTCCGCCTCGACTGCGCACGCCGCTGATGGCATTGCTGAGCGCCGCATCACCGGACGCATCGAGGTTGGAGTTCGGCTCATCGAGAACGACGAGAAACGGATCGCCATACAGTGCCCTCGCCAAGCCAATCCTTTGACGCTGACCCCCGGACAGAAAAATGCCCCCGTCGCCGATTCTGGTATCATAGCCGTCCGGCATGCCGACAATGAGCTCATGGGCGCCCGCGGCCGTCGCCGCCTTGATAATCTTCTCGGAGTTGCCCTCAACCTGAAACCGGGAAATCGCCTCCGCGATCGTGCTGTCTACCAGGGCGAGATCCTGCGGCAAATAACCGATATGGCGCCCAAGGCTGTCGCGGTTCCATTGATGAAGCAATGCACCATCGAGCCTCACACTGCCTTTCATCGGCAACCAAACGCCGACAAGGGTGCGCGCCAGCGATGACTTGCCTGAGCCACTTGGCCCGATGATACCGAGGCCGTCACCGGCTTTCAGTTCAAACGCGGCGTTCAACACGACAGGATCCTGGGCACCCGGCGCGGCAACAGCAAGTCCGTCGACGGTTACCTTCAGGCGGGGTGCCCGCAACTCGACCTGCTCGCCTTCGACAGCAATCGACAGGGAGCTCTTGAGTCTCGTATAAGCCGCCCTCGCGGAGACGAATCCCTTCCAATGTGCGATTGCTGTTTCGATCGGCGCCAGTGCTCGAGACGTCATAATCGAGGCGGCGATCATAGCGCCGCCCGATACCTCCTGGTTAACCGCCAAGTAGGCTCCCAACGCCAGTATTGACGACTGAAGGACCGTGCGGAATATCTTTGCAAACGCACCGAGACTGGCCTGCACGTCACTTGCCTGCAAGCTCGTATCGCGAAAATCGCGACTGAGCTTCCTCCACCTGTTTCCCATCGATCCATGCATGCCCATGGCATCGATCGCCTCGCAGTGGCGTCGCGCCGATTCTGCGAACAGTTGCTTCCGATTGCCATGCAAACTGGCTTCATGTGTCGGGGCGCGAACTTGCACATCCGTCGCGATGGCCAGAATGACGATGACACTCCCGCCACCGACCGCGAGCCAACCGAGCCATGGATGCAGCAAAAAGCAGCCGACCACGAAAAGCGGCATGAAAGGGAGGTCAAACATGGCTGTTGGACCAGGACTGCCAAGGAATGCGCGAACCTGATCGACATCGCGTAGAGGCTGCATTGCTTCGTCTGGCTTTGCACCCTTCAAGGGCAAAAGGCTTGCAGCACGAAAAGCCAGACTTGAGAGGTCTTCATCGAATTGCGCGCCAATGCGGCTCAGCATTCGTAGTCGAAACGAGTCGAGTAACCCCTGTAACAGAAAGGCAATAAGCGCTATCGCAGAGAGCACAATTAAAGTCTCAACGCTCCGGCTCACCAAGACCCGGTCATAGACCTGTAGCATGTAGAAGGATCCGGTCAGCGTCAAAATGCTGATGACGCCGGAAAAGATCCCGACTGCCCGAAGATCAGGCAGTCGGCGCCTGAGGGCGATGCTCGCTGGTAGTGTTCTGGATAGTCTAGGATCGAACAAAGCATGGTTTGCGTTTGCAGCACGCAGTGGTTGATGCATGTGAAGCTCCATCTATCGCCCGGCGAATGTCTCGATGGGGCCAGCCAATACCGGAGGGGTGCACGGGGCTGGCCGGCCCCCCGGCATCAGACGACCAGGAAGTCGGCTGCCTGCAGCGTGAGGTTTGCTTCGAGCGTGGCAAAATGCACCGGCGATCCGCCGTTGGCGGTGCCGTCGCTGTCGTATGTCAGCCAACCGTTCGTGGTGTTATAGATAACTCTGTCGGTAATATCGTGCGCCGTACCCGTTGCAGAGCTCCAAAAAGCTGCTGCCAAAAGATTTCCATTGTTTCCGACCTGGCTGAAAATGCCGTTTGCATTATCCAAGACGATACGATCGTGTTCAGCGGGATTGGCGGAGGTGCTGACGAAACCGGTAATCGTATCAACGCCCGCGCTGTTCAGGTTGGTGTTAAAGACAAACTGATCGGCACCTGCGTTGCCCGCAAGGAAATCGTTGCCAGAGCCGCCGACCAGGGTGTCGTTGCCGTTTCCACCATTCAGGCTGTCGCCGCCGCCGCCGCCCGTCAGCGTATCGTTTCCGTCCCCGCCATTCAGGGTATCGCCGGCACTGCCTCCGGTGATGGCGTTGTTGAGGGCATTGCCGTTGCCAGTGAATGATGCGTTGCCGACGTATACCAGATTCTCGACGTTGTCAGACAACGTGAAGATGGGCAACGAGGTGCGTACTGTATCAGTGCCCTGATTGGCATTTTCATGGATCGTATCACCTGCGTTGTCGACGATGTATGTGTCATTGCCGGCCCCGCCGGTCATCGAGTCTGCGCCCGCCCCTCCGTCGAGCGTGTTGTTGCCGGAGTTGCCGACGAGACTGTTTAAACCACCGTTGCCAGTACCGTTGATATTGCCGCCGCCGGTCAGTGTCAGGTTTTCGAGGTTGTTGCCTAGAGTATAGCTCGTCGAACTGAGCACAAGGTCTGCCCCGCCGTTTGCTTGCTCCACGATCGTGTCAGTACCCCCAAAAAACCCTCCATTGTTGGCGATCACGTAGGTGTCATCACCGATGCCACCTGTCAGAGTGTCATTGCCGGCTCCGCCATCGAGATAGTCGTTGCCATCGCCGCCGTTCAGAACGTCGTTTCCATTGCCACCAAACAACCGATCATCGCCGGCCAACGCGTTCAATGTATCGTTCCCTGCAAGACCGAAAATCGCATCCCCGATCAACAGACTGCTGGTGCCGCTCAAAGCGGCGCCGCCAGCGTTGTTGGAGGTGGTACCAACGATGAGGTTCCATGTATTCGATTGCACGGATTCGGGATTTCCGAGCGAGTCCACGAAGGATGCCACAAGCCTAATCAGCTTGCCCGAGGTCTGCCCCTGACTTAGAACGTGCTGGTTGGATTGCTGTCCGCTTCCGTTGCCACTCTGCACCGTTGTCCAGACGACGCCGTCGGCGCTTGTTTGCCAGTTGTAGCCGCTGTTCGGAATGGTGACGCTGCCCTGCGGGTTTGCGACAGTGATGTTATCGGCGTCAAAAAGCGCACTCGTCGGTGTAAGGCGCGCGAGACTTCCCTGCTCCCCGGCACTAAACGACAATGAGCCCGTGGCCGCGTGATTAGCCAATTGATCAATGGTGATCGTCCGATCCGCAAATTGCACGAGATCAATCCCAACCAGCAGGTCTGTGCCATCCGGCGAACCAGGTCTATTGTCCTGTATCTTGTAGGCTAGGACAGTGCCCTGATTTGCCGACGAAAAGGTGATCGCGGTAATGGTGTAGTCGGCTCTGTTGCCCGAATAGACCGTGGTATCCGCTCCGGCAGCCGCCGAGTCGGAGCCGAGTACCATGTCCTTGAACTTCTCGGTCTTAAGCAGATCGGTATAGTGCGTGGCAAACATTTGCGTACCAAGCGCTACATTGCCAAGGAGACCGGCGCTGAGGATATTTCCGACGGAATGAACGGCGTTGCCAATTGCATCGAGACTGATTGAATAACCGCCGTAGGCGCCGATTAGGGTGTCGAGACGGATACTGTCTCCGATGACGACGTCATTGCCGCCACTGCCGATGTTGCCGGTCGCGTCGGCGATCGTGGTATTGAAGCGATCGGCACCCCCACCCCCGATTAGCCAGTTGTCTCCGGCATCTCCGATCAGCCTGTCGTTGAATTTGGATCCGATAAGGCCTTCAATTTGGCTCAGCAACTGGTTGAACGGATTGAAGGCGGTTCCGCCATTGGCCGCGGTCAGGCCCTGGTTGCGAAGATCGGCAGCGACGTCGAGCACGATGCTCACATCGCTGTATGACGCCATGTCAAAGCCGTCGCCGCCAAGAGCTTCGTCGGCGTCGCCAACTTGCGCGGCCTGTCCGATACCACCCATGATGATGTCGTCGCCACCTTCGCCGAGCAACATGTCCGCACCGGAGCCGCCGGAAAGTATGTCGTCCCCTAGGCCGCCGCGCAGTTCGTCGGGGCCGTCGCCGCCATACATCTCATCGTTACCGCCGTCTCCGAATGCAAGGTCGGTGTCGCCGCCGGCGTCGATATAGTCGTCGCCGCTGCCGCCGTAGATTTCGTCGATGCCGGCTTCGCCGTAGAGCTTGTCGTTGCCACTTCCGCCGATAACGACATCCAGCGCCCCGGCACTGGTGCCAGCGTAGACAATATCGTCGCCCATCCCTCCATCGAGAAAGTCCTCGATATCTCCGCCGTAGATCACGTCCTGACCGTCGCCGCCGTAGAGATGATCTGCACCGGCCTTTCCGTCCAACACATCATCCCCCCGGTCGCCATAAACCGTATCGTCGCCATTACCTGCGTCGATCCAGTCGTCGTTGTCTGTGCCGGCGAGTACCTCGTGGGAATTGTATCCCGAGGCCGGTGTGCCATCCGGGTTCTCGCCCATGTCCGGACGAAAATCGCGAATGAAAGTACGCGTGATGCCAAGGTCGGAATTGGTTTTGGTTATAAGACCACCATTGCCGACGATGCCATTACCGAAACCTGAATATATGCCATAGCCCAGATTGGCTGCACCGCCGACAACATCTATGCCGTTGGGCGTCGCTGCGTAGCTTGACAGCAACGCGCCATAGGCGTGTGCGTTTTGATAGTCCTGTGTGATCAGTTGGTGGTTTGCATCATATTTCAGGTCGCCCAGGTTGCCGGCGACTGGATTGCCATTGATGTCAAGAATGAGCTCGCCTCGTACAGCCCGCAATGCCGTGCCTGGCACCACTGTACGGGCGAGTTCGATATTGCTATCCGCATAACCCATAACGTCGCCGTTCAGGTGAATGGCGCCGGTCGTCCGCTCGATAATGTCCTTGAACTGCTCGGTAACGATGGCGTGCCCGAGATCGGTGTCGATGTTCAAGGCGGTCTGGAGACGGTAGATGTAGTAGAAGCGATCGCCATCCATCAGCCGTTCCATCTGGTCTTCAAAAATCGCATTGAACGTAGTCCCGAGCTGGCCGGTAAAGACATGCAACTCAGCCAGGCCGCCGATCCATAGGTCTATGCTGTTGAACGCGTCAGCCCCGAGCGGCGGTTGCTCGCCTGGATTGACCCCGGTATTGTTGAGGAATGCGATCGCATAATCGACGGAAAAGCCCTGCGCTTCTGACGAGCCCTCGGCGATCGTACCATTCTCCAGTCCGACGATTGCTTCGGCCTTGGCCAAGTCCCCGTCAAACGCATAAGCCGCGATGAAATTTACCAGCGATTGCGGATGCTGCATCTGGGACCCGAATTCGGCCCAGCTTGTGTATGGATTTAGCGCATCGACGATGAGATTGGTATGGTGCGGGGTTGTCGGGTCCGCCGCGCGTTCCGCGACAAGTGCATCGTGAAGCTGCCTGCGTACCTCGTTTAGGGTCGGGATTCCGAGGTCTCTACCGCGGGCGATGTTGATCGCTGCGAGGTCAAGCGGTTGACCGAGCAACGACTGCTGCATGGCCGGCGTCAGGAACTCGTCCACCTCATTCGACAATTGCTGCGACATGCCGCGAACGATGTCGGTTGCTCCAACGGCAGCGAACTGTCCCGGGTTCAGAAACGCGCCCGACAGGGCAAACTTGCTGACCAGGCCATTGGGATCGATGGCGTCGATCGTCTCACGCAGTTGCGAATGGCCGAAGCGGAAGGCGGCTTGCGCATACTCAAGGGAGATATCGGCCTTGATATCGTTGTCGTAGGTCACGAACTCGGGAAGATCCGGCGTGACAAGGCGTGCATACTGGTCGATTGCCACATGCTGATATTCCATTTCGTTGATCAGCTTCGTGGCTTCGAACATCTTGTCGGGATCCCATGAGATCTGTCCGCCGGCGGAGACAAGGTAGTTTCCGTTCGCATCGGTGTAAGGACCGTTCGGGCCGTTGACCGCGATCTGGAAATTGTGGCGCGATGCCGCATCGGCCTGGCCGAGGATCGCGTTCTCGAGGTTGACAAGCTGGACATTGTGGTTTTCGTGAAAGACATGGTGCAGCGCCGTGAGGCCGAAGTTCTCGTTCGCACGACCGTCGCCGGCGACATAGTGGTTTCCCACCGATTGCATCAGCGCTTCGCTGACGGCGGCATACTGCGCGGCGGTGACTGCTACTCCGCCGACTGAATTGCGGATGGAAAAGTTGGAAAAGTCGATGAAGGACATCAGATTGGCAGCGGTAATGCCGCCCGCTACGATCGTCGCATTGGCGTAGTCAATGGCCGTCGTGAGGTTCGGGTTCATATCCAGGAGCAGCGCCTGGCCCGTGAAGACGTAGCCCCCCGGGACGGCGCCATTCGTATCGATCACATGGCCGCTCGCATCGCGAGCGCGATAATTGTTGATATCATCCCATGTCAGGTCATCACGGCCGGTTGCTAGCAAATGAGCGCGCAGTTCCGCGAGCGTGGGTACGGTCCTGGTTGTCGTCCCGGCACCCAGTCCATTGGGGCTGGCATCGTTGAAGACATTGCTGTTGTATGCCTGCGTCTGATGGCCGTCGAAAAGCTCTGCGCCGGGACGATATTGTCCGCTATTCGGGTCCAACACCCATGCCCGCAGTAACAGCGTGATTTGCGTGTCCGAGCCGTAGCTCTGGCTTTGGTCGATGTACGGTGACGTATGATTGGTGTAGCTCGATGCGGCAGGCTTGGCAACCGGGCCAAGAACATCGGCATCCTGCCCCGTCCCTCCGAGCACGCCATCAGCACCCAGTGACTGGACGTCATCTCCAGTTCCCCAGACGTTGTCGGCACCCGCTATGGATACCTGACGGCCGTGAATATCCCGCAAGGTGTAGTCATCCGGCGTTGCGCGCGAAATGGTAATGGTCGTGTTGCCAGGGTCCGAAGCACCGTTCGTCCCCGGTGCCCTGTAAAGGGGGTCGTCCGGATCCAGCGGGATGATGATTTTGGCGCCCTGACCGCCCTTGTCGATGAAATCGAGCCCGTGATCGAAAAACTGCCCGAACAAGGTGAAAATTCCGCTTGTCGAGGGGTCACCCGGGAGGGTGTTGAGGTTGCGTACGATATTCTCCGTGTGAACCGACCCGTCCGCATACGTTGAAGTGACAACGTCGGTCACGGTTCCCGGCGCGCTGACCTCCACCCGTTGAAGGGCGCCACCCTCATTGGATGAGCTGATCGTCTGGGCGATCATGCGTGGTGTGTAGTCGACCACACTCTTGTTGGGATCAGCGTAAGCCGCCGGCGTTGCCAGTGTCGTAGCAGCGTTTGGGTCGCTGATTGTGGGGTGCGTCGTGAGATAGCCGTCGTGTGTCGCATCTCCCGCCAGCGCCTGGTTGGTCACTATCTGCTGCACATAATGGTTGTAGTCCGCGACTGTAAGGCGCGGAAACGGATTGTCGGTGGCACCCCATGCCCAGCGGGTGAGATCCACGAGGTTGTTGAACAATCCACTGGGGATGCGAAAGCCGCTCGCTTCCCGCGCACCATCGTAGATCAACAAACCGGTGATGGGATCGACAATGCCCAGGGGGTCAAAGGTTCCAAACAAACCCAGCTCGTGGACGACGCCGGCAGAGTCATGATACCCATAAATCGGCCGGCCCTGTGCATCGAATCTGACAATAAAAATAGCATCGCGCATCTGGTCGAGCAGATAGTTGATATCGCCTAGTGTTATTTCGAAAGGTTTAACGGAGGGCATGTTCATCTCCCCTTGCTGGCGCGATCGCGCAGATGATTATGCGTGCATCTGGCGAAATCTATCAGAAGGAGTGTGATCCATATTCAGTTCCCATATCAGCTCAGAAAGTCCCATGCGATGGTTGAACTGAAGCCCAGTGGCCGGATAGGGCAATTAGGCCGTATTGGCCTGCGACTTTGGTCCCTCGTCTCCGGTCGCCGGAAGCGCCCAACCAGCAACTTGTCCCGACAGTTCCTGATGACCGCAACGCTGATCGTCGGGGTCTCGATGCTCATGCTCGGAAACTGGATGAGTTCGCGATACCAGGCGAGCGCCACGCGAAGCGCAGCCGAGGCCGGCGCGATCTTCCTGCAAGCGTTCCTCCAACCCTACATCCAGGAGCTTGGATCGGCAGATCCCTTGGCAGAACACATCGAAGAGCGCCTAGATACGCTTTTTGCCCATACGCTCTTTGCAGGTCACGATGTGAGCAATCGTTTTATCCTCCTGAAAATATGGCGCCTCGACGGGACACTCGCCTACTCTTCGAGCGATAACATCAAGGTCGGAGAGCAAGCGGAGGATGAAGTCAGGATTGCAGCAAGCGGGGGCCTGGCAACCGCGTTCGAAGATCTTGACGAATTGCTGGACGGCGTGACCGGGGACCAGAACATCCGATTGATCGAGGTTTATGCGCCACTCTATCAGACAGGAACCAACCGTATCATTGCGGTGGGCGAATTCTACCAGAGCGCCTCTGCTTTGATCGCCGAACGCACTAGCACGCGCAACTGGACCTGGCTTCTTGTTGGATTGACCTCGCTCGGAATGATCGCGGTACTCCACCTCATCGTTTCTCAAGGAAGCAAGACCATTGATCGGCAGAGAGATGATCTTAAGCGGCGTTACGCCGAAGCGGCTCATCTCGCCAAGCAAAATGACGAGTTGCGCAAGATTGCCGAGCGGGCTCGTGTGCGAGCAAGCGAGGACAACGAGAATTTCCTGGCCCGCCTGGGATCGGAGCTTCATGACGGGCCAATCCAGACACTCAGCATTCTGATGCTTTCGCTGCAATATGGACGCGATGGCGAGGAAAGGCCCGAGCTCATCAACGATGCCAATTCGGGCGGTGCCCCGCCAAACACCATCCAGCTCGCCAGATATCTCTATTCGGAACTCCGAAACATTTCGAGCGGGCTCGTATTGCCGGGTATTCAGGCGGAAGGATTGGCGCAGGTTGTTGAGGCTGCCATTTATCGCCATGAGCAGTTGACCGGGACGTCCGTGGCGCGAGACATCGGCACGCTGCCGGAAAACGTTCCGACGGCTGTGAAGATATGTTGCTACCGAGTCATTCAGGAGGGCTTAAACAACGCCTACCGACATGCCGCGGCGGCCGGCCAGTCAGTCACCGTCAAGGAAGAGAATGGCCGGCTTCTGATCACAGTGAGGGACCGCGGACCAGGCGTCTCGGCGCAAATGCCCGAGCCAACTGCCAACGCCAAGCTTGGACTAGTCGGGCTACGGAATCGGCTTGCCGCTCTATCTGGCGAGTTTTCGATCATATCGCCCGCATCCGGTGGAACCGAACTCATCGTCAAACTTCCCCTCGATCTGGAAAACACAGAGGTTGGATTATCACAGCCATGAACGGGCAGATCCCGCTACCGACTCAAGCGGCACCCACAACGTTATCTCCCGACAGAGCAGTCGATGGGGTGCGCTGAACGGTTCAGGAAGCCACACGTCACAACCGCGGAAATGCAGTAGTAGCGGCGCTAGCTGATGAGCGACACGTGCTGTTGGGCCGCGAGCGCGACTTCCACTCGATTTCGGGCGTTAAGTTTCGTCATGAGGTTGGCCATGTAGTGCTTTACTGTCTTTTCGCTGATCGACAGGGACAGAGCGATTTCCTTGTTTGAACGAGCTTTCAACAGAAGTGCAACGACCTGCTCCTCACGATGGCTAAGTTTGGCGCCTGCCGCTCCTTCTTTTCGACGGCGGCCCTTCAGGGCGAAAATTACCTTGCCGGCCAAACTGGGAGAAATGAAAACTTCGCCCTTCATGACGGCGTCAACCGCCCCAAAAAGCTCGTTCGAAATGCTCTCCTTGAGAATGAAGGCACTGGCGCCGCTGTCCAAGGACTTGACCGCCAGATCGACGCTATTGCACGCCGTGTAGACGATGACCTTTGTTCTGCCGGCCGCCGCGATGTCAGTGATAGCCCCATAGACGTCACCAGGCATGCTTAAGTCAACAAAGATCAGGTGTGGCTCATTTCGAGCCACAATGGCACGCGCAGCACCCGCGTCGCTGCCTTTCGCAACAACATCGTATCGACCGTGCCGGGCGAAGACAGCGCCGATACCTTCAAGTAACATGGGATGATCATCAACGAACGCCACTCTAACAGAGTTGAGCATAACCCCTCCACTACAGTACCGTAAATGGCGTCAAGACTACACTCAAATGTTATCTCTGCATAGGCGCGGCAATATTTATATAATATCAGTAGATTATTCAGGTTAGAAAATATTATCATTAATCTCTCAAAGAGAATACGAGCAAATGCGCTTACCTATTATTTCACGAGTACTCTACATCGTTGCTCCGTCATTCGCCAAATGCTGACGCTTTGGAAAGTTGCAACATCGAAGGGCTGGCCGCCAGAGAGGCCGCCATCAAGATGAGCGAAACCGAAGAAGAGAAACTCCGAAACTCCATGCTCCATCACGAAGCCGGCCTCGCGGGATCGGAGCCGGAGAAGCACAATGCGTTGGGTTCGACAGATCGCGACTTCCATTTCGATCTCTTGATCCAACTGCTGTGCGCTGAACTCCACCCTTTGCTCCGATTAGAGCAACCGGCAGACGCGGTAGCGACTGAGCCGCGATGAAGGAAATCTGCCCGGATCGAGCAACGCCCGAGTTGATGGAACTAATATAACCGCGCGGCTGGGAAGCATGATGCCGTACCGGCAGGCGGCGAGAGTGCTTGCTGAATTCCTGCCGGTTGAGCCGACCGAGACGCATGCGACCGTGCGCAAGCGCACCATCAGGATCGGTGAACGGCTGGACGAGCAGCACGCAGGAGAAGAGCGGCGCGCAAGGGCTCAGATGGAGGAACGGCGCCAACTTGAAATGCAGCTTCCCGGCGATCGGCGCAGAGAGTTCGTCGTCAGCATCGATACAGCGCATGTGCGGAGCGCCGATCCCAATTCAGCGCGAAACTTCGAGCTTGTTGTGGCCAGATGTGGTCGCGGCGGTCGGGGCGAACCAGGTGGCCGCTATTTCGCGACCAGCAGCACCGACCAGGAGGATTCGCAAGTAGAGGGCGAGTTCTCGATCGCCCGGCTTCACAACCTCGGCTCGCAGCTCCTGACCTATGTCAGATCGAACCGCGGCGCGATCGTCAACTATGGCAAGCGCTACCGAACTGGGCTTCGTGTCGCCACTACTCTTGCCGAGTCAGCGGTGAATTCGCTTGTCGGCAAACGCATGATCAAGAAGCAGCAGATGCGCTGGTCCCTCCATGGTGCCCACATGCTCATGCAGGTTCGGGCAGCGCAGATCAATGGCGACCTTCACGATCGGCTGCGGGCGCCGTTCCGACAGGCAGAATCGCACGTGCCTCCATTATTCAAGGCCAGACCGCCTCTTCTGCGAGCCGCATGACCCCAGAGAAATTACCGGTCTCTTGCGCGATCAAGATAGATCGTATTCCAAACATTCAGTCCGCTGGCGGACACTGAGCATGCAAGAAGTGAGCAATATAGGTCACGCTCTGTTGTGCCAATTGTGTTTGAAAAGCGGCAAGATTGTGTAATAATTAGGCAATGAGGGAAATCAAACCGCCGTTATTTGGGCTGTACCATGATCATCGCGCCTCTCAACGCCGGGCAGTATTTCAACGTGAGCTTGACCGATTGATTGAGGCGGCGGTTGCTGCAGGTTGGAGAGAAGCGGAAATCGCACTTGAAGTTGCGGACCTCGCGGAGGATTACGTCATGAAGCTGGCAAAGAGCGACGGCATATCATTCGCCAACGACAATACTTGCAAGAATTAGACTGGATGGCGCGGGAGCGATCGCGAGCACTGCCCCGACCCCGGAGGAAAAAATGAACTCAGCGGCAAAAGGTTGGATGCAGTCTACGATAAAGCCCCTAAAGATATTCGCGTTTGCAATGTGCGTTTCCGCGCTTCTACTGTGTTTGCTCGTAATTATGATGCGACATTTCGGTCCCCTCATTGTCGCGAGCTATCTTTATTCAGAACAATCGACGGCGATTCTAATAGTCAATTAGCTAAGTAGATCAGCAAAAAGGGAGTTCGGCGGCGGCCTGCTCCTGCAGGTGTCGACCGAGAATTTGCGCCGAGCCCCCGCCGGACCACGCAGCGCCATGTAGTCCGGCCCTTCGAGTTCGGCATAGACATAGCCCGCGACGTCGCCTTGCGACAAAGTTCGGCTTCAAGAACGGGCGCCCGGACGTCGGCCTCGACAGCCGGCCCGAAAGGATTCGCCAGGTCGCCGACGAGGCGCTGACGCGGTTGCGGACTGACCGGATCGACATCCGCGTCGATCCCAACGTTCCGATGGCGGACGTCGCAGGGGCCGTGAAAGACTTGATTGCGCGATCCGGGTCGGCACACTTCAGGATTCCAACCTGATTGCAAGACGCGTTGGTCCCCTTTATGGAAAATACGTCGCGAGCCCCGCCTATATCAAAGCCCATGGCTCCCCGGAAACACCGGAGGAACTCGTCACGCATCAGGCGCTTATGCAGGGGATGGAAACGTGGCAGGTGATGGACGGCGACAAGATCCTGACCATTCGCCCGCAGGGCCGTTTCAAGGCTGACAACGGGGCGGCTCTCGTCGTCGCTGCCGCGGCCGGTTTGGGTATCGCTGCCCTCCCCGATGGCCTCACCCGGGACTATCTCAATTCCGGCGCGTTGGTGACGGTCATGACGAATCATCCGCCACCACCGGCCGGAATCTATGTCGTTCGTCCGCCGGGACAGCACCCCTCGAGAAAGGTCCGCGTCCTGACCGAAATGCTGATCGAGTGTTTCGATGATAGCGGGCAAGGAAACGAACAGCCCATCTAACCGGATATCGAGCGGCAGATCGAGACGGTCCCGGAGCTGACGCGCAGGCCGGCGACTATGTCGGCAGGTACTTTGAGTAGAACGCCGTCAGCCCGGGCAACCAACAGCCATTACCAAACACTACGCAAGCGCACCGCCGTCCACCGTAAGGATGGTGCCGGTAATTTGCCGGGCGGCCGGCGTTGCGAGGAAAGCGACTGCTGCCGCGACATCCTCCGGCTGGTTAAAGCGGCCAAGGGCGCTGAGACCACGCTGATAGTCGGCGAATTCCCCCGTCTCGGGGTTCGCGTCGGTGTTTGTCGATCCAGGCTGGACGAGATTAACCGTTATATCTCGGGCGCCCAGTTCGCGGGCGAGGCCACGGTTGAATGCCTGGAGCGCGCCTTTGGTCATATAGTAGACCGTACCAGGCACGCCGGCTATGCGATCCGCGCCCGCTGATCCGATGGTAATGATGCGCCCGCCTTCCTTGAGGTGGGGGATGGCAGCCTTTGCGGTCAGAACAGGCCCACGCACGTTTACGGCAAGCAGCGCGTCGATGTCCTCGATCGTGAAATCTGCAATGTTGTTGTATCGCGCGATCGCCGCATTGTTGACGAGAATGTCGAGACCGCCCAGTGTGCGGACAGTTTCGTCCACTGACCGCTGGATGGCCGAAGGATCCGCGCTGTCGGCCTGTATCGCCATTGCCTTGCCCCCATTCCTTTCAATAGTCCGGAAAAGTCGCTCCGCGCTGTCGGCGGATCGCTCGTACGTTATCGCAACGTTCGCACCTTTCTCCGACAGAGCAATCGCGATCGCGGCCCCGATGCCACGCGATCCACCAGTGACGAGCGCATTCTTTCCAGCTAGTTCCTGCATGGTCGAACCCTTTCCTATTCCTGTCGCCTTGACGCCGATTTGGAGGCTCATTCCTCGCTACTGGCTGCTCCGGCAGGCTTTCTGTTGAGCCTCAAAATAGGCAGTTGCGACGCAGGCAACATTCCTGATCTTCCCAGACACTTGCCTGATCCTACCAAATCACTACATGCTGGCGTGATGTTCGACCCTGTGAAGCCATCGACACTTCTGCTGAACGCCATTGCTCCGTTTGTTTCGGCGCATGCGGGTACCGTCGGCGTTCCTACCCCCGTTCCGCGCTTGACGATTTGGACAAGCACAAGGGCCACGTCGCCCACTCCGGCGGTGTTCGAACCCATGTTCTATGCGGTGTTGCGCGGAACCAAAGTCTTGATCATGGGCGCCAATCGGTTCGAACTGGCCACAGGCGCTTGCGCGGTATCGTCCTTTGGCCTGCCCTACAGCCACCAATTGACCGGCGCTAAGCCTAATTTCCCCTATGTCGGCATCAGCCTTCATCTTGATGCCGATATTCTGACGCGCGTCATGCTCGATATCCCCAAGCGTGAGGACCGTTGGACATGCGCAGTCGCCGCCGGCGGTCTGGACGGACCCGTCGGCGACGCATTTGCTCGCCTCGTAGGGCTGCTGAAAGCGCCCGACGATATCGGTGCGCTGGCACCGCACTACGAGTTTGAGCTTTATTATCGCCTGCTTCAGAGCTCGATGGGCGACACGCTGCGACAGGTCAGCCAGAGAAACGGCCGATATCAACAACTCAAGTCGGCGGCCGATTGGCTCGCTTCCAATCATAGCGAGCCTGTCAATATTCCTGAGCTGGCGGCGGCTTCTCACATGAGCGTCACAAGCTTTCACAGGCATTTCAAGGAAGTCACCGGGTTCAGCCCACTTGCGTTTCAACGCCATATCCGTTTGCTTGAGGCGCGGAAGCTCCTTGCCGGCGGCAGCACCAATGTTTCGCGCGTGGCGTATGAGGTCGGTTATAAAAGCCCGTCGCAATTCAGCCGCGAGTACAAGAGCATGTTCGGCAGCGCGCCGGTGGGTGATCTGGAGCGGTGAACCCAGTCGTATCCGCTGACGGCAGAAAAAGGTCGATGGCTTCGGCGGGGACTGGAGGACATCAGTGTGTCGCGTAGTGCTGAACGAGCACGCGGCTGGGGCGTGCCCGTGCCTGGGAGCGACGAAGTTATCTATGTCTAGTTCGATGCTCTGGCGAACTATCTCAGAGGGCTCGATTACGGTTCCGACTAAACCCTGTTCTGGCGAAACTGGGCACAGCAAGGCGAACCCTCCCACTTTGTCGGCTAGGGAATTTCCAAGTTTCACGCGATTTACGGGCCTGCGATACTCCTGTCTGCCGGAGTGCTGCTCCCGTCATCGATCTTCGTTCATGGCTACCTGGAGAGGTTCTCCTCCCGCGGCAGGCAGCGGTGCGAACGAGGTGATGATTCAGCGCGAGCGCTTCCGATAACGCCTACGCACAATCCAAAGACCGAAACCGCTATGCAATATTTCGCTGTTCTCTCGTCAGTCAGGACTCACACCGTCAACATCCGGAGCAGGCCTTCCAGATTTCTCTCGCCCTCCTTGGTCTGCGCTCCTGCTTTCAGTCCACCCCGGATGAGCTTTTCGGCAGCAGGGAGTTCGAACAATCCTGCCCAGGCCTCATGCTCGCGCTGAAAGCCATCCCGCAGGTCCTCGGGAGGCAACGCCCTCTTGGCCGCGGCCATGACGCCGGTGGGCAGCGCGGCGATGTTGCGTGCCAAACGCTCGACGAAGCCGTCGAGTTCAGAAGCCGGCAGTGCCCGGTTGATCCACCCATATCGCTCCGCCGTCATAGCATCGACGAGATCGGCGGCAAGGATCACTTCAAGAGCTCGGCCACGCGTCATCCGGCCGGACAGATACTGGGTCGCTCCGCCGCCCGGCGTAATCCCCATTAACGCCTCGCATTGAGCAAGCCCTGCCAGCCCTTCCGCAGCAAACACCATGTCCGCCGCCGCGACAAACTCAGCTCCGCCGCCGCGGGCCAGCCCGGCGAGCTTGACGATCGTCACTTGCGGCTGCTCTCGTAGAAGTTCGCCAAATGCCTGGAACGGGTTGAGGCCTTCGCGAGCCTCACGGGCGATCTCGTCGAAGGCGTGCGGTTCATCGATCAATGTCATGTCGACATGGGCAATGAAGAACTCGGGGTCCGCACTTTGGAAAACCAGCACACGGGTGTCCGGATCGTTGCGAACAGAAAGGAGAAAGCGGCGGATCTCCCTCATCAGGGGGACATCGAGAACGTTTACCGGCGGGTTGTTGATCGCAATCGTGGCAACGCCGTCTGTCCGACTAATCCGAAGCCGGCTGAAATCTGTGTCTGTCATATTTGAGTCTCTGTTCTTCGGGAACCTCTGGCGCCGCACATGCGCCATTGACCATAAAGTATTCATTGGATACCTAGCGTCAATTACGCACCAGAAGCATCCCAGGGATGCTGGAGGATACCGAAATGGATGAACCGACCGATGAAAATGGCCCGGTCTACCGTGCCGACTGCCCGAGCCGCGTGATCCTCGACCAGATCGCCGACAAGTGGTCGATGATGGTGCTGGCGGTGTTAAGCGAGCCCCGTCGCTTCAATGCGATCAAGCGTCGCCTCGATGGCGTGACCCAACGCGTGCTGACACAGACGCTTCGAAAGCTGGAGCGCAACGGTATGCTGACGCGCAGGATCCTGGATGGGCGTGTGCTCGGGGTTGAATATGCCTTGACACCCCTTGGCAGGTCGCTGCAAGGGCCGTTCTCAACCCTGTTCGACTGGACTGTCGAGAATATCGACGTCATCCAGGATTGTCAGCGCAGCTACGATGCGCGCGAGGATTAGGGCCGACTTGAGCGGCGGTTTACGCGCAGCCCAATTCAGTGGGTGAAATAGCATGTACGCGCGAGTCGAACAGCCGGAATTGTTCTAAGGTTGCCGACATATGCCATCCCGCCTGGTCCACAATCAGGATGGCGTGGGCCTCGTTGGCGACGTTTCGGGATATCTCGATCAAAGCCACCTGCATGCTCACCGTTGATCGATGGGTGATGGCGCTGTAGCTTCCACTTCGCAATTTGGACGAACGACACAAGGATAAGGTCTCTCATGCCAACGGGTACGGTTAAATTCTTCAACGACGACAAGGGGTTCGGCTTCATAACGCCTGAGAATGGCGGCCAAGATGTATTTGTTCACGTGTCTGCCTTGCAACGCGGTGGTTCGCTCCGGGAAGGCGATAAAGTCAGCTTCGAGGTCGGACAGGATCGCAAGACCGGAAAGTCGAAAGCTGAGAACGTCTCGGTGCTCTAATCAACGGTCGTAGATTTCCCAGCCTGCCTGGACAGGCTGGGCTTCGCGTGAAGATACCATCGCAGGCCAACGCGAAGGCGCTGAATATCTGCGCGCGGCCCTTTAGGGTGTAGGGACTGCGTCGTGCCTTCGCTATCCTCACTCAGCGCGAGGCACAATGTAGAGCCAATTCCATCTACCGCCAAGGAACGTTGCTCGAGTGAGTACCGATATGATGTCCGCGGCACCGTTGAACCACCCATTCTCCACCTTGAACGGATATCCTTGCGCGCCAAACAACGACGTGTGTTCGCGAGTGTTGATCTCCACCTTGAGCTTAAGTGACGTTCCAGGCTCGGCCTCGGGCGCGAAGCGGAAAACCAAGTGGGTCGAATGACCCGCTTGCTCCCTTTTGCACTTCCCGAGCCAGGAAAGAGCATTGCGGATCGCGTCGATTGTTGGTCCGATGGGTTCGGCCGTGATCTGAACGATCGATATCTTCTGAATAGCGCAAGGGCCGTTTGAAAAGCAGCTTGTTGATAGCAGTGCCACCTCGGAATGCGATTTTGCCCTTAAGCTTTGGCGCCGAAAAAAGATCGCAGAGAGCGCGGGAAATAATAAAGTCCTGCTCAATCTGACGAGAATCCGGCCATGGCGCCTGAGTAGCCCAAGCTGTGAGGTGAGCATCTGGGATCAAAAGTCGATCTCCACGTTTTCATTGATATCGAGACGCCACCGATCATCTCTTGCTTCGGAGAATGAAAGGCCCTCGATTAGCGACCTTACCGATGGGTCGAGCCGCGTATATTTGTCGCTTTGCTGGGCAAATGATTGCAACGCGTCGGCCTGTTTTTTGTGATTTGACAAATCGAGCAGGTAGCCGAGTCGTCGGACCGATGTGTTTTCGAAATGCTGCGCGACTGATGTCAATTTCCTTGGATTCGCGCGGGCGCCGATATCCTTCGCGATCTGGGCCACACCATTGATGCCCGTAGCCCGCTTAAAGTAACGGATACAGTCGAGGAGCGTTAACTCCACACCGGCAGCTTGAGCGTATCCCGTGTCTGTCTTGAGGGGCGTCAGCCAATCTTTTTGGTTGGTAGCGCTGAAGATGCTCGGCGCCAAATAGATGAACTGAATCCGGTGGCGCCCAATAATAATCGATCGGAACTGCTGCGGCACGACAAGTTGAAACACCATTGATGCCTGGTGCGAAGAACCATGCATGGCCGCCGCACGCAGAAGGGATATGCGGTAATCAGTGCCGAGATATTTCATCAGGGGATCGATCCAGCGCGCAGGATCTGGAGCGCCGGCAGTCCTATCTTCAGGCCGCAGGATGATATAGAATCCGTGCCTCGGATTGGCCAATCTTTTCCTGGAGATTTGCCGCGTCAAAGCTGCGGTAAAGGCTTCAGGCTTCAGCGAGAGCTCCGCCAAAGCATCTTCACGGGTAAACGTCGAGTACCCGCTCATCAGTTTGCTTTCGATGTAATCTTCCAGCGAAGACATCCGTCAATCATACGCAAAAACAAACAGAAATATAGGGGTTTTGCATATGATTGGCGACAGATCGTCGCCACGCGGCTGGAGCTTGACCATCGACGATCGGCGTCGCTCGCCCCATCCGCACGACAACGCTCGCCTGAGATTCGGCAGCGCCTATTCGAGTTCAATCTTGGCGTCGCGCACGACAGGCGTCCACTTGGCGATCTCCGCCTTTACATGTGCGCCGAGCTGCTTTGGCGTCGAACCCACGACAACGGCACTGAATTCGGCCATTTTCTTGCTAACGCCCGGATCGGCGAGCGCCTTGCTGGCCGCCAGGTTCAGGCGAGCAACGACGTCTGCCGGGGTGCCGGCGGGAGCAAACAGCGCATTCCAGGTATAGGTTTCGTAGCCCGGAACCGTCTCGGCTACCGTCGGCACATCGGGGAAGGACGGTGCGCGCTGCTTGGTGGTGACCGCAAGTGCCCGCAGCGTGCCACTCTTGATGTGGCCGGACGACGACGGCAGGTTGTCGAACATGATCGGAACCTGATTGCCCAGAACATCATTCAGGGCCGGGCCCGAGCCCTTATAGGGGATATGTTCCATCTCCACCCCGGCCATTGCCTTGAAGAGCTCTCCGGAAAGATGCAGCGGCGTGCCGTTGCCGGACGAGGCATAGCTGTAGGTGCCCGGATTGGCCTTGAGGAGTGCTACCAGTTCGGCAAGTGTTCTGACCGGCAGTGCGGGATTGACGACGAGAACGTTGGGAACCAGAACCAATAGCGAGATTGGCGCGAAATCCTTTTCGGGGTCGTAGGGGGTCGACTTCAGGATCAACGGATTGAGCGCATGCGTCGCAACCGTCCCCATCAGGATCGTATAACCATCCGGATCGGCCCGTGCGACATTGCCGGCGCCAAGATTGCCGCCCGCACCTGCCACATTCTGCACGATCACCTGCTGGCCGAGATCTTCGGACATCTTCTGCGCGAGAATGCGGGCAACGACGTCGGTCGATCCGCCGGCCGCAAATGGCACGACCATCGTTACCTGCCGATCAGGAAAATTCGCCGCAAGCGATGGTGATCCAGCCACCAGCGTCGCTGCCAAGGAAAGGCCTGCAGCAAGCGTGCCTCGACGCGTCAGGGTCAGTCTCGTCATCCTATTTCCTCCTCGTTTCCAGTCTTCGATGCAATGGTCCGGTTTGCTCAGTCTTCTTCCTGGAAGACCTCCTCGCGCTTGGCCTTTACCGACGGCAAGAACACGACCAGCAGGACAGCGAGCGCAATCAGCAGCAGGATGGCACTGATTGGACGCGTCACGAACGTCATCGGATCGCCGCGGGAAAGGATCATGGCGCGCCTCAAGTTTTCTTCGAGAAGCGGCCCCAGCACGAAGCCAAGAAGCAATGGTGCCGGCTCGCAGCGCAGCTTGACCAGCAGGTAGCCCGCCAGCCCGAAAAAGGCGACGGCGTAGAGGTCGTAAACGTTGGAATTGACGCTGTAGACCCCGATCGAACAGAAGGCCATGATGATCGGAAAAAGCACGTAGTAGGGAATAGTCAGCAATTTCACCCAAAGGCCGATCAGCGGCAGATTGAGGACAACCAGCATCAGGTTGCCGATCCACATCGAGGCGATGATCCCCCAGAATAGCGCCGGCTGCTCGATCGCCACGTTCGGACCTGGCACAATCCCCTGAATGATCATGGCGCCCACCATCAGCGCCATCACCGGATTTGCCGGGATTCCCAGCGTCAACAGCGGAATGAACGAGGTCTGGGCGCCTGCGTTGTTGGCCGATTCTGGCCCCGCAACACCGGCAATCGCCCCGTGACCGAACTCCTCCGGGCGGTCGGAGATGCGCTTTTCCACCGTATAGGAAGCAAAGGCGGCAAGGATGGCACCGCCCCCCGGCAGGATGCCAAGTGCCGACCCGATTGCCGTGCCGCGCAGCACCGGTGCGATCATCCGCCGGAAGTCCTCGCGCGTCGGCCACAGATCGCTGACCTTGGCCATCAATACCGTGCGGGTCTTCTCGCCCTCCAGATTGCGCAGGATCTCGGCGACACCGAACACGCCAACGGCAACCGCAACGAAATTCAGCCCGTCGGCATATTCACGAATGCCGAGGGTAAAGCGCGGCGTTCCCGTGTAGATATCCGTACCGACCAATCCGAGCAGCAGGCCAAGCGCCACCATGGCGAGCGCCTTGACGATCGAGCCATGCGCAAGGGCAACCGAGGACACCAGCCCGACGATCATTAGCGAGAAGTATTCGGCAGCACCGAATTTGAGCGCAAGCGCGGTCAGAGGGATTGCGAAGATCGCCACAAGAAAGGTCGAGACGGTGCCGGCAAAGAACGAGCCGAGTGCTGCAATCGACAGTGCCGCCCCTGCTCTGCCGCGACGGGCCATCTGATAGCCGTCGATGGCAGTCACCGCCGAGGAGGATTCGCCCGGCATGTTGATGAGGATGGCCGTGGTCGAGCCGCCGTACTGGGCGCCGTAGTAGATGCCGGCAAGCATGATCAGCGAGGAAACCGGCTCGAGCTGGAACGTGATTGGCAACAGCATCGCGATGGTCGCGGTCGCCCCGATCCCCGGCAGGACGCCGATCAAGGTGCCGAGCAGCACACCGATCAGGCAGAACAGAAGGTTTTCGGGCGAGGCAGCGGTGCTGAAGCCGAGGGCGAGATTACTGACGAGATCCATCGACGCCTCCTAGAACCGTACCCAAGGGCCGAAGCGCTCGAATGGCAAGCCAAGCGCGTAGCTGAACACGGCGACCGAGAAGAGGGTTATTGCGGCTGCAAGTATGATCGCCAGCGGCACCTTCATCCGCGAGGAAGCGAAAGCCGCGATAAGTGCCACGACGAACAGCGACGGCACGAAACCGAGACCGCGCACCGTCAATCCAAAGACGATGGGTGCTGGCAGGATAAAGGCCATTCCGCGCAGCGCGATCGGGCCAAGCGGCTCGCCCTGGACTCGTGTCGCCTGTATCAGCACGATCAGGCCGAGACATGTCAGGACGACAGCAAGCAGCAGCGGAAAATAGCCCGGGCCCATGCGAAGCGCGGTGCCGAGCTCAAGGTTCAGACATTGATAAATGAAGAAACAGCCGAGCCCGATGAAGAGCGCGCCACAAAGGGCGTTGGTGCTGTCGAATGTCAATGATTTCATATCTCCCCCTGTGGCGATGCCGTTGTGTTCCCACTGTCACCGTATGCAAAATCCAGACGTTGCCCGCACGAACGGCAAGGGCAGCCAGGTGCTGCCGCGACAGCGCCGCCCGAAACGCATCCCGGGCGGCAACCGACAGCGCCTAGTCGGCGTACTGGCCCGCCGCCTCGATCACCGGCTTCCAGCGGGCAATCTCGGTTTCGAGCTTGGCCTTGAGCGCTGCCGGTGTCGCGTCAGCTTCCGACGACGGCTCGGTGCCGAGTTCGGCAAAGCGGGCAACGACGTTTTGATCCTTGAGCGCAACCTGCAGCGATTTCGACAGCCGCTGGGTCACATCAGCCGGCGTGCCTTTTGGCGCATAAATACCGTGCCAGATACCGACCTGGAAATCGGCAAGACCGCGTTCGACGGCAGTCGGCACATCCGGCAGCACCTTCAGGCGCGCGGGCGAGGTGACGGCGTAAGCCTTGATCGTGCCGCCCTTGATCTGCTTGGTCGTGTTGGTGGTCTGATCGCACATGATGTCGACCTGGCCGCCGAGCAGGTCGGTCATGGCGGGGCCAGTGCCCTTGTAAGGAACCGTGGTCAACTGCGTTTGGATCGCGCTCATCAGCATCATGCCACACAGGTGGGAAGCCGCGCCAATGCCTGCATTGGCAACGGTCACGCTATCCTTGTTGGCCTTGATGTATTCGACGAGGCCCTTGAGGTCGGTCGGCTCGAAATCCTTGCGTGCAACGATGGTCATCGGCACGTCAGTCACGAGACCGACATATTCGAAGGAATTCAAGGTGTCATAGGCAAGCTTGCGGTAAAGCGTGGCGCTTGTCGCCATGCCGATATGATGCAACAGCACCGTGTAGCCGTCCGGGTCTGCCTGCGCGACGCGGCCTGCGCCAAGCGTGCCACCGGCCCCGCCGACATTTTCGACAATGATCTGTTGGCCGAGATCCTTCGACATCGACTCGGCCACGAGACGGGCGACCGTATCCGTCGGGCCGCCGGCGGCGAACGGAACGACCATCGTGATGGTCCGTTCCGGATAGGTTTGAGCGATTGCGGACGCGGACATGAGCGAAACGGCGGCAACGGCCGTCATGCCCAGCAAGGCATTCAATATTTTCATTTCATCCTCCCAGTAAACCACCGGAGCGGCTCCCCCCGCCCCGGTTATCAACTGTTACTGTGGAGTGCTCAATGCGTCGGACAACCGGGCGAGGTGCTGCTTGTCGCATTTTCCTGCATGATATCACACAAGACGGGTAGAAAAGGGGACAAACGAGCGGGACCATGGGTGGATTTCCACCCATTCACGCTTCGACCTCGTCCTCACGCCGACTCCCTTTTTCAAGCCCGTATTTCTGCATCTTCTCGTAGAGCGTCTTTCGCGAAACGCCGAGCATCTCATAAACTGGACGGAGACTCCCACCGTGAGCGGCAAGCGCGCTGGCAATAAGGCCGCGCTCATAGGCGGCAACCCTGTCGGCGAGCTTCTGGTTTTGCTCTGCCGTGTCCTCAGGCTGCAGGTCGAGACCAAGAACCAGTCGGTCGGCGGCGTTGCGCAATTCGCGCACGTTGCCCGGCCAGCTTCGCGAGCCGATCTTGCCGAGCGTCTCCGGCCGTACCTCCATGTCGCTGCGCCCGTAGCGGGCCGCCGCCTCTCGAACCAGCTGGAAAAACAACAGCGGAATATCGGCTTGCCGCTGCGCAAGCGAAGGGACGTGAATGGTAACGACATTGAGGCGATAAAGGAGGTCAGGACGAAAGCGCCCGCGCGCCACTTCGGTCTCCAGATCGACCTTGCTGGTGGCAATGAAGCGCACGTCGAGCGATATAGCTTCGTTGGAGCCGAGACGGGTAATGACACGCTCCTGCAGGACACGCAGGAACTTCGCCTGGAGATCGAATGGCATCGAGCCGATCTCGTCGAGCAGGATCGTGCCGCCACGACCGTGCTCGAACTTTCCGTATCGCGGTCGAAGAGCACCGGGAAAAGCGCCGGCTTCGTGTCCGAACAATTCACTCTCGATCAGGGTCTCCGGCAACGCCGCGCAATTGATCGCAATGAATGGCTTTCCGGCACGGGCGCTGGTGTCGTGCAGCGCCCGGGCGACAACTTCCTTGCCGACACCGGTCTCCCCGATGATCAGCGTGTCGGCATCCGTTGCCGCAATTGCTCGCAGCCGATAGCGCAGGTCCACCATTGCCTGCGTGCGTCCGGGCAGACGAGCCTCGATGTCGTCGCGTTTGCCGGCCACTGCACGCAACCGCCTGTTCTCGAGAACCAGGCTGCGCCGATCCAGCGCGCGTCTGATGATGCCAACAAGGTGCTGGGCCGCGAATGGCTTTTCGACAAAGTCATAAACCCCGGCATGCATTGCGCTGACGGCGAGCTGCACGTCCGCATGTCCCGTCACCAGGATGACCGGTATCTCCGAATCCATCTCGCGTATCCGCTGCAAGAGCGTCATGCCATCCATGCCCGGCATCCGGATATCGCTGATCACCACGCCGTCAAAGCCATAGCCGACACGCTCCAGCACCGGCTCTGCGCTGGCGAACGTAGCAACGTCCAATCCAAACAGGCCGAGCGCCTGGGCGGAAGAGCGGCGCATCTCCTCCTCATCGTCTATCAGGAGTATCCGGCCTGCGCTCATTACTCAGCAGCCTCGCTGACGACAGGTGCAGCATCAAGGACGATACGGAATTCCGCGCCTCCGTCCGGTGCATTGCACACCGAAAGGCTGCCGCCAAAATCCTTGATGATGTTGTAGGAGATCGACAGGCCGAGCCCGAGGCCGCGGCCGACGCCCTTCGTGCTGAAGAACGGATCAAAAATACGCTCGGCGATCGAAGGGGGAACGCCTGCTCCATGATCGCGGACGGTCACGATCACTTTGGCACCGTCGCGAGACGACACGACATGGATTCGCCTGTCATCAAGCCCCTCCACCGCATCAGCAGCATTGGTGATGATGTTGACAAGAACCTGCTGCAGACGCACCGACCCCGCCTGCACGGCGACAGATGGCTCGCTAAGATCGATGTCGAGTGTCGCGTCTGCCACTTTCAGCCGGGCAGAAACGATTTCGAGCGTATCGGCCATTGCGGCCGCAAGCGAGACCGGACCCATCTTTTCATTGGGCTTACGCGCAAAATTACGCAGGTGCCGGCTGATCGACGCCATCCGGTCGATCAAGCCGGAAATGCGACCAAGGTTGTCACGCGCCTCATCCACACGATTTCGCGCTATCAGCATCGAGGCACTGTCCACATAGGTCTTGGCGGCGGCAAGCGGCTGGTTGAGTTCATGCGATAAGGCTGCTGACATTTGCCCGAGGCCGGCAAGCTTTCCCGCCTGAATGAGATCGGCCTGCATCTGGCGAAGCTTTTGTTCCGTCAGTCGTCGCTCGGCGATTTCCTCTTCGATGCGCTGGTTAACGCGCGCCAGATCGGCGGTTCGCTCCTCTACACGCTGCTCCAGCTGGTTGCGGGCATCGACCTGCATGCGCATTCTTTCGCGCGCACGTGCCCGGCGCTGCAGCACGATCGCGACAACCAGCCCCGACAGGCCTAGGGAAAGCAAGACCGCGATCAGCATGGTCCGCGCCTGCGCATGCACGGAGCTCGTGTCCATCAAGACACTAACGGTCCAGTCAGCGTTCGGCATGTAGTGGGAGAGCGACAGATATTCCCTGGCAGCGGCGCCATCGGCAACAGTGATCAATCTGTGACCACCCGCATTCTGCTCGCTGATTGGAAGCGGCTTTAGAACAGCTTCGGCGTAGCGGCGCGATGCCTGGGTGCGTTGCAGGCGCTCGTCTGTCAGGGGCAGGATGCCGGAATACAGCCATTCCGGGCTACCGGTCATGAAGATGATGCCTTCAGGATCGGAGACGAGTATCTTGTACTCGCCACCCTTCCACGAGGCCTCGATTGAGTCGATATCGACCTTGAAGACGATAACCCCGCGGATTGCATTGTTCACCCGGATTGGCGAAGCGAAATAGTAACCTCGCTTCAGCGATGTTGTACCGAGCGCATAGAACCGCGCCTGACGGCCCGCTATCGCATCCTGAAAGTAGGGCCGGTAGCTGAAATTCTCACCCACGAAACTCGTCGGGCCATCGTAGTTGCTGGCGGCGATTGTATCGCCGTTCATCCTCATCACGTAGATATCGGATGATTCAAGCAAACTGTTGATCTCCTTCAGATAGGTGTTAGCCGCATCGCGCAGGGCCGGATTGCCAGGATCGCTCACAAGCTGCTTGATGTCGTCATGATCTGCGATCAGTTCAGGCAGCGGCTCGTATCGGCTCAGATGCCCGCCAAGTGCCGAAACAGCAAGCCGAAGCGCCGAGCCAGCTTGCAGTGACGCCTCGTCCATATAGCTTCGCGTTGCGAATTCTCTGCCGGGAAAGATGCCAACATAGCAAACGGCCGACAACAGGCAGAAGCCGACAAGGATACGAAATCGTTGCTTCACGAACGCGGGCTCCTCCTTCCCTCGCCGCGGCCACTGCGACCGTCAGGCAAGTCTAGAGTTCAATCCCGCAGTTTCCAAGGGTGCACGTTAACACACCTGTTCGCTCCGACGCTGCACACTTAAGATCGTCGCGAAATGAGGTCAAAACCAACAGCGGCGCCCTGTCTGTCGTCGATTCGCGATGGATAGGGCTTTTGAGCCTTTGACAGAGGTGGAAATCGGCTTCAAGGATCGCGGGATTGCCATCATCGGCGGCTGAGCGCCGCATTTGATCAAGGGAAGATTTTTATGACGTCGCATGTCGTACCAGGGCTCGAGGCGCGCTTTGCACTTGCCGAGGCGGTGGCCCGCGAGGCAGGAGCGGTGGCGCTCGATTACTTCAAGCGCCGCGAGACACTCGTTATCGAAACCAAACGGGACCCGCAGGACGTGGTCTCGATCGCCGACCGGGATGTCGAAAACCTGATCCGCGCCCGGTTCAACGAAGCATTTCCCGCCGATGGCGTGCTTGGCGAGGAGTATGGCCTTGAAGAAGGCACCTCGGGGCTCACCTGGGTCGTCGATCCGATCGACGGCACCAGTCCGTTCGTCAACGGCATGCCGAATTGGTGCATCTCCATCGGCCTGCTGCATGACGGCGTGCCCGTCGTCGGTGTCATCTCCGCACCATGCCACGACGAGCTCTATGCCGCAGCGCTCGGCAAGGGAGCAACGCTGAATGGCAAGAAGCTTTCCCTGGACGCGTCTCGGACCATCAGAAACGCCGTTACAGGCATCGGTGCCAACAACCATGTCACGCCGGCGCTCGTCGCCGGGATAGTCGAAAGCCTCCTGGAGGCAGGCGGCAATTTCATCCGCAATGGATCGGGCGCCCTGATGCTCGCCTATGTCGCAGCCGGCCGTCTCGTCGGCTACTACGAGCCATACATGCACGCATGGGATTGCATGGCCGGATACTGCCTCGTGAAGGAAGCAGGCGGCTGGTACCAGCCCTTCCCGACGTCGGGAGAACGGCTGACGAAGGGCGCGCCGGTGCTTGCTGCCGCGCCGGGTGCGATCGACGACCTGCGCAAGATCGCTGGCATATGATCCATTCCTAATCGAGCGACGGCCGGTTGGCGTCAGGCGCTGCGCCGCCTCTATGCCTTCGCCTTTAAGAGCGCGGTCGCAATGTCGACAAACCCAAGGCCGGCCGGTTCCGAGGAAACCCATCGGGGCTTGTGCGGAAACTTGTCCAGGATAGGCACGATGTTGCGCACCCCGAAGGAATTGCGATGTAGCCGAACATCGGGGGCCGAGGCGAAAGACTGTGGAAAGTCACCCTGCCACACCCTATCTAAAAGTATGCTAGGTTTCCGGTGCCCGATGCTGTGATATTGCCCGATCTCAATCGGGAGAGATTCGATGGCCTTGATCGATATACTGACGTCCGTGGCTCTCGCGGCAACTGCAACGGTCACCGCGTCCATTTCGCCGGCTCAGACGTCAACTCCTGCCTTCCGGCCATTCGGCGTTTCGCAAGATGCCCTGCCCTCCGCGCTCGGCTGCACGCCGATTTACGGCAACCAACCCGATGCGACAGGACAATATTCGTGCAATAGCTTGCCGGACGGAAATGACCTCTACGACCAGTATGTGCTCGCCTATGTCCGCGGGATGGGAATCTGCAACGTCGTCGCGGTCTCTCGCTACATCAACGATGACCAGCGCGGCACTACGACGCGGCAGGTCTATAGGGAGGCGGCTTCCTTGCTCGCATCCCAATTCGGTCCCGCGGACGAGAAGATCGACCATGTTGCCACGTCCAAATTCGGAAAGGATGGGATGTTCAAAGAGGCCGTCATCGCCCAGGAACGACAGATCTTCGAGCAGTGGGATAATCTGAACACTAAGTTTCAAAATGCTCAATCTGCCAGCGTGACCATTTCCGGAAGTGAGGACGCGGGGTTGGCGGTCTACAGTATTCTCCGCTTCGCCCACAACGATGCGTGCCTCAGCAATCTCGAGCAGCAGACGGGACTGTCAGGCGACGATGCAGAGTGATTGGTATTGGCAGATTTCGGACAAAGGCCGCCAGCCGGCGGCCTCAAGGCAAGCAGCTCAGGCGTCCGATCGAGCCCGACCCGTTTGTGGTCAGGATATGAACAATGCCCGCAAGCGAGAGAATAAGCTCGGCCGTTCTGCGCCGAGGATCCCGCGCACATAATGGGCTGCCGTTGCGGCGTTGACGGTCGCGCCGAAATGGCAATAGCAAAGCACATTGTGCAGTTCACTATCGGTAAGACTGAAGAACTTCCTTGCCTGACCGTAAGTGTCATTTTCCAATCCAGCAGCCCGCAGGATCGGATCCTCGAAGGCGACGGAAATCGGCGAGTTATCACTGCGCAGCAGCGACAAGACTGAAGTCGGCTGATGTTCCGTCTGGTAGAGGGTCGCCAGTCGTCGATGCGGACTCAGCTCGAGAAGCTCCACCCAGCGCTCGAGACGCTCGTTTCGCGACATGATGCGGTGCGGATATGTCTGGTCGATATCCGCAATATTTTGCAGTTGCTCCAATGTCTGATGTTTCATGGTGGGCTCCATTCGGCTGAAATTTGCGCAGCCCCAACACGCGTACGCCCTGTATAATTGAGCTAGGGGACAGGGAAGCCCAATCAAGATAGCTTCGAAGGATTTATGCAGGCTTCGAGCAAATTGAATGACAGGCCGCTTTGGTGCCGCGCTCTGTTACACGGCGCATCCGGCTGCAACGCGCCTTTGGGCCAGCCTTAAGGATACTAAAAAAGCCCAGGCTGTCGGAAACTGAGCGGCCGAAAAGCCCCTCAAGCCGTATGAATTTCATTCATAAAGGGTTTCGCGCGACGAACAATATAAGTTGACATCAATAGTAAAGTTTCGCAGGAGCGTACGAACCGGCAATTGCTATCTGAATGCGAACAAAGAGACACCGCGCATGTCGACGCCCTTCCTGACCATGTCACAGATTGCCTATCAAGCCGAAGGAAAGACTATCCTTGCGGCCATCGACCTGACATTGAAGAACGGACGCGTCTATGGCCTGGTTGGGCAGAACGGTAGCGGCAAGAGTACGCTTCTGAAGATCATGGCCCGACAGATTACTCCGACCGCTGGCGCCATCGATCTGAAAGGACAAGCGCTTGCGCGCTGGGGCGGCAGAATCCTTGCCCGGCAGATCGCCTATATGCCGCAGTTTACGCCGGCAACCGACAGTATGACAGTTCGAGAACTGGTGGCACTCGGCCGCTTCCCCTGGCACGGCACGCTCGGCCGATTTACCAGCGTCGATCAGAAACTGGTCGATGAAGCCATAGAGCGCACCGATCTCGAGCGTTTTGCACACAGCTCGGTTGCCCACATGTCTGGCGGCGAGCGGCAACGGGCCTGGATTGCCATGATGCTGGCACAGAATGCGCAGTGCCTGCTTCTCGATGAACCGACTTCCGCGCTAGACCTTCTGCACCAGGACGGTGTCCTGGCACTGCTGCGCGAACTCAGCCATGAGCGCCGTTTGACAATCGTCGTCGTCCTCCACGATATCAATCTGGCCGCCCGCTATTGCGATGAGATTGTGGCCCTGAAGAATGGTCGTGTCTCGGCACACGGCACGCCCGCCGACATCATAAAATCCGATGTGCTGAAATCGGTCTTCGATTTGGAGATGGGTGTATTTTCGCACCCGGTCAGCAACGATCCGATCAGCTATATCCTCTAACAACGGCATTGTGGTCGTCATGCGCGTTGACGGGACCGGGGTTGGCGGGTTCACCGTATTCAGCCTATAATCTATTATTTCTATGGACTAAGAAATACGCAGCCCCCACGGCCGTCAAATAGGAAAAGTCTTTCCTCGATGCCCCTCCCCGGATGCTGCATGGTGACGCCAAATGAACGGGAGTCAGCCATGAACGCGCAACTGCATCACCTCGTACCGGACCGATCTGCGGCTATTTCTCTTGAGAATGAACAACAGGCGATTGCTGTCGCGCGGGAGCTCGCCAAGCAGTTTCAGACAACCGCATCAGGGCGAGATCGTGAGAGGCTGCTCCCCTTTGCTGAACTCGACGCCCTATCGCAATCCGGCCTGCTTGGTATCACGGTTCCTGAGCAGTATGGCGGGCTCGACGTGTCCAATTCGGTATTGGCTGAGATCATCGCCATACTTTCCGAAGCAGACGGCTCGATTGGTCAGATCCCGCAGAACCATTTCTATATCCTGGAGGCGCTGCGCACCGACGGAACGGAAGAGCAGAAGCGCTTCTATTTCGGCCGTGCGCTTGCAGGCGACCGCTTCGGCAATGCTCTTTCGGAGCGCGGAACAAAGACTGTCGGCCACTACAATACCCGCATCACACGCGACGGCATCGGCTACCGCATCAACGGGCGGAAATACTACTCGACAGGCGTCCTGTTTGCCGACTGGATCGCGATTTTCGCATTGGATGAGGAAGAGCGACTGGTTATGGCCTTCGTACCGAAGGGCACCGAGGGCGTGGAGATTATCGACGATTGGGACGGTTTCGGTCAGCGCGTCACCGGCAGCGGCACGACGGTTCTCAGCAATGTCTATGTCCATGCAGATTCCGTGGTGCTTCATCATAGAGGGTTCGAGCGTGCGACGACCATCGGCTCTGTCGGACAGATCATTCACGCCGGCATCGATCTCGGCATAGCCCGCGCTGCCTTCAGCGAAACGCTCGACTTCGTGCGCACCAAATCGCGCCCTTGGACGAACAGCGGCGTCGACCATGCGTCGGACGATCCGTTGACGATCGCCAGGATCGGCCAAATCGCCATTCGGCTGGAGGCCGCCACGGCGACAATCGAACGGGCCGGCCGCAAGGTCGATGCGGCACAGATCGACACGACGGAGGAGAAGGTCGTTGAGGCAACGCTTGCCGTGGCGGCAGCGAAAGTCCTGACGACCGAGATCGCCCTTGAGGCCACCAACACCCTCTTCGAACTTGCCGGCACCGCGTCGGTGACGCTCGATGCCAATCTCGACAGGCACTGGCGCAACGCACGCACCCACACGCTGCACGATCCGGTGCGTTGGAAGTACCATGTTGTCGGCAACTATCACCTGAACGGCGTCATCCCGCCGAAAAGCGGCGCCCTGTAAGTCATCCGTCAAAGCAAAACCCCATTCCCTTACCTGGGTATGGGGTTTTGCGTTTTGAGACTGTAGTGCACCTTAACTGTAAAGGCTGACCTCAGGAATCTTGTCGTTCAGAACAAACTCGCCGATTTCCTTGGCCTTGTAGAAGACTGGATCGTGCAGCGTGTGTGTGCGCACGTTTCGCCAGAAGCGATCAAACCGATATCGTTCTGCCGTCGAGCGCGCACCGGTCAGTTCGAAGACGCGCGAGGTGATGTCGAGCGACACATGGGTCGCATGCACCTTGGCAGCATAGGCCTCCGCCGCCGCTTCGCCACGCTCGCGTGCCGTCACATGGTGCCCACGCGCGAGACTTGCCTGAACGGCTGCAGCAGCATGGTCCGCCAACGCTGCCGAGGCTTTCAGCGCTGCGGTGAACTCGCCGATGCGCTCGAGAATGTAAGGGTCATCGGCGGCGCGCTCGACGCCAGAGGTGATCCACGGCCGCGTCGTGGTGCGGACATAGTCGATGGCCGCCTGCAGCGCCCCTTCTGCCGTACCGAGGTAGAAATTGACGAAGACAAGCTGGATCAGCGGCGTGTTGAAGGTGGCGAGCACGGGCGCCAACGCACCCGGCGCATCAACGAAATCCTCCTCGTAGACGGGAAAGTCGCGGAACTCAACGCTGCCGCTGTCGGACAAGCGCTGGCCGAAATTGTCCCAGTCGTCGTTGGCCATGTAGCCCGAGCGGCTTGTCGGTACCGCAAAGCCGACGCTCTTGCCATCGAGGCTCGCATTCGCGTTGATGTAATCGGAGACATGCGCCGCCGTGGAAAAGGACTTGCGCCCGTTGAGCACATAACCGCTGCCGCGACGCGTCAGGACGAGACCGGTATCGCGTGGATTGACAGCGGCCCCCCAATAAAGATTCTTGGCGACCGTTTCGCTCCCGAGCACGCGGGCACGGGCCTCGTCGAACGCCCAGTAGACGTACTGACTGTTGACGAAGTGGTAGCCGAGCAACTGGCCGATGGAGCTTTCGCCGCGTGCGAGAATGCGCGTGAGCTTCAAACCGTCCACCCAGTTTAACCCACCCCCACCGATCTCCGGCGCATGCAGAGCGTTCAGCAGACCAGCGTTCTTGAGTTTGACGATCTCTGAAAGCGGGGGACGCCCATCGCGGTCGAGCTGGGCGGCGCGCTTGGAAAGATCGGCGGAAATATCCTTTGCACGGGAGAAGAGATCCTCTCGGCTGGCTGTGCGATTGCTTGCAAAGAGCACGTTGGATTGGCTCATGGGTCGGAACTCCAATTCTTGAAATGGTGTCGGCGGGGACCTCGCTGCTCGCGCCGACAGGTCGAGGCAGGCAGCTTAGAAAAGCCTGTCCGGAATCCAGCTTGCGGTCGCCGCGTCGCTCGTGCTGAAGGCCGGAACCTTCTGCGCCAGGTCCTCGATCGTCTTGACCCCGGCCGCGCGCAGGCTTTCCTGGGTGAGCAGCGCCGGCTTGACGGTGATCTGATGGGGAACGTCCTCGCCCGCGACCTGCAGCGCCGCCGCACGCACGGACACGGCCCCGACCACCGCCGGATTGGTCGCGACTGTCGCGACCCAGGGGCTACCGTCTTCGGTGATCTCCTGAATGTCCGCAGTCGAAACGTCAGCAGAGTAGATCTTCAACTTCTTGGCGATGCCGAGATCGCTTGCCGCCAATTTCACGCCGCGGGCAAATTCGTCATATGGCGCGAAGACGACACTGATGTCGGGATTGGCCGAGAGAACGGCCTTCGCCTGATCGGCCGTAGAGGTTGCCGTCGTATCGTTGACGACACCAAACCGCGCCTTCTCCACAACGCCGGAGTTTTCCGATCGGAACTTGTCCCAAACCTCGTTGCGGCGGTCGAGTGGCGCAAAGCCGGCGACATAGGCGTAGCCCGCCTTGAAACTCTTGCCATTGTCTTTCACCGCCTCATCGAGTGCGAGTTGCGCAAGCTCGTGGTCGCTCTGTTCGACCTGCGGGATCTTCGGGTTATTGAGGTTTACGTCGAAAGCGACGACCTTGATGCCCTTGTCCAGCGCTTGCTGGGCTACGTCTGCGAGCGATTCCGGCAGGCCGTGATCGATCACGATGGCGGATACGCCGAGGTTGATTGCCTGCAGCACCTGTTCGCGCTGCTCCGCGGCGTCCTGACGGCCCGGAAAGACACGCAGATCAATATCGAGCGACTTCGCCTGCGCTTCGGCACCGGCCTGATAGGCCTGGAAGAAGTCGCCGGCGGAAATGTAGCTGATCAGCGCTATTTTGACGCCACCCTTGTCGAAGGGGGCGGGCGCACCGGCGAGGCCTCCGGCGAAGGCTGCCTCAGAGACAAAGAGTGGGATGGCGGCGCTCAGGGCCAGCCGTGCAAGAAGTTTCATCGTCGCGTTCCTCTAGTCATTTGAAAGCGTCGTCTGACGGACGGCAGATCCCTGCGACGCACGAATTATTAGATATAAACTCTATGTTTTTAGTAGATTAAATCGTCTGATTTTGCAGGCTTGCAGAGATTCTTTGTTTCGCGGGTAAGACCTGCCCGGCAAAGGCTTGCCTGGAAGTTCGGCCATTCTCCAGGTCAATATCAGCCGCTCGAAGCCGATCGGAATACCCACGATGCCACTTCTTCATATAGACAACCTCACCCGCAGCTTTGGCGCGACGCGTGCGCTGACGGGGATCGATCTTTCGATCGATCGGGGAGAGATCGTCGCGTTGATGGGCGCGAACGGCGCCGGCAAGTCGACGCTGGTCAAGATCCTGTCGGGCGTGCTTGCCGCAGACGACGGCAAGATCAGCCTCAACGAACATGCCTTCGCTCCCCGTACGCCTTCCGAGGCCAGCAGTGCCGGTATAGCGACCGTCCATCAATCGACGGATATTGTCGGCGCCGCCGGGCTTACGGTAGCGGACGCACTGCTCCTGCATCGCTTTGCCGACCGCGGCACGCCGTTCTTCGTCTCGCGCCGGAGCCTCCGTCGCCAAGCGCGGGCAATGCTCGACGCCGCAGGCTTTTCGCTACCGCTCGATCGCGACTTCGGCGATCTCGCTGCGGCCGACCGTCAGCTCGTGGCGATTGCCCGGGCTCTTGCGGACAGGGTCGATCTGCTGATCCTCGACGAGCCAACCGCCAGTCTTTCCGGCGACGAAAGCCGCCGACTGTTCGACATACTTTTGCGGCTGCGTTCCCAGGGCCTCGCGATCCTCTACATATCCCATCGTACGGCCGACCTCGAAGCCATCGCAGATCGAGCCCTCGTGATGCGCGGCGGCCGTGTCGTGCGCAGTTTGCGGCGACCGATTGACATCTCGAGTGCCATCGAAGCAATGATCGGCCGCCGGCTCGAGGCGGCGCATCCGGATGCGCGCGGCCAGGCTGGACCCTTGGTCTTTGAGATGCGTAGCGCGCGGCTCGTGCCGACAAGCGTGCCCTTCGATCTGACGATACGAGAAGGAGAGGTCGTCGCAATCACCGGGGCGCTCGGCGTTGGCAAGAGCCGACTGCTGTCTGCGATCTTCGGCGCGAACCGGCTTGCCGGCGGAGAAATGCTGCTCGACGGGCGACCGCACGCGCCGCGATCCCCTGCCGAGGCGCTTGCCGTTGGCGTTGCAATGGCTGGGGAAGACCGCCATCGTTCATCCTTGATCCCAGCGGGCTGGCCGGGTCATTCGGTTGCCGCCACGATCAGTCTTCCGCATTTGTCGAAATGGTATCGGCAAGGCTTCCTGCTCGGCGACCGGGAACGGCGCGAGGCAGCAAAGGCAATTTCCCGTCTCGGGATCAAGACTTCTGATCCCCTCGCCTCCGTCTGGAGCCTTTCCGGCGGCAACCAGCAGAAGACTGTGATCGCCCGCTGGGAGGCTGAACCAAGCCGACTGCTTCTCCTCGACGAGCCTTTCCAGGGCGTCGATGTCGGGGCGCGCCGCGATATCATCGACGCGATCCGCGCCCGTACCGATCGCGCCACATTGATCGCCAGCTCCGATCCTGAGGAGGCCTACGAGGTCGCCGATCGCATCCTGAACATCGAACGCCATACCCTGCGACCGATCGCAGCCGCCAATCCAGTCATTCAAGGAACATATGCATGACGACGATCGATGATCGTGCTCTTTCAAAGGAAACAGCTGCACCTGACGGCAACAGCAAATATAGACGCAGCGCCGGCGCGGTCTTGCGCTCCGGCGCGGTCTTCATTCTGCTCGGCCTGATGCTGGTCGGCTTCGGCGTTGCCGAACCAGCCTTTATCAACATCGGCAATCTGATGAGCGTCCTGCAGGCAGTGTCTGTCGTCGCGATCCTCGGGGCCGGCGTCACAGTGACGCTCGCCGTCGGCGGTTTCGATCTTTCCATCGGCGCGGTCGCCGCCTCGAGCGTCATGGCGGCAAGTTACGCCATGATCGTCTGGCAGTTCGATGCCTTTGCGACGGTACCTCTCGTGTTGGCCTTCGGCGCGACAATTGGGCTCATCAACGCCGTGCTTATCGTGCGCCTGCGCGTGCCCGATCTGCTGGCCACGCTTGCCATGATGTTCCTTTTGTCCGGATTGCAGCTCATCCCGACGGCGGGCCGCTCGATCTCGGCCGGCCTGGTTCTGCCGGATGGATCGAAGGCGGTAGGAGCCTTTGATCCGGTCTTTCTCCTCATCGGCCGGTATAGCTTCCTCGGCACCTTGCCCGTCTCGGTGCTGCTCATGACGCTCGTGGCTCTTGTTCTTTATGTCCTCACCGAACGGACGCGCATTGGTCGCCTGCTCTTTGCAACCGGCGGCAACGAGGTGGCGACACGGCTTGCAGGCGCGTCCACCGCGCGACTGAAGACGCTTGCTTATGTCATTTCAGGTGCGCTCGCCTCTCTCGGCGGCATCGTAATCGCCGCCCGCGTCGGTCGCGGCGACGTCTCGTCCGGCGGATCATTGCTCATGGATGCCGTGGCCGCCGCTCTGATCGGCTTCGCCGTTCTCAACCTTCGCCGCCCCAATGTGCTCGGAACTCTGGTGGGCGCGGTCTTCGTCGGCGTGCTGCTGAACGGCCTGACGATGCTGAACGCGCCCTATTACACGCAAGACTTCGTCAAGGGTGCAGTGCTGGTCGGCGCACTTGCCCTCACCTACGGCCTTGGCCGCAACCTGGATCGCTGAGGGCTGGCTGCCGCCTTCCGAAATTTTCCCGTCGGGCGGTCCTTTTGGAATGACGTTTCTCCTTAATGATATAAATCCATATATTTTATGGATTAAAGGAAAAACGAGAGGGCTATTTCCATGACTGAAGAAACGGCATCCGGCTTCGGCCGCCGCGAAATATTGAAGCTCGCGGCCGTCGCGGGGGCAACATTTGCAGGCGCAGGCGTATTTGCGTCGGCGTCGGCCAGCGCTGCGGAGGATGGGCTTTCGCTGAAAGGCAAGCGCATCGCAATCAGCGCGACCGGCACCGACCACTATTTCGATCTGCAGGTCTACAACTCCCAGATCGAAGAGGTGAAGCGGCTGGGCGGCGAGCCGATTGCTGTCGACGCCGGCCGCAACGACGGCAAGCTGATCGCCCAGTTGCAGACGCTGGTTGCCCAGAAGCCCGACGCACTGGTGCAGATCCTGGGTACTCTTAGCGTCATCGACCCGTGGCTGAAGAAGGCCCGCGACGCCGGTATCCCGGTGCTGACCGTCGATGTCGGCTCGACCAATTCGCTTAACAACACGACCTCGGACAACTGGGGCATTGGCAAGGATCTCGCCTTGCAGCTGGTGTCCGACATCGGCGGCGAGGGCAACATCGTCGTCTTCAATGGCTTTTACGGCGTGACGCCCTGCGCCATCCGTTACGACCAGCTGGTCAATGTCATCAAGTACTTCCCGAAGGTGAAGATCCTTCAGCCGGAACTGCGCGACGTCATCCCGAACACCGTCCAGGACGCATTTACGCAGATCACCGCGATCCTTAACAAGTATCCGGAAGAGGGTTCGATCAAGGCCGTCTGGTCAGCCTGGGATATTCCCCAGCTCGGCGCTACACAGGCGATTGCCGCGGCCGGCCGCAACGAGATCCGTACCTACGGCGTCGACGGCAGCCCCGAGGTTCTCCAGCTCGTCGCCGATCCCAAGTCTCCAGCAGGTGCCGATGCTGCCCAGCAGCCGGCCGAGATCGGTCGCGTCGCGATCCGCAACGTCGCCAAGCTCCTGGCTGGCCAGACCCTGCCGCGCGAGACTTATGTCCCGGCTCTCCTCGCAAACAAGGACAACGTCACCGAGATCACCAAGAAGCTCGGCATCGGTTGATAGCCGTCTCGCGATGCGGCCAGGCCGCATCGCGCACCTTACCTGTGAAGAGCCAGCAACATGACCGCAGCTGAAACAGCTAAGTCCGGCGACGACATCATTCGTTTTGACCGTATCGTGAAACGCTTCGGCGGCGCGCAGGCGCTGGCAGGCGCCTCCTTTGCTGTGCGACGCAGCACCGTGCACGGCCTCGTCGGTCAAAACGGCGCCGGCAAATCCACACTCATCAAAATCCTTGCCGGCCTGCATAGGCCGGACGAAGGGCGCATTGAAATCGAAGGACGCGGCTACGAAAGCCTGACGCCGCATCTCTGCGAAGAGCTTGGTATCCACTTCATCCATCAGGACCGCCTGTTGGTGCCGACGTTCACTGTCGGGGAAGCGCTTTTTCTCGGCCGCGAAACACGCCTTCCCGGAACACCGTTCCTCGATCGCCGCGCCATGCAGCGGCGGGCAGAAGAAATCCTTCTCAACTACTTCGGGCTGCGGCTGGCGAAAGATGCCCTGATCGGCGAGCTTTCCACTGCCGAACGACAGATCGTGCAGATTACCCGTGCCCTGCTCGACCAACCCAAGGTACTGGTCTTCGATGAGCCAACAGCAGCGCTGGTGCGGCGTGAGGCGGAAACGCTCTTCCGGCTAATCCGACGCCTTCGCGACGATGGCGTCACCATCATCTATATTTCTCACTACCTCAACGAGATCGAGGACCTGTGCGACCACGTGACGGTCCTGCGCAACGGCCTCGACGTCGCCTCGCTGCCGATTGCCGAAACCTCGGCGAAGGGCATCGCCGGACTGATGATCGAGCGCGATATCACCGAGATGTTCCCGAAGTCACATGTCGAGCCGGGCGCTGAAATCCTCAGGGTCGAGGCTCTATCGGCACCGAACCGTTACGACAATGTCGGTTTCACGCTGCGCCGTGGCGAGGTGCTTGGCATCACCGGTCTGCTGGGATCGGGAGCCAAGGATCTCATCCGTACGCTCTTCGGGCTGGAACAGGCCGCATCCGGTCGGATCGAGATGGACAGCAAGGCTGCGCAGTTGCGCAACCCCAAACAAGCCGTCGAGCGAAGCGTCGCATTGGTGCCGGAGGATCGGCGTGGCCATGGAGTGGGTCTCGATCTTAGCCTGACCGAGAACATAACCTTGTCGAGCCTTGCGCGATATACCCGCTTCGGCTTCCTGAAGCGGAAGCGTGAACGCTCGGACACCGACGACCTCATTTTACGCCTGCAGATCAAGACCACCGGACGAGACGCCCTGGTGCGCACACTTTCCGGTGGCAACCAGCAGAAGGTCGCAATTGCCAAATGGCTGAGCCGACAATCGGAGATCTACCTCCTGGACGAGCCGACCGCAGGCGTCGATATCGGCTCCAAGGTGGAGATCTACGCGTTGATCGGAGAGCTCGCCGCCCGTGGCGCCGGCGTCATCGTTCTTTCCTCTGATCTGCCCGAGCTTGTGGGCATTACCGATCGGATCCTCGTTTTCTTCCGCGGGCGTGTTGTCCGCGAACTCGTCTCCTTAGACACCACAACGGATGAAGTGCTGGCGGCATCGACCGGCGCTTCGGAAGGATTGCGCCATGTCGGCTGATGTTCAGTTCGCTTCCCTGCCCGCCATTGCCGACAGCGACGCACCGAAGTCCAGGGGCAATCTTGCAGCCGCTGCACTTCGCTTCGGCTCGTTGCTCGCCTTTGCCTCCATTTTTGTCGTCTTCTCGCTCACCGCTCCTTATTTCTTCACGATCGGCAACATCGGGAATGTTCTCGGTCAGTCGGCCATCGCAGGCGTTCTTGCGATCGGCTTGACGATCGTCCTGATCGCCGGAGGCTCAAACGTGGTCACTGGCGGCATCGATCTGTCGCTTGCCGCCAATATGGGCTTGAGCGCTGCGGTCTATGCTTCGCTCATTCAGCTCGGCTATGGCGATGCGACTGCCGCCGTGGGAGCAATCCTTACCGGGCTTGCGATCGGTGCCGTCAACGCTGCCGCCGTCGTGCTCGCCGGCATCGTGCCGCTTCTGGCAACGCTTGCCGTGATGAATGTTGTTGCCGGTCTTGAACTGGTTCTGACCCAGAACACCGTGGTACCCGCCTCCACCGACGTGCTGACCGCGATCTCGACGTCTGACAGCTTCGGAGTGCCGATCCTCGCCTATATCCTGATCGGCTTCACGGCCATTGTGGCGGCGATCATCCAGTACACGCCACTCGGGCTGCGGCTTTACGCGGTCGGTGATTTTCCGGACGCTGCCCGCGCAGCTGGCCTTCCCCTCAAGCGTCTTGTCGCCAGTGCGTTTATCGCAAGCGGCCTCTGCGGTGGCCTCGCCGGTGTTCTCTCGGTGTCCTATCTCAGCGGCAGCACGACGGGTTCCGGGGAAATGCTCCTGCCAGTCGTCGTCACCGCCCTGCTTGGTTCGGTGTTTTCGCGCCGCCTTGTTCCGACGATCACCGGCACCCTGATATCGGCGCTCTTCGTCGGCTTCCTCGTCAACGGCTTCCAGCTTCTGAACCTGCCGAGCACACTCGTCAGCGGCGTCCAGGGTCTCCTGATCCTGATCGTCGTCTCTGCCACGACCTTGCTACGCAAATGGGAGATCTGACCATGTCTGCCTCAATTTCCGCCGGGCGACTGATCGCCCGCCTTTCCCGGTATGGTTTGATACTCGCTCTCATCGCCGTCTTCTCGATCTTCTCTGCTGCCGCTCCAACCTTCCTGACGACGGGCAATCTGCAGAGCATTCTCGTCAACAACTTCACGCTGCTCGCCATCGTCTCGATTGCCATGACGCTCGCGGTGTCGGCTGGCGGGATCGACCTCTCGGTCGGCACCGCAGTCGATTTTGCAAGCTTCGCGTTCGTTTCGCTCGTTCTTGCCGGCCAACCCGTCGCGCTCGCACTGCTCGCGGCCCTCCTGGCCGGCGCCCTTGTGGGAGCCTTCAACGCGATCCTGATTTCTGCAATCGGGGTGTCGCCGTTCCTGGCAACACTCGGCACACTGTTCATTGGCCGCAGCATCCAACAGCTGCTGACGAATGGCGGCAATCCCGTCTATCTTGCCCCGAACGGCGTTCCCGAAGCCTTCCGCTTCCTCGGGCACGGAACCATCGCAGGCCTACCAGTTCCACTTCTAATCGCTGCCGTCGTGATCTCAAGCGTCGCAGTGCTGTATTCTCGAACGCGTTTTGGTCGTGTTGTGCTATCCATCGGCCTGCAGCCAAGCGTGGTGCGCTATTCTGGCATCGCGCTTGGACGAGATGTCGCCGTCATCTTCATTCTCGCAGGCACGGTCGCAGCAATTGCCGGCATCATCCTGACGTCCACCGTCACGGTCTACATTCCCTCATCAGGCAATGCTTTCCTGCTGAATGCGATCGGCGCCACGTTCATCGGTACAACCTTCTCGCCACTCGGCCGGCCGAACGTCGCCGGTACGGTGCTCGGGGTTCTCCTTCTCAGCATCGTGTCCAACGGTCTGCTTTTGACCGGACTGAACTTCTACTGGCAGCAGGTCGGCACCGGCAGCCTGATCTTCGCCGTGCTGGCATTCAGCTTCATCAACCAGAAAGCGGTCGGCGCCTGATCGCGGCCGAACCAAACCAATGCAGGAACAGTGACATGAGCCGAGAAATCAGGCTGAACGCCTTCGACATGAGCTGCGTCGGACACCAATCGCCCGGGCTCTGGCGCCACCCGCGCGACAAATCCTGGACCTACAAGGATCTCGATTACTGGGTGCATCTTGCCAAGACGCTCGAGCGCGGGAAGTTCGACGGGCTCTTCATCGCTGACGTGCTCGGGGTCTACGATGTGCTGAACGGCAATGTCGATGCGGCGCTGCGCCATTCGGCACAGGTGCCGGTCAACGATCCGCTGCAGCTCATCCCAACCATGGCCCATGAGACCGAACACCTCGGCTTCGGGCTGACGGCATCGCTCTCCTTCGAGCACCCCTATACCTTCGCCCGCCGGATCTCCACGCTCGATCACCTGACCAAGGGGCGGGTGGGCTGGAACATCGTCACCTCCTACCTCAACAGCGGTGCCCTCAATGTCGGCCAGCCCGCGCAGACGAACCACGACGATCGCTATGACCTCGCCGACGAATATCTCGAGGTCTGCTACAAGCTTTGGGAAGGCAGCTGGGAGGATGACGCCGTCGTCCGTGACCGCCAGAAGGGCGTTTTCACGGATCCGCGGAAAGTGCACCCGATCCGCCATGCGGGCAAGCATTTCACCGTGCCGGGCATTCACCTCAGCGAGCCCTCCCCACAGCGCACACCGGTACTCTATCAAGCGGGCGCCTCCAGCCGTGGCAAGGACTTCGCCGGCGCTCATGCCGAGTGCATTTTTGTCGCCGCACCGTCGAAAGCCGTGCTCAAGCGCTATGTCGCCAATGTCCGGCAGGCGGCCGAGCGGGCCGGCCGCAACCCGCGCGAAATCCTCGCCTTCAATCTGCAGACGGTCATCCTCGGCGAAACGGACACCGAGGCGCAGCGCAAATTCAGCGAGTACCGGCAGTACGCATCCTTTGAAGGAGCGCTGACACTGATCTCAGGCTGGACGGGGATCGACTTTGGCCAGTTCGGCCCCGACGAGGTGCTGCGCCACCGCCATACCAATGCCGTACAGTCCGCCGTCGAGACCTTCACGACGATCGATCCGAGCAAGGAATGGACCGTACGGGAAATGGCCGATTGGGTCGGTGTCGGCGGCTTCGGACCCGTCTTCGTCGGCTCACCATCGACAGTCGCGGACCTGATGCAGGAATGGGTCGAGGAGACCGACGTCGACGGTTTCAACCTTGCTTACACGGTAACCCCGGAGAGCTTCGAGGACGCGGTCGAGCTACTGGTGCCGGAACTCCAGAAACGCGGCGTCTACAAATTGGAGTATCGACAGGGAACCCTTCGCGAAAAGCTGGGTGGCACAAGCCCTCGCCTGCGGGCGCCGCATCCAGCCACCGCCTATCGCAATCTCGCAAACACGACGAAGCTTGCCGTGTAAGGCCGATAGGACGCAACGGCAAGAAGCCTATGACGTCTTGTTTGATCATTGCCGGCTCGGCTTAAGAAGCAACCTATAACGTTACCGTGCTGAGCTTCGACGTACTGCTGGCAAAGTTGCGCGCACGACTTAGCTTCCTAAAGGGCGAAAAGGCATCGCGTTGACCTAGAAGAAAAGCCGCGCGGGAAATGGTCCGCGTTTGGCTTTGTCGCCAGGTGCCCTTAGCTTAGCGCGCCAACACGCCGATCCGAGTTGCGTGAATAGCCGAGCTTCTCGGATATTTCCGATGCAGCGTCGAGAAGACTCTCAAGGTAGGCCGCCCGATTGCGCAGGCCATCTTCGCGCGGCGCGACTAAACATAGCGTCGCGATGCATGCACCATCCGCCTGATGAACCGGCACGGCGAAGCAATGCGTAAAGTTCTCGACTTCGCTGTTGAAGGTGAAATAGCCGTCGCGCGCCGCGTTGCGGACTTGGCCGATGAAGTCGGCTGGATCGAGGCGCCTGCCGTTCGGCAGGACGAAGTCGTCCGGGGGAATGAGGTCAAGGATCTGGCGGTCGGACAGGTGCGACACGAGCAGCCGCCCTGAGGCCGTCCAGGGTATCGAGACGAGTTCGCCTACATTTGAGGAAATGCGGAACGGGCGGATGCCTTCCCGCATCATAGCCACCGTATACTTCGTACCCTCGAGGACGCACATCTGCGCCGTCTCCCGGGTTTCCTCTGCGAGGCGGATCAGCATGCGCTCGCATTCGCGCATGAGGTCGAACTGTTCGGCATAGGCGGTGCCGAGGAAATAGAGCCGGCGGCCGAGATAGACCCGGCCATCGTCCTGATAGTAGTCGAGCATACCATGGCTGAGCAACAGGTTGACGAGCTCGTAGACCGAGGAGCGCGGCGCACCGATCTCGGCGGCGATCTCGTTTGGCCGCATGGGCTGGCGCCTCACGCGCAGGAATTCGAGGATCTCAAAGGCACGATCCAGTCCTCGGGTGCGCCGCGACACTGTGTCGACACCAGCCTCAGCCATGCTTTTCTCCAGTATTAGGCGCGATCCGCGCGGTAGGCAACGCAGTCAACTTCGACCTTGCAATCGACCATCATGCGTGATTGGACGCAAGCGCGCGCCGGAGGGTTTTCGCCGAAATAGTCGGCATACACGCCGTTAAAGCTCCAGAAATCGCGCGGATCGTCAAGCCAAACGCCCACGCGCACGACGTCTTCAAGGCTGTAGCCCGCCTCATTGAGAATGGCAATCAGGTTTTCGATCGCCTTTCGGCTCTGGGCAACGATTCCGCCACCGACAATCTCCCCCTTTTCCATAGGGACCTGACCGGAAACATACAGCCAGCCGCCTGCTTCGGTGGCTCGGGCGAAGGGAAGTGGTTGTCCGCCTGCGCCAGTTTCACCGGCCCCATAGCGCTTGATCGTCATTCTTTTCACTTTCTCTTTTAGTTGAAGCTGGAGGTCTTCAGGAATTCAGCCAAGCGCTCGGTCTTGGGCCTCACGAACATCTCCCTTGGATCACCCTGCTCGCAGATGACCCCTTGATTCATGAAGATGACACGCGATGAAACTTCGTAGGCAAAGCGCATCTCATGGGTGACCAGCAGCATGGTCATGCCGTCTGCCGCGAGACCCTTGATCACCTGCAGCACTTCACCCACCAGTTCGGGATCAAGAGCCGAGGTCACCTCATCGAACAGCATAAGGCGTGGTGACATTGCGATTGCACGGGCGATTGCCACGCGTTGCTGCTGACCACCGGAAAGCTGGCCTGGGTAATGATTGGTTCGTGCCGACAACCCGACGCGGTCGAGCCAACGCTCGGCGATCAAGCGCGCTTCGGCTTTCGGCATCTTCTTGACCTTGATGAGGCCAAGCATGACGTTCTGGGCTGCAGTCAGGTGCGGGAACAGGTTGAATTGCTGGAACGCCATTCCCGTAAGAGCGCGTTGACGGGCAATCTCCTTCTCGGTCTTGCGCCGACGCGTCGATCCTTGGACGTGGTAGCCGATCTCTTCGCCATCGAGGCTGATCGTGCCGCCCTGGAATTCCTCCAGCATGTTCACGCAGCGCAGCATCGTGGTCTTGCCCGAGCCGGACGAGCCGATGATCGAAATGACCTCGCCTTCCTGCACGGAGCAGTCGACGCCTTTGAGAACCTCGTGTTGGCCATAAGTTTTGCGCAGGCCCTTGATTTCAAGCATTGTCTTGGCCATCGATCGGCCTCCTCAGGATGGAAGGGCAGTCTTGCGCTCGACGAATTTGCCGAAACGCTCGATACCGAAGTTGACGACGAAATAGAGGGCTCCTGCCAGGAAGTAGAACTGCAGGCTCATGAAGTTGCGGGAGATGATCTCCTGCGTGCGCAGCAGCAGCTCCGCTACACCGATAACCGACAAAAGCGTCGATGCCTTCACCATTTCTGCCGCCGTATTGACCCAGGCTGGCAGACACTGGCGCAGGGCTTGAGGCCACAGGACGGAGGTGAACGTCTGCGTGAACGTCAGTCCGATCGCCTTTGCAGCTTCGGTCTGTCCCTTCGGGATGGCTTGCAGGGCACCGCGAACGATCTCACCGACGTGGGATGAACAAAATATCGCCAGCGCCAGAACGCCCGCCGCGAATGGTCCCAATTCGATGCCCACGGCGCTCGAGACGTAGTAGCTGGCGAGGACAAGGACCAAAACCGGCGTGCCGCGGATCACATCCGTATAGGCCCTCACGATCAGGCGCAGCACACCGTTTCCATAAACCAGAGCCAGACCGACAAAGATCCCGAGCACCGAGCCTGCGAGGATGGCCAGCAGGGAGATCGATACCGTCATCGCGACGCCATTCACGATGACATGGCGGGCGATCCAAAGTTGATCGAGAAAAGTTTGAGACATTGGCTTACCTCGGCAATGCCAGACGCCGCTCGACAAGGCGCATCAGGGCGGCAATGAGGAAACAGGTGACGACATAGAGAGCGGATGTGACTATCCAGGTCTCGATGACACGGAAGCTCTCGACGTTGATCTTGCGCGCTGCAAACGTCAGCTCGGGCACGGCGATCGTTGCGGCAAGCGATGTGTCCTTAAAGAGAGAGATGATTGTCGACGATAGCGACGGCAGAACGTTGCGGATCATCAGTGGCGCTATGATCGAGGTGCGTATCTGCATCGACGTTAGGCCAATCGCCATTCCGGCTTCCGTCAATCCCTTTGGAATAGAAAGAAGTCCAGCGCGGAAAACTTCCGCCAGATACGCTCCCGAGTAGAGCGACAGAACCAGGACGAAGCTCTTTATCTTGTCGAGCCGGAAGCCGATCTGAGGCAGCGCAAAGAACGCAAACAAGACGAGAACGAGGATCGGCAGATTTCGTATCACAGTAACATAGGAGCGCGCCGGCACGACGATGAGGCGGTTCCTCGAAAGCAGCGCGAAAGCTACAAATATGCCGAGGACAGCCCCGATCAAGATCGAGATCACCGCCAAGCCGAGGCTCAACATCAAGCCGCTAAGTAGGAAATCGAAGTTGCGCCAAACGGCAGCGAAATTCAGCGTATAACCCATTGTAGGCCGCCCCTCCAGAAGCGGGAGCGGGATGGACCCGCTCCCTCGGGCCATTTACTTGTATTCGACCGGGAAGCCGATTTGCGGAGGCGTCAGATCCTTGCCAAACCAGGTCTTGAACGATTTGGCATAGGCATCAAATTCGACACCGGTCATGGCTTCGTGAAGGGCGGTGTTGACGAAATTCAGCCAATCCTGGTCGCCGCGCTTGACGCCGCAGGCATAGGTCTGCGGATTCCAGCCGAAGCCTGCATCCTTATACTTGCCGGGGTTTTGGGTCATGTACCACGCCAGCGAGGACTGGTCGGTGGCCACGGAGTCGGCACGGCCGGATTCCAATGCCTGATAAATCAGGTCTACGGAGTCATACTGGTCGACTGTCGCTTCTGGAAGCGCGGCATGAACCATAGCTTCTGCATAAACATTCTGCAGGACCGAAATTGTCACCGATGAGCCGGCAGCCTTAAGCGCTGCGTAGTCGGCATACTTGCCATCAGCCTTCAGCATCAGGCCGACACCTTCACGGTAATAGGGAATCGTGAAGGCGATCTGCTGGGCTCGCTCGCCCGTCACCGTCATGAACTGGCAGGTGATGTCGACTTTGTCCGTGGTGATGTTCGGAATGCGGGCGTCTGAGGACTGATTGACGTACTCGATCTTCTCAGGATCGCCAAAGAGAGCCTTGGCGATGATGTGACCCATATCGACGTCAAACCCCTGGAGCTTGTCATCGGCGCTCTTGAAGTGCCAGGGCGCATTGGTGCTGCCCGTCCCCATGACGAGGTGACCGCGAGCAAGCACCTCGTCGAGCTTGCTCCCGTCCGCGAGAACCGGGCTGGAAAGAATTGTGGCTGCGGCCAAAGCGATCAGGCCGACACGAAAAGAAGATGTCATGGCGTTCCCCTTGTGAACATTTTGCTCTTGTCCAATATTCCGGACACGTGTCTGTTTTATTGGATTTTCACAGGAAGCGGCATCAGCAATAAATTGTCAAGCTGCATCGCCAAAAAAGCTGCAGCGATGCGAACTGGCTTTTTTTGCAGGGCAGCATTTCTCCCATATTCGAGCTAGTAGCCCTCGACACGTTGTCTTGGCCGCAATCAAAGGTTGATCTGACGGACAGCTAAGGTTGTCGGTCACCTTCGAGAAATCGGGGCTGCGCGAAAAGAGGCTGCCCGAAAAGACTTTCACGGATGGCCGACGTCACCGTCCGATCCAGGGAAATGTCTTCGCCCGAGACCATTGCGCGCGCCGCTCATACGCGCTGGCAGCCACAGTCGGCCAATTGACGGACCGTCTCTTCGCCCAAAGTCGATCAATCAATTTCGATCAAGCTGCCATAGCAATTTCGCCACCTTACGTTTAAGTAAGCGCGAGTTTTCGAAGTTAGGTGAATCCCTGAAATGCACAGCGATACAAACTTCCATGAAGAGGCAAGATTGCTTGCGCTTCTGGCAAACGAAAAAAGGCTCGTGATTGCCAGCCTTCTCCTGGACAATGAGCTGAACGTCGGCGAGCTCGCGAAACGAGTTGGTCTTTCGCAGTCGGCTCTATCCCAGCATCTGGCGAGACTACGTGAAGGCAAGATCGTAACAACACGACGTGACGCCCAGACAATCTACTATTCGACCACCCACTACGGCGTCCGAAAAATCCTTTCGACCCTAGATGAAATCTGCACTCGTCCGACAGTAACGGTGAGCACGTCGAGTTAAACTTCTGGGGAGTGCCCGGTACTGAGAAGTGCCAACTTGCGGAAGAACAGGGCTGCTCCATCTTCTCCTCATATCGGTCTTTGAGGAGCGGCCATGATACCCCAAGGCGATCACCTGTTTTCCACGCAAATCTCAGGCGAACCGATGCCCGATGCCGGTTTGTTTACGTGGGACCTCCGGAGCAATCTCGTCTATGCAGACAGCGCCCTTGCGCGGTTGTTTGGCCTTGAGCCTGACGAAGCAGAACATGGCCTGCCGCTACAGACCTACATGGAGCGTATTCATCCTCAGGATGCGCCGACCCTGGCCAAACAGATCAACGACACCATTGTTGCGGAGCATCCCACGGTGCAGAACTACCGCGTCCTGAACGAAGATGGGATCTATGTCGCTGTTTGCGCGTTTGGCCGGTGCTTTCGTGACCGCGAAGACGTTCCGGTTCATTATGCGGGTATCGTCGTACCCGCCGAGACGTTGCCGGACTACAAATCTCACTAGGTTGGTTCGCCTAAAAGGCGCGGGGCTCAGACCATGGATGCCGCAATAACCGACGGAGTGCAAAAAATGTCACCCTGACGACAGTTCCGTGTTGCCCCCCCTCATATAAGCAACTGCCACCAAATGGTGCGCTAGCGTCCGGCGCTGAACGTCTCGCCGTTTCCGCCGTCGTGATCGTCGCCGCTCCTCATTGCCCTCTCTAGCCGGATCACCGCGTCAATGAACGCGGGAAAGGCAGACTTGAGAAGCTCGAGGTTTGCGGCGACCTTGTCGGGCTTCAGGTCGAAACCGTATTTGTGGCGCACGAGATGGCGAAATCCCTTGAGTTCAAAAAGAGCATCATAAAGTTCGAGATCGAGTAGTGCCGGACGCGTTGGTGGCGCGCCTGCCGGAACTGGACAGTCGCAGTGACGAGGAGATCGTCGGCTATGACGGGCATGGAATTCCGAACTGATGGTGATCGATACCTCCGCCATCGTCGCGATCCTGCGTAACGAACCTGAGGCGGCGAAACTCGAAAGAGCGCTTGTCGCCAGCCCAGTTCGCCTAGTTCCGGCGACATGCGTGCTCGAAGCGCGCTTGGTGCTGGTCAGCCAGCGCGGAGAACACGCATTGGCCGAAATCGATCTGTGGCTCCGTAAGATCGAGGCGGACATCATCCCGGTCGATTCCGATTTAGTCGATTTGGCGACGCATGCCTGGTTGACCTACGGCAAGGGCCGTCATCAGCGGCATTGAATTTCGCCGATGCTTTTCCTACGCTTTGGCAAAGCGCGCGGACGAACCGCTGCACTTCATCGGCGAGGACTTTTCCCGGACCGATATCGGGGCGGCATGATTGTAGCCGGCGAAGCTGCGTCGGACAACCTGCCTGACATCGTCCTCTCCCCTGCTCTACCCAGCATTTGATCTAACTGATTGTGCCCGAGGCTAGCGACGCTCCGAAATCACCGGGGCGGACCTTGGCCGTGATCAAATGGAGGATGGGCGCGGCTGCATCGAGATCCTCGATAAGGGCCTGCTGCTGACGCTGCGCGGCAAGACCGGCTGGCGGCGCGAGGTGGAGGTCGGCCGCGGGTCGTCGGATGCGACCTGCTGCGTCGTCGCCATCGAGACCTGGACCAAGTTCCTCAGGCTTGCCGATAGGCCCCCTGTTTCGCCACGTCACCGGACAGGGTAAGTCTGTAGGGCGAGAGCGTTGGAACGACAAGGAAGTGGCGCGCCCGGTCAAGCGGGCCGCTATGGCCGCCGGCATTCGCGGCCATATGCGCGAAATAAGGCGCGCCCTTCAAGTTCTCGGGGCACTCGCTGCGTGCGCACCGGGTTTGCCGCTCTCGAGCCGGTTGGAAGGTCTGCAACAGACGTCCGCTTCCGCCACTTGGCGACGGTCTTTTGATTGATCCCGTAACGCTTCGAAAGCGTCCTCAGGCTCTCTTGACTGTGGTGTATCGCTCGACGGACTGCCTCTGTCGTCGTGGCGCTCCCATGAAGAACCTGGCCCATAGTGCATCCTTCGATTCGGAAGACAGGAATGCCCCATCAAAGCCTGGGATCAACCTCTAGAACCGCGACCGCCTCGCCGCAGCCGCGATCACAGCGGCCCCGCTTCAATCATTTAACGGCAGCGAGCTCTCGTTCAGATTGGTTAAGGGCCACCTGCTCGAACCCGGCGAGGGGATCGAGATCGCAGCAGTCATCTTCAGCAATCGCGACGAAGACAGTCTTATCGAAAGTGTCGTCGGCCGGTTGAGCAAATTGGACGATAGCGCCCGAGGAGCGCCGGATCAGGCCATTGCGGCCGAGCGGAGGCTCTTGGGCTCACCTCAGAGCGAAAATCTTGCCAAGCATTGCCGATTGTCACGACTATTGGTAGCATTTGCGGCCGCCGCTGACCTGCAGTTCGCGATGCCTTGAATTGATAGACTTCCTCGTGTTCGTTGGAGACTGATCGATGAAAGTGCCACGTCGAGTTTCACCGGCCTATCTGAGCGTACTCCTCGTTGCGTGGATGTCAGCGCCTCAAGGCGCCTTGGGGCAGACGGTGCCAACCGTCGGGATAGCGAGCGTTCAGATTGAGGATGTCTCTGCAAAGCATGAATTCGTCGGACGTGTCGAAGCGGTGGACGCGGTAGACATCCGCTCACGGATCGAAGGCTTCCTCGACAAGCGGCTTTTCGACGAAGGCCAGGTTGTAAGGAAGGATCAGGATCTTTTCCTCATCGACAAGCGATCGCTCGAAATCTCGCTTGGAGACGCCCAGGCCTCGCTTGCCAGCGCGCAAGCAACCTTGGCCGATGCGCAACGACGGCTCGAACGAAATCAGTCATTGAGCTCACAGACCGTCTCGCGCGCCACGCTGGAGGAGAGCCAAACTGCGGTGGAAACGGCTCAAGCGAACGTCTTGTCGGCGCAGGCACGAGTAGGGCAAGCAGAGCTAAACCTCAGCTATAGTCGAATAACCTCCCCGATCGAGGGACGCATCGGGGCAGCAGAGTTGTCAATTGGAAGCTTCGTAAGCGGCAGTTCACCGATACTCGCACGCGTCGTCGAAATGGACCCGATCCGCGTCGTATTCTCCATCAGCGACCGGTCGATCCTTGACCTGCGGGCTGCCGCGGGCGGCATAGGCAAAGACGATCTGGCCAGGAAGTATGAGCCCACCTTACGTCTGTCCAATGGCCAGCAATACAGTGAGCCGGGCAAGATCGAGTTTTTCGGAAACGAAATCGACGAGACAACGGGCACACTGGCAATTCGAGCACTGTTTAGCAATCCAGAGCACCTGCTCGTTCCAGGCCAGTTCGTGACAGTCATCATATCGGAGGCGGAACGGAAGATGCGCCCGGTTGTCCCGTTAGGCGCTGTCCAGCAAGACCGCGGGGGCAAATTCGTCCTGCTTGTCGATCAGAAGAAGCAGGTTACGCTCCAGCGCATAAAAGTCTCAAAGCAGGTCGACGGAAACTGGGCTGTGGACGAAGGACTGAAAGGGGGCGAGAACCTCATCGTGGAGGGACTGCAGAACGTCTCCGAGGGAGCGGTCGTGAATGTCACGCCGGTGGCTCCGGAAGGCATCGTAGCCTCGCCGTCCTCCGTCGCGCCCCAAGCTGGTACACAGCAATGAATATATCCGGACCCTTCCTTGCCAGATCAAGGTTCGCGATGGTCATTGCGATCGTCATGATGATCGCGGGCGCCGTCTCCCTTCTCCTGATACCGGTCGCTCAATTCCCTCAGATTACACCGCCGGAGGTGCAGGTAACTGCCAGCTATCCCGGTGCCAATGCCAGCGTCATGACGGACAGCGTGGGAGCGCCGATCGAGGACCAGGTGAACGGCGTCGAAGACATGCTCTACATGTCGTCGTCCAGCACCAACAATGGCACATACAGTCTGACGGTGACATTTGCCGCGGGGACAGACCCTGCAATCGCCCAGGTCAACGTTCAGAATCGGGTGGCCATGGCAACGCCGCGACTTCCGGCTGCGGTGACCCAGACCGGTGTGTCTGTGAGAAGCCGTTCGTCGAGCATGCTTCTCGGTTTCGCGATCTACTCGCCGAGGGGTACGAAAGACGAAATCTTCATCAGCAACTACGCGACGATAAACATCCGAGACGCTATCGCCCGGCTCCCCGGCGTCGGAGAAGCGAGCGTTTTCGGCCCCACCTATAGCATGCGCGTGTGGATGAACCCTGACCGCATGCAGGCCCTCGCAGTAACGGCCGCCGATCTGACTGCGGCCATTCAGGCTCAGAACGCTCAGGCATCAGCCGGGCAGCTCGGATCACCGCCGTTGGTAGCAGGCCAGCAAATGCAGTTGACCGTTATGGCCCGAGGACGGCTTGCGAGCGAAACCGAGTTCGGCGACATCATCGTTCGTACGAACCGGGATGGCGCGATCGTACGCATCCGCGACGTTGCCCGAGTAGAACTCGGCGCACAATCATATGACACTGCCTCCACCTTGAACGGGCAGCCCAGTGCGACGGTGGTCGTCTATCAATCGTCAGATGCCAACGCCCTGGCCGTGTCCGCCGCTGTCCTCAAAGAATTGGAGACATTATCGAAGCAGTTTCCCGACGACGTCGCGTATACGGTGGTTTTCGATACGACCGCTTTCGTTCGACAGACGATCGAAGAAATTCTCGTCACGCTTGCCATTACCTTTGCCCTCGTCGTCGCCGTGGTCTTTATCTTCCTACAAGACTGGCGCGCGACAGTAATCCCCACATTGACCATACCCGTTTCGCTGGTAGGCGGCTTCGCCGTGCTCTACCTCATGGGATATTCGGCCAACACCATCACCCTGTTTGCGATGATACTCGCCATCAGTCTCGTGGTGGACGATGCAATCATCGTTGCGGAGAATGTTCAGCGCGTGATGAGCGAAGCCCGCGTTGGCGTACGGGAAGCGACCTTGCGCACCATGAACGAGGTGACGGGTCCGATCGTCGCCACCACGCTGGTCTTGGCCGCCCTTTTCATTCCGGTGGCCTTTCTTGCCGGCATAACCGGTGAGCTCTACCGTCAATTTGCCGTCACGATTCTGGTCACGATCACTTTCTCAACGATCAATGCGTTAACGTTGAGCCCGGCCTTATGCGTTCTCATGCTCCGGCCCGCGCGACACAGCCCGTCACGACTTTTCAGCAAGGTGAACAAGGGGCTGGATGCGTCACGACGCTTTTATCTGAACTTGCTGGAGGTTTTTTCCCGCAGGCTGGTTCTAGCTGCCTTGCTCCTTGTAGCCGTTCTCGGCGGCATTTACGGCTTTTATCGTGTCTTGCCGACTGGATTCGTTCCTGCCGAGGACCAGGGCTATCTCTTCATGAACGTGCAATTGCCAAGCGGGGCATCCCTGGAAAGAACGCAGCAGACAATTGCAACGGTCAGCTCCGTGCTTCAGCGAACCCCTGGCGTTGCAAATACGATCGGAATCGCCGGCTCAAGCATGGTGGGTGGCGGGGGCTCCAACTCGGGAATGGTCATCGCGGCATTGCGCCCTTGGAATGAGCGGGAGAGCGATCAAAGCGTCTTTGCACTGATAGACCGACTACGCGCTGAATTCGCAACGATTTCGACCGCGTCGGTTGTACCGTTCAATCCACCGGCGATACCCGGCCTCGGTACGACGGGGGGGTTTGACTTCCGTCTTCAGGCGCGCGAAGGGCAAAGTCAGGAGGAACTGGCCGAAGTGATGCGCGGTCTGATCGTAGCGGCAAACCAGACGGGGAAGACGGCCAGCGTATTCAGCACTTTTTCTGCTGATACGCCACAAATCTATCTCGATATCGACAGGAAGCGCGCCGAACTTTTCGGCGTTTCGCCAGCAACGATTTTCAGCACGCTTCAATCCCACCTCGGATCGTCATATGTCGACGACTTCAACATCTTCTCGCGGGTGTACCAGGTACGCATTCAGGACGAGCCCAGTTTCCGAACCCGAATTGAAGATATTCAGCGATTGCGGGTGCAAGGTCAGTCCGGCAATCTCGTTCCGCTGCAGGCACTGCTTTCGATTTCGACCGTCTACGGTCCGAACTCGGTCAACCGCTACAATCTCTTCCCGTCGGCTGCGATCAACGGCCAGGCAGCGGCCGGCTCCAGCACCGGCGATGCGCTGGAGACCATGGAAACGCTCGCGGTGGAAAAATTGCCCCCCGGCTTCGGCTACGAGTGGACCGGCTTGGCGCTGCAGGAGCGGCAGGCAGGCAATCAGACAGCAATCATCCTCATCATGGGGATCCTCTTCACCTACCTTTTCCTCGTCGCTCAATATGAAAGCTGGAGCGTGCCGCTGGCGGTGATGCTGTCGGTGACGGTGGCCGTTGTCGGAGCGTTGGGCGGTCTCGTGATCGGTGGCATCGATCTCAATATCTACGCGCAAATCGGCCTGTTGCTGCTTATCGGGCTTGCTGCGAAAAATGCGATCCTCATCGTGGAATTTGCCAAGGAACGCCGCGAAGGAGGCCTCAGCATCATGGAAGCAGCCACCGCGGGAACGGCACAGCGCTTTAGACCCGTCTTGATGACTGCGATGGCGTCCGTGCTTGGCGTTGTGCCTTTGGTCGTCGCCACGGGCGCGGGAGCAGCCAGCCGGCAGGCAATCGGTACGACGGTCCTGGGAGGACTACTCGTTGGCACTGTCGTCGGCCTCCTGGTTATCCCACTTCTGTATATCCTCGTCCAAACCGTCAGAGAGGCTGTCAAACGTCGAATTTTCGGCCACGGCCGCGACGAGGCCAGCGGACCTCCGACTGCCATAGCTCCTGAGTAGATGACGGCTCAAAAGCAACGGTGTTTTGCAGGTAACAACGGTTGCGCGCAACAGGCCTGCTTGCGGGCTGGTTTGTCGCTTCATTGTCATTGCCAGCACCTGGGTGTTTGCGCGTGCGATCCATGCGCACATCCATCACCGCGTCATCTTGAACGGCAATCGTAGCGTCGTGTTCCCGCCGAGCCCAGGGAGCTACGCATCGGAGCGCATGGGATAAAAGCCTACAGGCATCACAACATTGCGACGACCTTCACGTCGCTGCTCAACCCTGTTGAGAGCAGAAGCAATGGCTTGCCGACCGTCCGGACAGGTTTGATGGCCGCCGGCGTGAAAATGGGCGGCTGTTTGGCTGTTATCCTGTTCTAGGCGCAATGCGGTCGCCGGCTGCGATTGACGTCGATTGTCGTGTGCCAGAACACGGCACTAAGAATGATCGCGCCGCCGAAATAGGTGGCGACGGGCGGCTGTTCGGAAAACAACAGCCAGACCCAGAAGGGGGTGAGCACGATTTCCATCGTGCCGATGAGCGCCGCTTCCGCCGGCGCCATCCGCTTTGCCCCGGCAAGGAAGAGCACCAGCGCGAGGGAGAAATTGGTCGCGCCGAAGGCGGCAAGAACGATCCAGTTGTGCAGATCGAGCGAGCTCACTGAACCGAACGGAGCAAAAATGACGAGGGTCAGGAAAGCGCTGACGACGGTCGGCGGCAGGCTCGGCACGTCGGGATCGATGCGGGGGATGACGATGACGAGCGCGAAGGACGCAGTCATGCCGAGCGCCAGCAGATCGCCCCAACCCGTGCCGCCGCCAATCGACGAGGCGACGATGACCGCGACGCCGAAGAACGAGATGCCGCCGGCAATCAGCGTCCGTCTGGCAACCCTCTCCTTGAGGATGAGCCAGCCGAGTAGGGCTGCGATGAAGGGCGTCGTCGCATAGATCATCGTCACATTGGCGACGGTGGTCATGTAAAGCGCCCCGATGAAGCATCCCTGACTGAAAGTCTGGCATGCGATCATGGCAAGACCGGACGGATGGAAGACGGAACGCCATTGCCGCCGTGAGATACCCCCTTCGAGGAAAAGACAGGGGATCAGCAGGAACAGTCCGCCGAACAACGACCGCCAGGCGATCGCTGTCCATACGTCGGTGGTCAGGAGCCGCGAATAGACACCGCTCGCGCTCCAGGCAAGCGTCGCGGCAACGATGAGAAGCACACCCTTCCCATGCTCGCTGCCTGCGAGGCGTCTGGCCGGATTTTCTATGGTCACGCAGATATTCTCAAAGAAGGAAGTCGAACGCCGTTCTTTTCTGCGCCAGGAGTTGACATTAGACAAACGAATAGTTGAGATAGCTATCATCGATTTTTTCTATGGCTACTCATGCACGAGCCAATCGAGAGCGACTTACTCAGAACTTTTCTAGTCGTCGCAGAGACGTCCAATTTCTCCGCGGCTGCCCAGCGCATTGGGCGGACACAGTCGGCCGTCAGCACCCAGATCAAGAGGCTCGAGGAGACGATCGGCGAAACTCTGTTTGAACGGGGCGCTCGCGGCGTCCTGATGACGCGCCAGGGCATACAGCTTGTGCCTTATGCCCGCAGGATCATTGACCTGTTGAGCGAGGCTGCCGCGACGATCCGCAGCAAACCGCTGGATGGGCCGGTTCGCATCGGAATTCCCGAGGAATACAGCCAGACGGTGCTACCGGCGGCACTTGCGGCTTTCGCCGTACGCCACCCGGCCGTCGAGGTCACCGTGTCCTGCGACTATACGGTCCGCAACATTGCCGCCCTGGAGCGCGACGAGCTCGATCTGGCCGTCGTTTTCGACTGGAGCGACCAGACGAACGGCGAGGTTCTCTGCATCGATCCGACCGTCTGGGTCACATCCATGGTCCACCGGCTGCATGACATCGATCCCCTGCCTGTTGCAACCTATCGCAACTCCATCTGGTCGCGCGATTTTGCGCTGCGGTCGCTGGAGCAGCTGGGCCGCAACTACCGGATTGCATTCATCGCCGATACCGGCTCGGGGTTGAAAAACGCCGTGACGGCTGGCCTCGCCGTCACCACGCTTTCCCGCAGCAACATTCCGCCCGGCTGCCGGGAGCTGACCGCCGAAGACGGTTTCCCGCCGGTCGATTCCTCCAAGGTCGTGCTCCGCCGGAGCACTTTTCGCTCCAGTGAGGCCGTCCGGGAACTGGCCGAAATGGTACGGGACGCGTTCCAGCCTATGTCGGCGATGACGTGATACGGCGGCGCAATCGGCGCCGGGTCTCGGATGGGCTCTCGGAAAAACTCGTCCGGTAGCTTCTCGCAAAGGCCGAGGCCGAGTTGAAACCGGTCGCCGCGGCGATATCGGCGAAGGAGGCTGTCGTCTCAATTACCTTGCGGCGGGCCGCATTCAAACGCAGGGCGAGATAGTGCACATGCGGCGGCGCGCCGATGTTCTGCTGGAAAAGATCCTGCAGATGCCTAGCGCTGATGCCCACCTTGCGGGCCAACCGCGCCAGAATGAGAGGCTGCTCGATATGCTCCTCCATCAGCCGCACTGCCTGTGCCACGCGGGGATCATGCATGCGCAGCCCTGCCGAGGCTGCGGAAAGCTGTTCGTCGGCATGGAAGGAAGGCTGCTCGTAACGGAACAGCCGGCTGACCTCGAGTGCCAGCGAATAACCCTGCCGTTGCCTGATCACCTCCAGCATCAGATCCACGGTCGGAAGCGAACCTGATGTCGTCAGCCGCTTGCCGTCGATGACGAAACGATCCTTCACCGCCCTCACCTGCGGATAGGCCAGCGCAAAATCCTCGTAGTCCTCCCAGTGGACGGTCGCCGGCAGTCCGTCGAGTAGGCTTGCCTCGGCCAGCAGCCATGTGCCGGACTCGATGCCGGCAATCACCTTGCGGTAGCGGGCAGCCTGGGAGAGCTGCATCTTGAGCGCCGGCGTCGCGCTTCGACGCCAATTGTAACTGGCAAGCACGAAAAGCGGCGCATCCTCGCTCGTCGCCCGGAAGGCCCCTTGGGCGGGCACGGCGATATGGCTGGTGGTCGGGACCGGCGCACCGTCTGGCGTCAGGAGCCGCCAGCGATAGAGCTCGCTGCCGGAAATGCGATTGGCGCCGCGCAGCGGCTCGATGACCGACGCGATCAGGATCAGGTTCGTATCCGGCAGGACGAGAAGGTCAATATCGAGCCGTTCCGTCGATCGCTGCAGCAAAGCCACCTCCCTTTAATTCTGACAATGTATCGATCGCTTCCGAAATTGCAAAGCATCTTCATTCATCCTGCCGCGTAATGCGGACAAGACGGGGAGAACGACAATATGCCTCTTGCGATGAACCGCGATGTTTTCATCACCTGCGCTGTTACCGGCGCCGGCGATACAGTTTCCAGATCCAGTCACGTGCCGATCACTCCCAAGCAGATCGCCGAATCCGCCATCGACGCGGCCAAGGCTGGTGCTGCGGTCGTTCACTGCCACGTCCGCGATCCGCAAACGGGTGCGGCCAGCCGTCGCAACGACCTTTACAAGGAGGTCACCGACCGCATCCGCTCGGCGGATATCGACGTCGTCCTCAATCTCACCGCCGGTATGGGCGGGGACCTGATCTTCGGGGATGTCGAAGCCCCCCTTCCCCTCAATGCGAAAGGCACTGATATGGCGGGCGCCAGCGAGCGCGTCAGCCATGTCGCCGAATGCCTGCCGGAAATCTGCACGCTCGACTGCGGCACGATGAATTTCAACCTCGGCGACTATGTCATGACCAACACGCCGGCCATGCTGCGGGCCATGGCCAAGAAGATGACGGATCTTGGCGTGCGACCCGAGATCGAGGCCTTCGACACCGGTCATCTCTGGTTTGCCAGGCAGCTTGCCGAGGAAGGCCTGATCGAAGATCCGGTACTGATCCAGCTGTGCATGGGAATTCCTTGGGGCGCGCCCGATGATCTCAATACCTTCATGGCGATGGTCAACAACGTACCGGAGAGCTGGACCTTTTCGGCCTTTTCGATCGGCCGCAACGCCATGGCCTATCCGGCGGCGGCCGTGCTGGCGGGCGGCAATGTGCGCGTCGGGCTCGAGGACAATCTCTTCGTCGGCAAGGGCCAGCTCGCCACCAATGCGCAGCTCGTCGAAAAGGCCGTGCAGGTCGTCGAAGGCATGGGCGCGCGGATCATCGGTCCGGACGACGTCCGCAAGAAACTCAAACTGACGAAGCGCTGAGGACGGGATGGCAGGGATCAATAAGGCGGCTTGTATCGGTGGCGGCGTCATCGGCGGCGGATGGATCGCACGGTTCCTGCTGGCCGGCATCGACGTGAATGTGTTCGACCCGCATCCGGAAGCGGGCCGCATCGTCGGCGAAGTAATCGCCAATGCCGAAAAAGCCTATGCCATGCTGACCGGGGCACCCTTGCCGCCGCGCGGCAGGCTCAACTTCTGCAAGACTTTGGAGGAAGCTGTCGCCGACGCCGACTGGATTCAGGAAAGCGTGCCGGAAAGGCTCGACCTCAAGCGCGGCGTCCTGACTGAGATCGATGCGGCTGCGCGCCCCAACGCTCTGATCGGCTCTTCCACGTCGGGCCTGCTGCCGAGCGATCTGCAGCGCGACATGACGCATCCCGAACGCCTCTTCGTCGCCCATCCCTACAACCCCGTCTATCTGCTGCCACTCGTCGAAATCGTCGGCGGCGAGAGGACTTCAGCGGCGACTATCCGCGCAGCGATGGACAGCCTGCCGCCGATCGGCATGAAGGGCGTCCACATCGCCAAGGAAATCGAGGCCTTCGTCGGCGACCGGCTGCTCGAAGCGCTGTGGCGCGAGGCCCTGTGGCTCATCCATGACGATATCTGCACCGTCGAGACCCTCGATGACGTCATCCGCTATTCTTTCGGCCTGCGCTGGGCGCAGATGGGCCTGTTCCAGACCTACCGCATCGCCGGCGGCGAGGCCGGGATGCGCCATTTCCTCGCCCAGTTCGGTCCCTGCCTCGCCTGGCCCTGGACCAAGCTCACCGATGTCGTCGATCTCGACGAGGCTCTCATCGAAAAGATCGGCCGGCAATCCGACGAACAGGCGGCTGGCCTCTCGATCCGCGAGCTCGAACGCATCCGCGACGAAAATCTCGTCGGCATCCTGCAAGCCCTCAAGGGTGGCCACGGCGGCAAGGGATGGGGCGCCGGCAAGCTGCTGAAGGACTTCGAGCAATCGCTCTGGGCGCAAGGCGGCAGGGCAACCGTGTCTTTTGACCCGTCGAAGCCGCTGAGGCTCGTCGAAACGAAAGTCAGCCCTGCCTGGGTCGACTATAACGGCCATATGACCGAACACCGCTACCTGCAGGTTTTTGGCGACACCTCCGATGCGCTGTTGCGCCTGATCGGCGTCGATCTCGCCTATGTCGAGGCGGGACAGAGCTACTACACAGTGGAAACCCACATCCGCCATCTCGGCGAGGCAAAGCTCGGCCAGGCGATCCATTCGACCTGCCAGATCCTGTCTGTCGACGAGAAACGGCTGCATGTCTTCCACACCCTTTACGGCACGGCCACGGACGAGGTTCTCGCCACGGCCGAGCACATGTTGCTGCATGTCGACACCAAAGCAGGCAAGGCTGTCCCTGCACCGGCCGCTGTGTACGACAAGGCGAAGGTGATTGCGCAAGCGCACGCGACGTTGACGGTGCCTGAAGGCGTCGGCCGTCACGTCGGCCAAAAACGGTAGGAGGATCGGCATGAATTTCGGACTGAGCGAAGAACAGGAAATGATCGTCGAGACGGTCCGCGCCTTCGTCGAATCCGAAATCTATCCGCATGAGAACGAGGTCGAGCGCACCGGCATCGTCCCGCCGGAGCTCGGACGCGAGATCCAGCGCAAATGCATCGATCTCGGCTTTTACGCCTGCAATTTCCCCGAGGAGATCGGTGGCGCCGGCCTTGACCATGCCACCTTCACGCTGGTCGAGCGGGAGCTCGGGCGCGGCTCGCTGGGGCTGACGGTTTTCTTCGGCCGGCCCTGCGGCATCTTGATGGCCTGCGAGGGCGAGCAGCGTGAGCGTTATCTCCTGCCTGCGGTACGCGGTGAGAAGATCGACGCGCTTGCCATCACCGAGCCGGACGCCGGGTCCGACATGCGCGGGATGAAATGCGCCGCCCGCCGCAACGGCGACGATTTCGTCCTGAACGGCACGAAACATTTCATCTCGCATGCCGACGTCGCCGATTTCGTGATCGTCTTTGCCGCGACGGGCGAGGAGGACACGCCAAAAGGCATCAAGAAGAAGATCACTGCCTTCTTGGTGGATCGCGGCACGCCCGGGTTTGAAATCCTCAAGGGCTATGATTCGGTTTCGCATCGCGGCTACCACAACTGCACGCTGAGCTTCGAAGATTGCCGGATTCCCGCAGGCCAGGTGCTCGGCGAAGTACATCGCGGCTTCGATATCGCCAATCAATGGCTTTACGGCACGCGGCTGACGGTTGCCGCCACCTGCATCGGCCGGGCACGACGCGTGTTCGACATGGCCCTGTCCTACGCCGCCGAGCGCAAGCAGTTCGGCAAGCCGATCGGCGCCAATCAGGGTGTTTCCTTCAAGCTTGCCGACATGATCACCGAAATCGACGCAGCCGAGTGGCTGACACTTTCAGCCGCCTGGCGGCTCGACGCCGGCCTTTCGGCAGACCGCCAGATCGCCTCGGCCAAGCTCTATGCCTCCGAGATGCTGGGCCGCGTGACGGATGAGGCAATCCAGATCTTCGGCGGCATGGGCCTGATGGACGACCTGCCGCTTGCACGCTTCTGGCGCGATGCACGCGTCGAGCGCATCTGGGACGGCACCTCAGAAATCCAGCGGCACATCATCAGCCGCGACCTGCTTAGACCTTTAGGAGCGTGAGCCGATGACGCCTGGCCCGCTCGACCGCCTGCTCAGACCGCAAACGATCGCCGTTTTCGGCGGCCGCGAGGCGCGCAGAGTGATCGAGCAGTGCGACCGCATGGGTTTTGCCGGCGAGATCTGGCCCGTCCATCCCAAGCTTGGCGAGGTGCTCGGGCGGCCCTGCTATCGCTCGGTATCCGATCTGCCTTCGGCACCCGACGCTGCCTTCGTCGGCGTCAACAGGATGCTGACCGTCGAGATTGTGCGCAGCCTTTCGCGGGCCGGCGCCGGCGGGGCGGTCTGTTATGCGTCGGGCTTCAGCGAGGCGACGGCGGAACTTAGCGACGGCGCCGAGCTGCAGCAGGCCCTTTTGGAAGCAGCCGGCGACATGCCGATCCTCGGGCCAAACTGCTACGGGCTCATCAACGGTCTCGACGGCGCGCTGCTATGGCCCGATCAGCACGGCATGCGGCGTATGGCACGCGGCGTCGCGATCCTCACGCAGTCCTCCAATATCGCCATCAACCTCACCATGCAGACCCGTGGCGTGCCCATCGCCTATATGGTCACTGCCGGCAACCAGGCGCAGACATCGCTTTGCGATGTTGCCTGTGCGCTGATCGACGATCCGCGCGTCACAGCGGTCGGCCTTCATGTCGAAGGCTTCGGCGATCTCGCTGCACTCGAACGCCTGGCCGCCATGGCCCGCCATTCACGCAAGCCGGTCGTCGTGCTCAAGGTCGGCAAGTCCGAGCAGGCAAAGCGTGCGGCCGTGTCGCACACCGCCTCGCTTTCCGGCAGTGATGCCGTCGCGAATGCCGTGCTCGCCCGCCTCGGCCTCGGCCGCGTCCAGAGCTTGCCGGCGCTCTTGGAAACCTTGAAGCTGCTGCATGTCGCCGGCCCGCTCGCAGGCCATTCGATCTCGTCGATGAGCTGTTCGGGAGGCGAGGCTTCGCTGATGGCAGATGCCGCCGTCGGCCGGGCCGTGGAATTCGGTGCGTTGCAGCCGCAGCAATTGCCACGGCTGCGGCGGGTCTTGGGCGAGATGGTGACGCTTTCCAATCCACTCGATTACCATACCTTTGTGTGGGGCGATTTCGCACGCCAGACCGAAGCCTTCAGCGCCATGTTCGAAGGTGGATATGCTCTTAATCTCGTCGTCCTCGACTTCCCGCGTGGTGACCGCTGCGATGCGTCCGAATGGGCGATGACCGTTGAGGCGGTCATGACGGCCGCCGCCGCAACCGGTGCGCTTGCCGGCCTTCTCGCGACCCTTCCGGAAAATATGCCGGAGCCGATAGCCGAACGGCTGATGGCAAACGGCATCGTTGCCTTGTGCGGCATCGACGAAACGATCGCCGCCGCGGAAGTCGCAGCCGGCATAGGGCGGGCCTGGAAAGCGCCACCTCCCCTGCCGTTGCTCGATGTGCCCTTGGTAGCCGGAGAGATCGAGACGCTGACGGAGGCCGATGCGAAGTCCGAACTCGCCGCCTTCGGACTTCCGGTTCCCGAGGGGCTGTCGGCCTCTTCTCCCGGTGAAGCAGCTGAGCTGGCTGAACGGCTCGGTTTCCCGGTCGTGTTGAAGGGTCTCGGCATTGCGCACAAGACCGAGGCTGGGGCCGTCGCACTCAACCTCAACGATAGTGAGGCGGTATCGAATGCGGGAACGGCCATGCCGCCGAATGCCGGTTATCTCGTCGAGAAGATGATCGATCCGCCGATCGCCGAGCTCATTGTCGGCGCCATCCGCGACCCTGTTTTCGGATTGTCGCTTACCGTCGGTGCGGGCGGAATCTTCGTCGAATTGCTTGAAGATTCCGTCATCTTGCCGCTTCCGGCGACGAAAACGGACATTCACGCAGCGATTTCCAGGCTCAAACTCGCAAAATTGATCTCTGGCTATCGCGGGCGGCCAAAAGGCGACCTTGAAGCCGCGGTCGCCGCTGTCGCAGCAGCGGCAGATTATGTCGTAATGAACGCAACACACCTGGAGGAACTCGACATTAATCCATTGATGGTTCTTCCCGAAGGGCGCGGCGTTGCCGCCGTTGATGCCCTGATACGGCGGAGGAGGTAGCATAGGTTGAACGACCACATTCGCACACGAAACGACGGCGGAGTGCTCGAAGTCGTCATCGACCGGCCGAAGGCGAACGCCATCGACCTTGCGACCAGCCGTGCCTTGGGGTTGATCTTTCGAGATTTCCGCGACGATCCGGCATTGCGCGTCGCCATCGTGTCGGGCGCGGGCGAAAAGTTTTTCTGTGCCGGATGGGACCTGAAGGCGGCCGCCGCCGGTGATGCGGTCGACGGAGACTACGGTGTGGGCGGCTTTGGCGGGCTGCAGGAATTGCGCGACCTCAACAAGCCTGTCATTTGTGCGGTCAACGGCATCTGCTGCGGTGGGGGGCTGGAGATCGCGCTTTCGGCCGACCTGATCATTGCCACCGAACATGCGACCTTCGCCCTGCCGGAAATCCGCTCGGGTACGGTTGCCGATGCAGCGTCGATCAAGCTGCCGAAGCGCATCCCTTACCACATCGCCATGGACATGCTGTTGACGGGCCGCTGGCTCGACGTTGACGAGGCGCATCGCTGGGGTTTCGTCAACGAGGTCTTGCCGGCCGAGCGGCTCATGGAGAGGGCATGGGAGCTTGCCCGACTGCTCGAAAGCGGTCCGCCGCTCGTCTATGCCGCCATCAAGGAAATCGTGCGCGAAGCAGAGGGTTTGCCGTTCCAGACCGCCATGAACAAGATCACCAAGCGGCAGTTTGCGACGGTCGACAGGCTCTATGCGAGCGAAGACCAATTGGAAGGCGCGCTCGCCTTCACCGAGAAGCGAAACCCCATTTGGAAAGGACAATGACGAGGCGGCGGCAACCGCAGCATTTTCCCGCATGATGCGGGCACCGGAGGCGGAGAGGAAACCGCCTGCGGATCTGCCCGGAAGTTCTGTCAACGCACCATAAAAGAAGGAACTGGGGAATGAACGACTACACCAAATATCTCGCAGGCCGTGTCACCGCGGGCGGGCTCAGCCGCCGTGAATTCATGGGTCGCGCCATGGCAGCGGGCATCACACTTGCCGTCGCCGACAAGCTGTTCACCGAAAGTGCCAAGGCCGCCGAACCCAAGCGCGGCGGCCACCTGAAGCTTGGCCTTGAAGGTGGCGCGGCCACCGATTCCAAGGATCCGGCGAAATTCCTGTCGCAGTTCATGTTCTGCGTCGGCCGCTGCTGGGGAGACATGCTCGTCGAATCCGATCCGCTGACGGGCGCTGCCGTGCCGGCGCTCGCCGAATCCTGGGAACCGTCGAAGGATGCAGTGACCTGGACCTTCAAGATCCGCAAGGGCGTCAAGTTCCACAATGGCAAGGAACTGACGATTGACGACGTCGTTGCGACGCTCAAGCGCCATACCGATGCGAAGTCGGAATCCGGCGCACTCGGTGTCCTCGGCTCGATCAAGGAGGTCAAGGCCGATGGCGGCAATCTCGTCCTGACACTCAGCGAAGGCAACGCCGACATGCCGCTGCTGTTGTCCGACTACCATCTGGTCATCCAGCCGAATGGCGGCGTCGACGATCCGCTGGCCTCGATCGGCACCGGTCCCTACAAGCTGACGAGCTTCGAGCCCGGCGTGCGGGCCACCTTCGAGAAAAACAAGGACGACTGGCGCACTGACCGCGGTTATGTCGATTCGATCGAGATCATCGGCATGAACGACGCCACCGCCCGCATCGCGGCACTGTCGTCCGGCCAGGTGCACTATATCAACCGCGTCGACCCGAAGACCGTCAACCTGCTGAAACGCGCGCCCAACGTCGAGATACTCTCGACCGCTGGCCGCGGCCATTATGTCTTCATCATGCACTGCGACAAGGCGCCGTTCGACAACAACGACCTGCGCCTGGCACTCAAATACGCCGTGGACCGCGAGACCATGGTGCAGAAGATCCTCGGCGGCTACGGCAAGGTCGGCAATGACTTCCCGATCAACACCACCTATGCGCTGTTCCCCGAGGGCATCGAGCAGCGCGCCTACGACCCCGACAAGGCGGCCTTCCACTACAAGAAATCAGGCCATAGCGGCTCGGTCCTTCTGCGCACCTCCGAAGTCGCCTTCCCCGGCGCTGTCGATGCGGCCGTCCTCTATCAGGAAAGCTGCAAGAAGGCCGGGATCGAGATCGAGGTCAAGCGCGAGCCGGGTGACGGCTACTGGACCAACGTGTGGAACGTCCAGCCCTTCTCGACCTCCTATTGGGGTGGCCGGCCGACGCAGGACCAGATGTATTCCACCGCCTATCTCTCGACGGCGGACTGGAACGACACCCGTTTCAAGCGTCCTGACTTCGACAAGCTCTTGCTGCAGGCCCGCTGCGAACTTGATGAAGCCAAGCGCAAGGACATGTACCGCACCATGGCAATGATGGTGCGCGACGAAGGTGGGTTGATCCTGCCGATGTTCAACGATTTCGTGAACGCCTCCACCAAGCAGGTGAAGGGTTATGTCCACGATATCGGCAACGACATGTCGAACGGCTACGTCGCGACCCGCGTTTGGCTGGACGCCTGATGGCAAGGGGCGCATGCCCCTCCGATCTCCAAC
>NZ_JACHYW010000034.1:0-75390 GCF_014193145.1 Rhizobium sp. BK060
CGCCTGATCCAACAGGCGCTCCTGCAAGTCCTTCAGCCAATCCTTGATCCGACCTTCAGCCAGCACAGCTACGGCTTCCGTCCGGGAAGGAGTGCACACGATGCCGTCCTGGCGGCGCAATCGTTCGTGCAGTCCGGACGGTGGGTCGTTGTGGACGTGGATCTGGAGAAGTTCTTCGACCGGGTTGACCATGACATCCTGATCGACCGTCTGCGCAAGAAAATCCCTGATCCTGGCGTGACCCGCTTCGTACGGGCCTATCTGAACGCCGACATTGTTGATGGGGGTGCGGTCATTGCGCGGACCAGAGGCACGCCGCAGGGCGGGCCGCTGTCGCCGCTATTGGCCAACCTGCTGCTGGATGAGGTCGACAAGGAGCTTGAACGGCGGGGCCATGCCTTCTGCCGCTATGCCGACGACTGCAACGTCTATGTGCGGTCGCAGCGGGCGGGCGAGCGGGCGATGGCTCTGCTGCGGCGGCTTTATGGTCGACTTCGCCTGATGGTGAACGAGACCAAGAGCGCTGTTGCCAGCGTCTTCGGCCGCAAATTCCTCGGCTATGCTTTCTTCAAAGCACCAGGAGGGGTGGTCAAGCGAGGTGTTGCCGACAAGGCAATCAAGGCGTTCAAGGAGCGCATTCGCGAACTGACACCGCGGGTCGATCCCTGAAAGCAGTTCTGGCGAGAGCTGGTTGAATGGATGCGTCACCGTGTGAGGGCAATCCAGCTCAAACAATGGAGGCGTGGCACGACGATCTTCCGCGAACTGCTGGCAAAGGGGGCAAACCCTCTTGTGGCACAGCGAGTGGCAGCCAAGGCCGGTCGCTGGTGGCGCAACAGCGGCAAACTCCTCAACAGCATCCTCACCATCAAATGGGCCGACCAACTCGGAATGCCCAGACTCGTCTAACCTCAATCTCTCGAACCGCCCGGTGCGGATCCGCATGCCGGGTGGTGTGGCAGGGGCGCGATCGAATACGATCGCCCCCTATGCCGATTGCGGATTGGTCAAAGTCCGCAGGATTTGTCAAATCGCAGTATGGTTTTCTGCAGCCGATCGATTTGCACGAGGTTCAGACATGAATGGCGAAACGGCATGGGCCCTCTACGAGGACCGTCTGCGACGGGTATCGGCCTATATCCATGATCATCTCGACGAAGAGCTCGACATGGACAGGCTTGCCGAGATTGCCTGCATGTCGAGCTACCACTGGCACAGGATCTATCGCGCGGTTTACGGCGAAACACTCGCGGCGACCGTCAAGCGGCTGCGCTTGCATCGCGCCGCCGGCGACATCGTGCGCACGGGTCTTTCTGTTGGGGAAATCGCAAAGCGATCAGGCTATCCCAACCTCCAGTCCTTCAACCGTATCTTCAAATCGGTCTACGGCATGCCGCCAGCTCAATACCGGAAAGAGGGAAGCCATAAAGCCTTCGAACCCTCACCTAACGGAAAGACTGCAGCCATGTTTGATGTCACCTTACGGAAGATTGAGCCAATGCAATTGCTTGGCGTGCCGCACATCGGCTCGTACATGCAGATCGGCAAGGCGTTCGAGACCTTGTTTGGCACGCTGTATGCGCGCCGGCTTGCCAAGCCTACGATGCGCATGGTCGGTGTCTATCTCGATGATCCCGATCTCGTGCCGGCCGAAAGGCTGCGGTCCATCGCATGCGTGACGATGGAAGACGAGATCGCCGCTGCACCGCCATTCGAACATCGTACCCTCGACGGTGGGGAATATGCCGTGCTGCGTCACAGGGGGCCTTATGCCGACATGCACAAGGCCTATCAGTGGCTCTATGCGGAATGGCTGCCCGCTTCAGGCCGGCAGCTTCGCGACAGCGTGATGTTCGAGGAGTATCTCAACAACCCACGCGATGTATCGCCGACCGAACTCTTGACCGACATCCACATGCCGCTTGCCTGAGCCTCCGGTCGCTACTTTGCGGCCTTCATGGCCTCGTCATCGATGGAGACGGCCCGCTTGTAGGCCGGGCGATCGGTGACGCGGCCGAGATAGTCGACAAAGGCCTGGCGCTTCTCGATGGTGCCGAATCCCAGGCCCCAGCCAATATGTGAACCGACGTAGACGTCGGCTGCCGTGAAGCGATCTCCGGCAACGTAAGGTGTGGCACTGACGGCGCTCTCCAGCGTGTTCATCACATCGGCGAAGCTGCCATATCCCGCCATCCGGGCCTTGTCGGGCGGAGTTTCAAAGCCCAATGCCTTGTTGGTCGCTGCGGCTTCGAGCGGTCCGGCGGTAAAGAACATCCAGCGATAGTAGCTGCCGCGTTCATCCGACTTTGGAGCGAGGCCTGCTTCGGGGAAGGTGTCAGCGAGATAGGCGCAGATCGCTGCGCATTCCGTCACAACCGTTTTGCCGTGCCGGACCGCGGGAACCTTGCCCATCGGGTTGACGGCAAGGTACTCCGGCGACTTCATGGTTTCGCCAAAGGTCAGGATCTCTGTTTTGTAGGGTACGCCCGTCTCCTCCAGCATCCAGCGGGCGATGCGACCACGCGACATAGGGTTCGTATAAAATACCAGTTCGTCTGCCATGCACTCCTCCTCATTTTCTTTTTACGCTCCGGGATCTGAACGCAGTGTATTAAGGCCGGCCATCAGGAAGATAGGACAGAGAGGTCCAGCGCAAAGTCCGTAACTATTTAAAGTACCTTGCGATATTGGATGAAGCCGGATCGCTCGGCGATCCTGTCGTAGAGTTTTCGCGCCGTGGTGTTGGTTTCGTGCGTCATCCAGTAGAGCCGGCCGGCTCCGTTCTCACGGGCGAGATTGGCGACGGCATCGATGAGAGCCGCGCCCGTGCCGAGACCGCGCTGTGTGTCGTCCACATAGAGGTCCTGCAGGTAGCAGGTCCACTTCGGCAGCCAGGTCGAGCGATGGAAGATGGCGTGGACGATGCCGACGAGGCGGTCGCCTTCGTCGAAGGCGCCGAGCGCGTGCATGTCTTCGGCCGGATCCTGGAAACGACCCCAGGTCAGATCCGTCGTCTCCGGCGGAATGACGACCTCGTAGAAGCGCTGATAGCTGGCCCACAGCGGTTCCCAGGCGGCCCGGTCGGAAGGCTGCAGCGGACGGATTGTGGTGGTCATGCTTGTTGTTCCCCTACTTGTCGCTGAAACGAAAACGGCGGGGAAATCCCCGCCGCCCATTCCGCTATTGTTTCTGGCTTATGCCATCGCCTTCTGCAGGTTCTGATCGATCTTGTCGAGGAAGGCGGTGGTGGAGAGCCAGGGCTGATCGGGACCGATGAGCAGTGCCAGATCCTTGGTCATGAATCCGGCTTCGACCGTATCGACGCAAACTTTCTCCAGCGTTGCGGCGAACTTTGCGAGTTCGGCATTGTCATCGAGCTTGGCGCGGTGCGCGAGGCCGCGTGTCCAGGCGAAGATCGAGGCGATCGAGTTCGTCGAGGTTTCCTGGCCCTTCTGGTGCTGGCGGTAGTGGCGGGTAACCGTGCCGTGCGCGGCTTCGGCTTCGACCGTCTTGCCATCCGGCGTCAGCAGAACCGAGGTCATGAGGCCGAGCGAACCGAAGCCCTGGGCAACCGTGTCGGACTGGACGTCGCCATCGTAGTTCTTGCACGCCCAGACGTAACCGCCCGACCACTTCAGCGCCGAAGCGACCATGTCGTCGATCAGGCGGTGTTCGTAGGTGATGCCCAACTCCTTGAACTGATCCTTGAATTCGGTCTGATAGACTTCTTCGAAGATGTCCTTGAAGCGGCCGTCGTATGCTTTGAGAATGGTGTTCTTGGTCGACAGGTAGACCGGCCATTTGCGCATCAGGCCGTACATCATCGAGGCGCGGGCGAACTCGCGGATCGACTCGTCGAGGTTGTACATAGCCATGGCAACGCCAGCGCCGGGGGCGTCGAACACGTCCTTTTCGATGACCTGGCCGTCTTCGCCGACGAACTTGATCGTCAGCTTGCCCTTGCCGGGGAATTTGAAATCGGTGGCGCGGTATTGGTCGCCGAAGGCATGACGGCCGACGACGATCGGCTTCGTCCAGCCCGGAACCAGGCGCGGAACGTTCTGGCAGATGATCGGTTCGCGGAAGATAACGCCGCCGAGGATGTTGCGGATCGTGCCGTTCGGGCTCTTCCACATCTGCTTCAGGTTGAATTCCTTGACGCGGTCTTCATCAGGCGTGATCGTCGCGCACTTGATGCCGACGCCGTGCTTCTTGATGGCGTTGGCTGCATCGATCGTCACCTGGTCATTGGTGGCGTCGCGGTTTTCAACGGAAAGGTCGAAATAATCGATCTCAAGGTCGAGATACGGATGGATCAGCTTATCCTTGATGAGCTGCCAAATGATGCGAGTCATTTCATCGCCGTCGAGATCGGCGACGGGATTGGCGACCTTGATCTTCTTCATGTATCTGCCTCGTTAAGCTAAGAAGGGACCGGTGTCCCGGGTGGGTGATGTGAAATCCCTGGCGCTATAGCATTGTGCGCCGGGAGTGCAAAGCCGGAAGCAGGAGAGGGCGGTGTTTTTGCGGCCATTGCCAAGCGTCGGAAAATGGCTAGTCTCCGGCGCGAAACCATTGCCCGGATATTCGTCATGAAGAAGATTTCCCTTGTCCTAGCGGTCCTTCTCGGTTCGACCTCGCCAATGCTTGCTGGCGACCTTACGGCGCCGGTCAAGGAGATCATGGACGCGACGATCAAAAACTGGTCGGGCGCGGATAGCGACTGGATCGACATCTTCGATCCGAGCAAACTTTCGCGGCTATACAGCAAGGACTTCGTGACCAAATACCAGGCAGCCATCCAGAACCCGGCTGCCGACGAGGACGGCATTTCGCCTTTCGACTACGACGTGATCGTCAACGGCGAGGATGCATGTCCTCTCGCGGATCTGACTTACACGCCAAAGCAGGCCACCGACGGAGCGACGGAAGTGATTGTCACTTTCAAGAAGGCGACATGCATGGACGACGGGTCGGACAAGCAAGCCGTGACCACCGTGCGGTTCGAGATGCTCGACGAGGCCGGCAAGGCTGTGATCGACGACATCGTCACTGAGGGTGATCCTGGGCAGCCACCGAACTCGCTCAAGAACACCATGGTGCAGATCGCCAAGGGTCAGTGATGGCGGTGACGCTCGGCCGGGCACCCTTCCCGGAAACGGCCTTCGCGCCAGCTTTGGACATTGTGTGCCGACGAGCCCGAGGGATGTCCTAACGTCGCCGGGACGCTTGGCCCTTGCCGTTTCAGCCTGGCTTGGCTATTGCGCCCGTAGCAAAAGGATCCAGCGTCATGGCAGGCACGAACAGCGAGCGGCGACTTCTCACAGAAGGCCCGGTTATCATTCTCGTCGAACCGCAGATGGGAGAAAACATCGGAATGGTGGCGCGCGCCATGGCGAATTTCGGCCTGGCGGATCTCAGGCTTGTCAATCCGCGCGATGGCTGGCCGAATGACAAAGCTCAGGCTGCCGCGTCGAAGGCGGATCATGTGATCGAAGGCACCAAAGTATTCGAGACGCTGGAGCAGGCGATTGCTGACTTGAACTTCGTCTACGCGACGACGGCGCGCGAGCGGGACGGCTTCAAACCAGTTCGCTCGCCTGTTGTCGCAGCGGAGACGCTACGAGCAAAATTTCGCGCGGGCGAGGGCACCGGCATCCTGTTCGGACGTGAACGTTGGGGGCTCAATAACGAGGAGGTGGCGCTTGCCGACGAGATCGTGACTTTTCCGGTCAACCCCGCTTTCGCGTCGCTCAACATCGCTCAAGCCGTGCTGTTGATGTCCTACGAGTGGATGAAGTCGGGCATGGAGGATGTCGCGGCCGTTCCCTTCCAGGCAATGTCGCAGACGCAATCCACGAAGGAACAACTATTCGGGCTCTACGACCAGTTGGAAGAGGCACTGGAGGCGCGCAATTATTTCCATCCGCCCGCGAAAAAGCCGAAAATGGTGGACAACCTGCGCGCAGTCCTGTCCCGCCGCGCCTTCACAGAGCAGGAAATCAGCGTGTTGCGCGGTGTGATCTCCTCCCTCGACCGCTTCTCGCGGAAATATCCGCGCGGGAGCCGGCCACCCGTAGACGTCAAGGAACAATCGGAAGATGACAGCAGCGCCGAATGAGCTGAAACCGGTTCTGGTCTTCGATTCCGGCATCGGAGGGCTGACCGTGCTGCGCGAAGCGCGCGTGCTCATGCCGGAGCGCGGTTTTATCTACATCGCCGATGATGCTGGCTTTCCCTATGGCGGCTGGGAAGAGCAGGCGCTGAAGGAGCGGATCATCGGCCTGTTCGCGAGGCTGCTTGCGGATTATGCCCCTGAGGTCTGCATCATCGCCTGCAACACGGCCTTTACGCTGGTTGGCGCCGATCTTCGCGCGGCTTTTCCGCAGATGACCTTCATCGGCACGGTACCGGCGATCAAGCCGGCGGCAGAGCGGACACGCTCGGGGCTCGTCTCCGTCCTGGCGACCCCTGGTACGGTGAGGCGTGCCTATACGCGCGACCTTATCCAATCCTTCGCGCAGCAGTGTCACGTGCGCCTGGTCGGGTCCGAAAATCTGGCGCGAATGGCGGAGGCCTATATCCGCGGCGATGCGGTATCCGACGAGGCCGTGCTGTCCGAGATCGACCAATGCTTCGTGGAGAAGGACGGTCGCAAGACCGACATCGTGGTGCTTGCCTGCACGCACTATCCCTTCATGGCCAACGTCTACCGGCGGCTCGCACCCTGGCCTGTCGATTGGCTCGATCCAGCGGAGGCAATTGCGCGGCGCGCCCGCAACCTCGTGCCGCAGGTCGCCGATGGCGTGCACCCCGACAGTTTCGACTTCGCGGTCTTCACGTCAGGCAATCCCGATTTCGCGACGCGCCGGCTGATGCAGGGATTTGGCCTCAAGGCTTGACATCAGGCACACGCGCAACGCCGGTCTTGTCTTGATGCAATAGGGGCTATCGCAAAGCCAAGCGACTGCGCAGACTGTGAGATGTGATTCGTCCCGCCAGGCTCCGCATGTCCTTCCAAAAGCTCGTTATGGCTATCTTTTTCCTGCAGCCGATCGCATTCGGCAGCTGGTTGCCGCGCATCCCCGAAATCCAGGCTCGTCTGGAGCTCGGTCCGGCCGATCTTGCGCTGGCTCTGCTCGGCATGCCGGTAGGCATTCTGTCGACGTTGCCTTTTGCGGGAAGAGTGGTCTCTCGCATTGGGGGAAAGACCGCGGTCATTGCGGGTTTTTTCGTCTTCTCGGTAATTGTCTGCCTTCCGGCCTTCTCGCTCGCGCCGGTTGAATTGTTCATCGCTCTGGCCTTGCTTGGCGTTGCGATGTCGATGCTGGAGCTCGGGTTGAATGTCGAGGCAGATCGTGCCGAAAAGGATACCGGCTCGATCATCATGAACCGCTGCCATGGCTTCTGGAGCCTTGGCATCATGGCGGGCAGCCTGCTTGGTTCCGCGATGGTAGCGGTTGCCGCGCCGGCCGGATGGGCAATCCTGGCGGCGGCTTTTGTCGTGCTGCCGTTTGCTGTTGCGGCAAGTCTCCGCCTGCCGCCGGATCGCGAAGCCGGTTCGGCTCCGCCGCACGCGCCGTTCAAACCGCCGAGTGTGACACTGCTCGGGATCTGTGCCTTCGTCTTCGGCATTACCATGACCGAAGGGGCGATTGCCGACTGGTCGGCGGTCTATCTCAAGGATGTCTTCCAGACCGATGGCATGATGACCGGTATCGGCTATACGATCTTTGCCCTCATGGTGGCGGCCGGGCGCTTCAGCGGCGACCATCTGAAGCAGCGCTTTGGCGCGATTTCACTAGCCCGAGGCTGCGGCGCGGCTGCTCTTGCGGGCATGCTGATTGTCGTCTTTGCTTGGCATAGCCTGGTGACGCTGGCGGGCTTTGCGCTGGTCGGTATCGGTGTGTCGGTCGGCTTTCCGCTGGCGGTTACCGCCGCGGCGAGCCTCCGGGATCGGCCGGCGGCAGCCAATGTCGCGATCCTGTCTTTCATGGCGCTCACCGGCTTTCTGATCGGACCGCCTCTGATCGGATTCATCGCGGAGGCGTCGGGGTTGCGCGTCGGGTTGGCGGTGTTGCTGGTGCCGCTCGCGATCAGCCTGGCGTTCACGCGGATGCTGAAGGCTAGGTTCTGACGGTTTTCTCCTGTGGGTTTGTGCGGGCGTGTTGCCAAAGACACGGCCAAACCTGCTAGGACGCCGTGTTCGAATTGAAAGAGGAATGTGACATTGCAGGTTGGTATCGATATGGGAACGGCGTCGGGAGGCAATCCGGCCACGCTCGATATCGAGGAGCTTCTGGCTACCCGTCTTCTGGTGCAGGGCAATTCCGGCTCCGGCAAGTCGCATCTGCTTCGCCGCCTTCTGGAGCAATCTGCGCAGTGGGTGCAGCAGGTCATCATCGATCCTGAAGGCGATTTCGTCACTCTGTCTGACAAGTTCGGCCACGTCGTGGTCGACGGCGAGCGGACGGAGGCCGAATTGGCCGGCATTGCCAATCGTATCCGCCAGCATCGCGTCTCCTGCGTTCTGACGCTTGAGGGGCTGGATATCGAGCAGCAGATGCGGGCGGCAGCCGCTTTCCTCAATGGCATGTTCGATGCCGACCGCGAATACTGGTATCCAGTTCTTGTCGTGGTCGACGAGGCGCAGATGTTTGCGCCTTCGGTCGGCGGCGATGTTTCCGAAGATGCGCGCAAGATGTCGCTCGGCGCCATGACGAACCTGATGTGTCGCGGTCGCAAGCGCGGTCTTGCCGGAGTGATCGCAACGCAGCGTCTGGCAAAGCTTGCGAAGAACGTTGCCGCGGAAGCCTCGAACTTCCTGATGGGCCGCACCTTTCTCGACATCGACATGGCGCGTGCGGCCGATCTCCTCGGCATGGACCGTCGTCAGGCGGAAATGTTCCGCGATCTGAAGCGTGGTAATTTCGTTGCGCTCGGGCCTGCCTTGTCGCGTCGCCCGTTGCCGATCGAGATCGGCAACGTCGAGACTTCGGCACGCTCGTCGAGCCCGAAGCTCATGCCGCTGCCGGATGCGCCTCAGGACGTCGAGGATCTGATCTTCACGCCGGATCCGGAAGAGTTTCAGAGGCCAATCGTTCGTCGCGCTCCGGCAGCGCCACGGCCAACCACAGATATTCTCGCCGAATTGTCGCGTTCGGCTCCTGCCGCCTCGGCTCCTCCCTCAGAGACTCGCGCAGCTCAGCCCGAGCTATCGACGGAGGAGCGCGAGGAGCGGCTGACGGCTGTGCTCCACGAGATCCTGGACGACCCGGGGTCCGGCTTTCGAACGGATTCGGTGTTGTATCAGGACTTCCTCGTGCGGCTTCGTATGCGCCGGGTTCCGGGTTCTCCGATGTCTCTTCCTGAGTTCCGGCGCCGCGTCGCGATTTCGCGCTCCGGGGTGGACGCTGCAACAGCCGAAACGGAAGCCTGGGCGACAGCGCTGTCGCTTTCGGCCAGTGTCACCGACGATCTGCAGGGCGTCTTTCTGATGATAGCAAAGGCTGCCGTCTGCGGTGAGCCATGCCCGTCGGACGCCCGGATTGCGCGAGCCTACGGCACCCATTCGGCACGGCGGGCAAGGCGCCTGCTCGGGTACTTCGAGGAGCAGGGCACCATAGTGGTGCACGCGGATTTCTCGGGCAAGCGGATTGTCGCCTTTCCCGACATGAACTGCCAAACGGCGCCTGGCGATGCAAATGCGACCGACGCCGATGACGTCCGCCCCGCGGCGGAATAGCAACGCTGCTCAAGGTGAGACGTTCCGCCTGCCAGAAAGCAAGCTACCGGGTATGGATTGTGATTGACATTCCAGCGACTTCGCCCTAAACACCGCGCCAGCACCGGGCAGAGATGTCCGGTGTTTCATTTGACATGTCCCGTGGATTTGTCCCGTTCGCGTAATGGGATGATCCTGTCGGATCCTCGAAAGAAGATCAAAGGAGGGCGTGTTTCCTTCACGCGGCTTGGTAACAGACCGTCCTAACTATCTGAAAGGAAATACGATGAGCAAGCGCGAATCGTCTAAGTACAAGATTGACCGCCGTATGGGCGAAAACATCTGGGGCCGTCCGAAGTCCCCGGTGAACCGCCGCGAATACGGCCCGGGCCAGCATGGTCAGCGCCGCAAGGGCAAGCTTTCGGACTTCGGTGTGCAGCTGCGCGCCAAGCAGAAGCTCAAGGGCTACTACGGTGACCTGCGCGAAAAGCAGTTCCGTGCAATCTTCGCTGAAGCCGCCCGCCGCAAGGGTGACACCTCGGAAAACCTGATCGGTCTTCTGGAGTCCCGTCTGGACGCGATCGTTTATCGCGCCAAGTTCGTTCCGACCGTTTTCGCTGCCCGCCAGTTCGTGAACCACGGCCACGTGACCGTGAACGGCGTCCGCGTCAACATCGGTTCCTACCGTTGCAAGGCTGGCGACGTCATCGAAGTTCGTCAGAAGTCGAAGCAGCTCGTTTCCGTTCTGGAATCGGTTGCTCTGGCTGAACGCGACGTTCCGGACTACATCGAAGCCGACCATAACAAGATGGTTGCTACCTTCGCTCGCGTTCCCTCGCTCTCCGACGTCCCGTATCCGGTCGTCATGGAGCCGCATCTGGTGGTCGAATTCTATTCGCGTTAACGCATAACCCCGACAATCGAGTTTCGATTGTCGGAAAGGCTTATGCGTCTCTTTAAGGGCTACTGCGTTCTTTGCGCGTCTTCGACGCGTGGCGCAGTAGGATGCGAGGCGTTTTCGCATACGGAAAAGCCGCCTCTTGGGGCGGCTTTTTTGTTATCTGGGGAGATACGATGACGGACTTGCAGGCAGTTCTCGACAGCATCCACAAGGAGCTGGCACCCCGTATCGGCGAAGGCAAGGTTGCGGACTACATTCCGGAACTCGCCAAGGTCGACGCGAATCAGTTTGGCTTGAGCGTGGTGACCATAGACGGCAAGGTCTACAGCGTCGGCCATGCGGATGTCCCGTTCTCCATCCAGAGCATCTCAAAGGTCTTCATGCTGACGCTTGCGCTTGGCAAGGTCGGCGAGGGACTGTGGAAGCGCGTCGGCCGCGAACCTTCGGGCTCGGCTTTCAACTCGATCGTCCAGCTCGAGCACGAGCAGGGTATTCCGCGCAATCCCTTCATCAACGCGGGCGCAATCGCCGTGACCGATGTCGTCATGGCCGGCCATGCGCCGCGCGAGGCGATCGGTGAGTTGCTGCGCTTCGTTCGCTATCTCGCGGATGATGAGTCGGTGACGATTGACGACCGTGTCGCAAAGTCCGAGACGCAGACGGGATACCGCAATTTTGCACTCGCCAACTTCATGCGGGCCTATCGCAATCTCGACCATCCAGTCGATCACGTACTCGGCGTCTATTTCCATCAATGCGCCCTGTCGATGACCTGCGAACAACTGGCGAAGGCGGGGCTGTTCCTCGCTGCACGTGGCAGCAATCCGATGACCGGCCACTCGGTCGTGTCACCGAAGCGGGCCCGGCGCATCAATGCGCTGATGCTGACGTGCGGTCATTATGACGGCTCCGGCGACTTCGCCTACCATGTCGGCCTTCCCGGCAAGAGCGGTGTTGGCGGAGGCATCTTTGCGGTGGCGCCCGGCATTGCCTCGATTGCGGTCTGGTCTCCGGGTCTCAACGAGGTCGGCAACTCGCAGCTCGGCGCTGTCGCGCTCGAAATGCTGGCTGCCCGGACTGGATGGTCGGTTTTCGGCGATTGATGCTGGGTTGTCGTGGCGCTTTCTGCTAAGGCGGAGGCAGACTCTGATTGGACGAGAGAATGAACATCGCAGCCAACATCGCCGATGAGTTGGAAACGCCGACCGCGGACGACGCCGTCGCACACGCGCTCTTTGCCGATGCGCCGAACTCGGTGTCGTTCAACAAGCTGCGCAAGCGGCTGCTGCGCAACGTCAGGCAGGCATTCGACGATTTTGCGATGCTGAAGGGCCAGAAGCGTTGGCTGATCGGCCTCTCTGGCGGCAAGGATTCTTATGGGCTGCTGGCTCTTCTGCTCGACCTGCAGTGGCGCGGCCTGCTTCCGGTGGAACTGGTCGCCTGCAATCTCGACCAGGGGCAGCCGAACTTTCCCAAGCATATCCTGCCTGACTATCTCACGAAGATCGGTGTCAAACACCGCATCGAGTATCGCGATACCTATTCGATCGTGAAGGAAAAGGTTCCGGAGGGTGCGACCTATTGTTCGCTCTGTTCGCGTCTACGGCGGGGCAATCTCTACCGGATCGCCAAGGAGGAGGGCTGTGACGCATTGGTGCTCGGCCACCACCGCGAGGATATTCTCGAGACCTTCTTCATGAACTTCTTCCATGGCGGGCGGCTCGCGTCGATGCCGGCCAAGCTGCTAAATGACGAGGGCAACCTCATGGTTTTGCGCCCTCTCGCCTACTGCGCCGAAGACGACATGGCAAAGTTTGCGGCGGCCATGCAGTTCCCGATCATTCCTTGTGATCTCTGCGGCTCCCAGGACGGGCTGCAGCGCAATGCGATGAAGGAGATGCTCGCCGATTTCGAGCGGCGCATGCCGGGCCGCAAGGATACGATGCTGCGGGCGCTTGCGCATGTGAACCCGTCGCATCTGCTTGATCCCAAGCTTTTCGATTTCGCCGGCCTGATGGCCGGAGAGACCGCGCCGAAGAGCGAATAGTCGGCGCTCACGCCAAAGAAGGAAAGTCCATGAGTTCCACGATAGATGTAGCGACGCTTGCCGATCTTCTGAGGCGGGCGGCGAAGGCAGAGATATTGCCGCGTTTCCGTCGACTTGGGAGCGATGACGTGCGCGCCAAGAGCGAGGCGACCGATCTGGTGACGGAGGCCGACCTGCAGGCCGAGCGGATGATCAAGGCGGAAGCAGCCACGCTCTGGCCAGATGCCCTGTTCGTCGGCGAGGAGTCGGTCGCCGCAGATCCGGCGCTGCTCGGCAAGCTCGAGGGTGCGGATCTTGCTATCGTTGTGGATCCCGTTGATGGGACGTTCAATTTCGCATCGGGCATTCCAGCCTTCGGCGTCATGGCGTCCGTGGTGTCCAAGGGCGAAACGGTTGCCGGCATCATCTACGACCCGATGGGCGACGATTGGGTGATCGGAGAGAAGGGCAGTGGCGCATGGCTTCGGCGTCCTGACGGTGAGGCGGAACGGCTTTCGGTTGCCGCAGCTGTCGCGCTGGAAGAGATGGTCGGTATGGCATCGACCGGATTCCTGCCGAAACCGAAGCGTGGCGAGATCCTTGCCAACCTCGCCAAAGTTCGGTTTCTTGCCAACTATCGCTGCGCGGCCCACGAATACCGCGCCTTTGCGAGCGGTCATGTGCACTATCTCATGTATAACAAGCTGATGCCCTGGGATCATCTTGCAGGCACGCTTCTCAGCATCGAGGCCGGTGCTTATGCAGCGCGTTTTGACGGCTCGCCCTACCTGCCGCATCACACCAGCGGTGGTTTGCTGATTGCGCCTGACAAGGAGAGCTGGGATATCCTCCGGCGCGAGGTTTTCACGGTCTAGCGCCAAGCGAGCGAACCTCGCGACTCCCTTGGAGAAGACGTGAAATACGTCTTGTGCAGAAGTGGCAGCTAGTCTGCGCGTTTGGACCGACGGTGCGCCGCATCATATCGGCTGCCGTCGCTCCATTCGGTTTCCTTATGAGAAGCTGACCCGCTAGTAGCTTGCACACAAACATACAAGACAAGAGTGTGCGCCAGGCCTAGAGGTTCTTTCGTCTTTCGAGAACCACGTGGAGAGGGACGATGGATACCGCTCAGGCGCTGGCCTTCCTGCTGTTTGCATTCATCGCGGCGGTCACGCCGGGGCCAAGCAACACCATGATCCTGTCCACCGGTGCGACCGTCGGCACTTTGAGAGGCATTGGCTGTCCGCTCGGTGCGTCACTGGGCATGGGAGTGATGATCGTTTTAAGTACCTTCGGTGTCGGAGAAATTGTCGCCGCTGTACCAGCTATCGTAACGGCGATGAAAGTGGCCGGTTCTCTGTTCCTGCTGTGGCTTGCCTGGAAGATCGTCAATGCCGGCACTTTTGAGGCGGATAGCCTGACACAGGCGGCGGGATTTCTGCAGGCTTTTCTGTTCCAGTGGTTGAACCCAAAAGGGTGGCTGGTCGCCCTGAGCGCGGGCAGCACCTATCTTGTGTCCCCGCAGCATGCGCAAACCAGCGGCGCCCTATGGATGGGGACGCTGTTTGCTGCTGCGGCTTTTCCGGCCGGGCTGCTATGGCTTGTCTTGGGCGCACTCATGGCCCAACTTCTCCGGGCACAACGTTCGGCCAAGCTTTTCAATATCGCCATGGCATCGGCGCTGGCCGTATCGGTTGTTCTGGTGTGGCGCTAACTCCCTGAGGCAGTGGCGCCCGCAACGGCATGTTGCGGGCGATACGCTATGCGTTCAAACGGGAGAGACAGGCCGGTCGGCTTCTAGAAGTGGCCGGCGCCGGAATCGAGCTGCGGGCTGTCGCCAGGATGCGTGAAGAGCTTGCCGCCTTCCGCCCAGAGCGTTGCCGCGATGCTGATCGCACCGAACACTGCGAAGCCGCCGAAGAGTGGCTGGACCGTGCCGTTGAACAGCTGGCCGACGGTGCCGCCGAGGATCGCGCCGAAGGTCGTCGACACGAAGCCGGTGATGGCGGTTGCCGTGCCGGCCAGGTTGCCCATCGGTTCCAGGCTGATCGCCGTGAAGTTGGTGGCTATGACCGCAAACATCATCAGCAGGATCGTGAAGAGCGCATAGGCGAAGGCGAAATCGGGGCGACCGCCGAGTGCTTTGACATAGCCGATCGCTGAAACGATCGTGAACAGGATCATGGCGACGTGCGAGATGCGGCGCATGCCGAACTTGCGGACGAAGAAGCCGTTGGCGAAGTTTGCCACCGCGATACCTCCCGCCGTCGCCGCAAAGGCGATCGGCAACCAGTCGCCGAGACCATAGACCTCGCCGAAGACTTGCTGGACCGAGATCACATAGGCGCTGATGACGCCTGTGAACATGGTCAGGCCGATCATGTAGCCGCAGGTGATCTTGTTGGTCAGGACGGTCTTGAAGCCGTCGACGACGGAGCCGACCGACAGGGGGATACGTTCTTCCTTCGGGAGAGATTCCTTGAGACGCAGCAGTGCCCATAAAAACAGGATGGCGCCAACGAGGCCGAGCAGGATGAATATCCAGTGCCAGTTGGCATAGGTGATAATCAACTGACCGACGGAAGGTGCCACGATCGGAACGATCATGAAGACGATCATAACGTAGGACATCACGCGCGCCATTTCGCGGCCACCGAAGCAGTCACGGACGATCGCCATCGTGGTGATGCGGACGGCTGCGCCGCCGAGGCCCTGAACGAAACGCATGATCAACAGCATTTCGAAGCTGCCTGTGGCAGCAGCGGCGAACATGGCGAGCACGTAGACCGCCAAGCCTCCAAGCAGGATGTTCCGGCGGCCGAACGTATCCGACAAGCTGCCGAAGATGATCTGCGAAACGCCGAAGCCGAGGAAGAAGACGCCGATCACGAGCTGCGCGTCGTTGGCGTTGATAACGCCGAATGAATGGCCGATCGCGGGCAGGGACGGCAACATGCTATCGATCGCCATGGCGACGCTGGCGGTCATGATGGCGATGGTGATGACAAATTCGACGAAGCCCATGCCTATTCGGCCGGAGCCCTGATTTTCAACATGTGGTTTATGCAGTGGCGTCATAATGGAAATCCTGAAATACGAGGCGGGTGACCCGATCAGACCGCGGGATTATGCGGCTGGAAGAGACGCCCCTTTTCTGCGATCAAAACGAAGATCAGGCCGATGATCGAGACGGTGAAATAGCCCGCGACCATCGGCAGAGCGGTACCGTTGAAAGCTTGGCCGATGCCGGCGCCGATCAGTGCGCCCCCGACGGTGCTCATGAAGCCGAGGACGGACGAAGCCGTTCCCGCAACATGGCCGAGCGGTTCCATGGCAAGCGAATTGAAGTTGGAGCCAATCCAGCCGAACTGGAACATCGCCAGGCCGAAGAAGCCGATGAAGAGCGGGAAGGGCATCGGGTGCGGACCCAGCAGAAGGGCCAGAAGCCAGATGGTATTAATCGTGATAAAGCCGGCCAATGCACCATGGGAAAGCCGCCGCATGCCAAACTTCCCGACAAGCCGCGAGTTCAGGAATGACGAGAGCGACATGAAGACGGCGACGCCGGCAAAAGCGAAGGGGAAGTAGACGCCTAGCCCGTAGATGCCGACGTAAATCTGCTGCGCGGAATTGATGAAGCCGAACAGTGAGCCGAAGATGAAGGTGCTGGCGATCGTGTAGCAGAGCGCGATCCGGTTCGTCAGCACGAGCTTGAAACCACCGATCACTGAACGGGCGGTGAAGGGGCGAACGTTCAAGGGATGCAGGGTTTCTGGAAGGCGAAGATAGGCCCAGCCCGAAATCAGTGCAGCCATGACGGCGATGAATACGAAGATCAGATGCCAGCTGCCGAAGAACATGATGATCTGGCCGCTGCCCGGCGCGATGACGGGGACGATCATGAAGACCATCATGATCAGCGACATGACCTCCGCCATCTGCCGGCCGCCGTAGATATCACGAACGATGGAGATCGTGATGACGCGGGTGGCCGCCGAACCAATGCCCTGAACGAAACGAAGCGCAAGCAGCCCCGCAAAGGACGGTACCAGCGCGATCCCGAGCGCGGAACAGATATAGATGACGAGGCCGATCAGGAGCGGCAGGCGACGGCCGAAGCGGTCTGAGAGGGGGCCGTAGAAGAGTTGCGCCGAGCCGAAACCAAGCAGATAGGCAGAAACGACGAATTGACGGTGATTTTCGCTTTCGACGCCGAGGCTTGCGCCGATCTGCTGAAGCGCCGGAAGCATGATGTCGATCGCAAGCGAATTGACCGCCATCAGGAAGGCGGCGAGTGCAATGAACTCCCCTTTGCCCATGGGCAATTGGCCCGCGTGCGCGGCTTGTGATGAATCTGTCACAATGGAATTCCCATAAACGGGCCAAGGCGCTGTTCAGCACAGCGCCTCGGACTCAAAATACAAGATTTGGAAACCGGGCGGACGCCCGGTGACCGGACAGGTCAGGCGGCGCCGCGAACGGTGACGCCGTGTTCCTGCAGGTGCTGCTGCAACTCACCGGCCTGGAACATTTCCCGGACGATGTCGCAGCCGCCGATGAACTCGCCCTTGACGTAGAGCTGCGGGATCGTCGGCCAGTTTGAATAATCCTTGATGCCCTGGCGGATTTCGGAGTCAGCGAGCACGTTGATGCCCTTGTAGTCGACGCCGATGTAATCGAGAATCTGCACGACCTGGCCGGAGAATCCACACTGCGGAAACTGCGGCGTTCCCTTCATGAAGAGGACGACGTCGTTGCTCTTGATTTCGTTGTCGATGAATTCGTTGATACCGCTCATAGGGACCTAATCCTTTCCACAGGCGAGTTAAAGGCCCGCCGTTTCAATCGTTAAGCTTAGATAGCATGTGATCGCCGGAATTCCAGCAGGCGCCGGCAAAAAAAGAGCACCCTATCGGTTTGCAGACGGCGGATTGTTGCGCTTGCGTTACGCCCTCCACTGAAGCGTTACGACGAGGTACGAGTGGCGCGCATTTCGCACGGGAAATTACCCGGATTTCGCCACAATTCTCGCCGATTGCGGCGCAGCAATTATCTGCCGTGCCCGCGGCAAAGAAAGAGAATAATGACAGTGATTTCGAAAAGGGTCGTTCTCCATTTTCCGGGGTTCGAGCCACTTGACGGGCGTGCTCACATCGCTCGCTACCAACGCTCAGCAAAGCAAAGTGCGGCTGTTTGGGATTTCTCAGTGCTGACAGGTGAACCGGAATACGGACCCGATTCAACGAGCTTCAAGGTGAGGGCGAGCGCGGATGGCTGGGAAACCAACAGCCATATCCATGTCTTCGACCACGACGCTCTCGTGGAAAAGCTTAGAGCTGGCAGCCGGGCGACACAGATCCTCTCAGGTTTTCGGAGCGCTTTGCAGGTCATCGCCTTTGGGGGGATGGCGGGTTATTTCAGGCATGCCTGGCGATTCGGATTGTTCTTCATCTTTCCGTTTCTGATGATGATTCTGGGCTTTGCGCTCAGTGCGACGATCGCTGTTATACCGATCGGTACGGAGTTGCCCGCCCTTCATCTTCTGTGGAGCGTGGCACTAGCGTTATGTTTCTTCATCTTTGCGTTTCTGCCTTTTGCCGAACGTTTCTACACATTGCATCTTTTCGCGGACTGGCGCATGGCGGTGGCTCTTGCTTGGATGAGCGATCCAGAATTCAATCAATGGCTCGATCACTGCGCCACTGCCGCCCGGGCAGCCTTGTCGGAGACTGCGGACGAATACGTCATCTCATCTCACAGCATGGGCTCCAGCGTTGCTGCGCATGTGATCGGCACACTTCTCGAGCGATATCCGGATATTTTCGCCGGCAAGAGGGTGATCTTTGCGACGCTCGGGTCAGCAATCCTTCAGTGTGCTTTGTTGCGTCCCGCGCAATTGCTGCGGTCACGGGTGGGCCTGATTGCGCGATGCGACAACGTTTACTGGCTCGATGTCCAGTGCCTGACCGACGCAATCCATTTCTATAAGGTGCCGGTGGTGGCGGTTTGCGGGCATGGCTATCTACGGCCTGCCAGGATGGTTTTCATCCGCGTCAAGCAGATGCTAACCGTTGAACACTACAGGAAGATCAAGAAGGACCTTCTGCGCGTGCATCGGCAGTACGTCCTGGGGCCGGACTTGCGGGCTCCCTTCGACTTCACGCTGCTGACCGCCGGTCCACGGTCGGGCTCGGTCTTTGCAGAAGGTGGCTACAGCAAAACGCCCGGCTTGTGACCGGGCATTTTGCATTCGATATCAATCAGGTGCCGATGTCTGCAGCGCCAGGGCATGCAATATGCCGCCCATGTTACCCTTGAGAGCCTCGTAGACCATCTGGTGCTGCTGCACGCGGCTCTTGCCGCGAAAGGCTTCAGCGACCACCTCAGCCGCATAATGGTCGCCGTCGCCGGCGAGATCGCGGATGGTTACCTTGGCGCCGGGGATGCCGGCCTTGATCATGTCTTCGATATCACCGGGTTTCATAGGCATGATCGTTACTCCTTGCGCATTATTCCGTGGCAGCGAGCGTGCCATGGCCTTCCATGTAATCAGGGAACCATGATTCATGGGCGTCGCGCAATTGCTGAATTGGCAGCGATAGCAGATCGTCGACGACAAGGCTGTCACCCTCGACCGTGCCGAGACGGCGGAAGGGTATGCGCGCACCTTCGGCATTGGCGCAGACGAAGTTTGCTACATCCGCTGGCACCGTCAGAACATAGCGGGCCTGATCTTCGCCGAACAGCAGCGCATGCGGCGCGCCCCTGCATTCACCGAGGCTGATCTTGAGGCCCTTGCTGGACGCCATCGCCATTTCGGCGAGAGCGAGTACGAGGCCGCCCGAAGAGATATCGTGGCAGGCCGTTGCCTGGCCGTTGCGGATCACCGAGCGCACGAAGTCGCCGTTGCGGCGCTCTGCCAAGAGGTCGACTTCCGGAGCGGGGCCTTCAGTGCTGCCAATAACATCACGCAGGTAGACCGAGGAACCGAGATGGCTGCCGTCCGTACCAATCATGATCACCTTGTCGCCATTCGAAGCGCTGCCGATACGAGTCATCTTCTTCCAGTCGGGCAGGAGGCCAACGCCGGCGATCGTCGGTGTCGGCAGGATCGCAACACCATTGGTTTCATTGTAGAGCGAGACATTGCCCGATACGATGGGGAAATCGAGAACCCGGCAGGCTTCTCCGATGCCCTTCACGGCCTGGACGAACTGGCCCATGATCTCGGGCTTCTCGGGATTGCCGAAGTTCAGGTTGTCGGTGGCTGCCAGGGGCTCTGCGCCGGTTGCCGTGATATTGCGCCAACATTCCGCGACCGCCTGCTTGCCGCCTTCGAACGGGTCTGCCTCGACATAGCGTGGCGTGACGTCAGAGGAAAAAGCGAGAGCCTTGGTCGCATGGTTTTCGACACGAACGACGCCAGCATCACCGCCCGGAAGCTGGAGCGAGTTGCCCTGGATCAGCGTATCGTACTGCTCGTAAACCCAGCGGCGGCTTGATTGATTGGGAGAGCCAACGAGTTGCAGCAGCGCCTGACCGTAGTCAGCCGGTGCGGCAACGAGGTTGGCAGGCAATGGCGCGCGCTTGTCGGACTCGCGCCACGGACGGTCATATTCGGGCGCTTGGTCACCGAGATCCTTGATAGGCAGGTTGGCGACTTCTTCGCCTTGGTGGACGACGCGAAAGCGCAGGTCGTCGGTGGTCTTGCCGACGATCGCGAAATCGAGGCCCCACTTAACGAAGATCGCCTTTGCGACGGCTTCCTTTTCCGGCTCCAGGACCATGAGCATGCGCTCCTGGCTCTCGGACAGCATCATCTCATAGGCCGTCATCTGCTCTTCACGCACGGGCACAGTGTCGAGATCGAGCAGGATGCCGAGATCGCCCTTGGCGCCCATCTCGACGGCCGAGCAGGTGAGGCCGGCAGCCCCCATGTCCTGAATGGCGATGACGGCCCCGGTTTGCATCAGCTCAAGGCAGGCTTCCAGCAGGCACTTTTCGGTAAAGGGGTCGCCGACCTGTACGGTCGGGCGCTTTTCCTCGATGGATTCGTCGAATTCAGCCGACGCCATGGTCGCACCGCCAACGCCATCACGGCCGGTCTTGGCGCCGAGATAGACGACCGGGAGACCGACGCCCTTGGCTTCTGACAGGAAGATCGCGTTGGACTTGGCGAGACCCGCGGCAAAGGCGTTGACCAGAATGTTGCCGTTGTAGCGGGCGTCGAATTCGACTTCGCCGCCGACGGTCGGTACGCCGAAGGAGTTGCCATAGCCGCCAACGCCGGACACAACGCCGGAGACGAGGTGGCGGGTCTTCGGATGGTCCGGCTCGCCGAAACGCAGCGCATTCATCGCTGCGATCGGGCGGGCGCCCATGGTGAAGACGTCGCGCAGAATGCCGCCGACACCCGTCGCCGCGCCCTGATACGGCTCGATGTAGGAGGGGTGGTTGTGGCTCTCCATCTTGAAGACGACGCAGTCACCGTCGTCGATGTCGACGACGCCGGCGTTTTCGCCGGGTCCCTGGATGACACGCGGGCCTTTGGTCGGCAACGTGCGCAACCACTTCTTGGAGGATTTGTACGAGCAGTGCTCGTTCCACATGGCCGAGAAGATGCCGAGCTCCGTGAAGGTCGGTTCGCGGCCGATCAGGTCCAATATCCGCTGATATTCGTCTGGCTTCAGGCCATGGGCGGCGATCAGTTCGGGGGTGATCGGGCGGGTATTGGAAATGGTCATGAGCTCTCGGAAGTCCCTGCCGTTGCGCGATTGCGGTGTCTTTAGCCTAACTGAATGAAACGCGCGACAGGAAAATGGCAGCTGTTAACAGACGGCGGGTATACAGGGAGCCAACTGCGCCGCTTAAAACTTGTAACCGACCTGATGCAGGCGCGCGTCATGCCGTTGCTCGGACCGTCGCAGAGATTGGTATGGGACGAATGGGCGTACCATCGATGATCGTTGGGTAAAGCGACTTTTGCCGACCGGCGCTGTTTTGTCGCCGGTCAGCGGCCCCGTCGCCGCAATCTCAAATCTCGCCGTCGTAGCCAGCGCCTCCGCTTTCCAGCAGGCGTCGCAGCGTCATCAATCCCGCAACCATATCCTCCCGGTTGCGCGGCGAGGAGAAGCCTATCCGTACGCGATGATAGACTTTCTCTGCTCGAGCTGCCTTGAACTCATCCTCGTCGTCGATCAGGACACCATCCCTGTAGGCGGCGTTCTTGAAGGTTCCAGAGAGCCAAGGATCGGGCAGCTTCAGCCAGAGGAATGGCACATGCGGATGCGATACGAAGTCGTATCCCTGCAACTGTTCCCGCGCGAGCCGTTCACGTAACGTCAGTTCCGCCGCACTGGCCTTGCGGATTTCGTGTGCCTGGCCGCTCATTACGAGACGGGCGCAAGCCTCGGCCAGAATGAAAGGCAGTCCGCCGGTGATCATCTTGTGCGTCACCTTGATCCGCTGCGCAAAATGCGGCGGGCAGGCGACCCAGCCGCCGCGCACTCCGGCAGCCACCGACTTCGAAAGGCCGCTGATCAGGAACGTGCGATCGGGCGCGAGCGATGCGAGCAGGGGATTTTCGTCTCCGGTCATTCCGCCGTAGAGATCGTCCTCAATCAGCCAGACGCCATGCCGACGCGCAATTTCCGCGATGCTTGCCCGGCGGTCGCGGGGCATCGTGGCCAGCGTGGGATTGTGTGCGGTGGGCATCAGGAACGCAAGTTTCGGATGCTGCTGAAGGCAGAGGCGCTCGAAGTCACCGGGGATCACACCATTCTCGTCGGACTCGACAGTAAGGGTGCGGCGACCGAGAATGCGCGCGCTGCGACTGACCTGCGTGTAGCTCAGGTCTTCGAATACGATCTTGTCACCAGGCGATGACACGGCCGAGATGACCGCAACAGCCGCCGCATGCGCCCCAAGGGTAGGGACGATGTTTTCTGTTTCAGGCGTCCAATCGTTTCTGGCGAGCCAACGCCGGCCAGCCTCGTACCAATTTTGCGGGAAGACACGGGAATAGGACGAGATTTCGGAAAGCTTTTCCACGCCAATGGCGGCGAGCACGTTGCCGATGATCTTACCCTGACCGAGATCCGGAGCCGCCGTGGTGTCAAAGCGTATCTTGCCGGCCGGCGCATCGATAGCACGCGTGCCGCCGAGCGCGATGGTTAACGGATCCGGCTGATTGCCGGGTGCGGTCTCGGCGCGATCCAGCACGTAGGTTCCGCGGCCGACTTCACCGGCGACGAGGCCGCGCTCGTGCACCAGCGCGTATGCGCGGCCGATTGTCCCGATTGTTACGCCAATGTCGTAGGCGAGGTTTCGTTGCGGCGGCAATTTGCTGCCTGCAGGCAATGTGCCGCTGGCGATGGCTGATTCAATGCTGTCCGCAATCCGGAGGTAGACCGGGCCGGAACCACGCGAAACGTCTGGGAGCCAAGTTGTCATGATGACAATTCTCTATATTGTCACCCTTCATTCGTCAAGATTATTTGAATGACAGATACAATTCCGTTTGGAGAAAGATATGTCTGCCGTTCCAGAGAGCGAGTCCCCGATTGCACCTTTGTCTTCTCAGGTGCAATCGATGCAATACCGTGTTCGGCAAGACTCAGGCGGCGTATCGCGCGCTCAAGCCTTACTGCAGTCCGTATGGCATCGTCTATCGTCGTGGCATCAGAAGCGCGAGAGCCGCAGGGTGTTGCGCGATTTGACAGACGCCGAGCTAATAGACATCGGCGTTACGCGTGCGGATGCACGCAGGGAAGCCAGTAAGTCATTCTTCTGGGATTGATCAGCTGCAAGCTTTGCCGCCGGATGCCCAACGGGTGACGTCCTTGACGATCCGCGGTCCCGTGGCGCTTTGCATCATCGGACCAAAGGCATCGAGTTTGGAGGGGGTGCCTTCAGCCTGAACGACGAGCAATGGACGGCTCTCAGGGCTTCCCTTGTGCACGACGAGAATGCGTGGACGGCCGGAGAAGGAATTCAGTTCCGGCGCCAGCCTGTAGGCTGCGAAGGCGGCATCGCCCGATTTGAACCAGCAGGCATTTGCGCCAAGAGCAACGCGCTCCATGGTGGAAAGCGCGCTGCGATCAGGCGCCTTCGCCGGCGTGTTTGATTGGCAGGAGGCGATCAGCGCCGCCGTTGCGGCAATCGCGAGAACACGTGTCGTCGTAAGGCGAGGGCGCATCAATCTTGCTCCAATGGACCGGATGAATGGCCTCTTACGTGCCGAAGGTTAAGCAGCGATTACCTCGAGGGCAGAAGCGAACAGACCGCGGCCGTCGGAACCGCCGTGTGCTGCTTCGATGAGGTTTTCGGGGTGCGGCATCATGCCGAGGACGTTGCCCTTGTCGTTCAGGACGCCAGCAATATCGTTGATCGAGCCGTTCGGATTGGTGCCCTCCGCGTAACGGAAGACCACCTGACCATTGCCCTCGATCTTCGCCAGGGTTTCGGCGTCGGCGAAATAGTTGCCATCGTGATGCGCAACGGGGGAGCGGATGACCTGGCCCTTGGAGTAGGCACGGGTGAAATCGGTGTCGGCATTGACGACTTCGAGCTTGATCTCGCGGCAGACGAACTTGAGCGAGGCATTGCGCATCAGTGCGCCGGGCAGCAGACCTGCCTCGAGGAGGATCTGGAAGCCGTTGCATACGCCCAGAACCTTGACGCCCTTGTTCGCCTTTTCGATGATTGCCTGCATCACAGGCATGCGCGCGGCGATGGCACCACAACGAAGGTAGTCGCCATAGGAAAAGCCACCAGGGATGACGATGAGGTCGACGTCCGGAATGTCCGTTTCCGTTTGCCAGATCGTCACCGGTGCGCGACCGGAGATTTTCGTCAGTGCAGCGATCATGTCGCGATCGCGATTGAGGCCCGGAAGTTGAACGACGGCTGATTTCATGAGTGCGACTAAAACCTTGTTTGTGCTTCTGCAAGTTCTCTAAGTACGAGACGCTTTTCAATGCGTTCCAGCCGGCCTTCGTGCCGGCCAAGGACACCGTAAATACTATGTATTTCCTGCTGCATCGAGCTCATTGTGTCGCGCATGCAATGCATTTCGCTCCGGATGTCGTCAAGCGACGCATCCAGTGTGTCGATGTGCTCGTGCATTTTCGTCAACAACTCAAGCATGAGCTCTTGCGTCAATTCAGCCATCGAGTGCGCTCCACGACCAGATTAGTCGACGGAAATATTATAGTTCTCGATCACCGTATTTGCGAGGAGTTTCTCGCACATTGCCTTAAGGTCGCTCTCCGCTTTAGCCTTGTCGGCGCCTTCGAGTTCGACGTCGAAAACCTTGCCCTGACGGACATGGCCGACACCATCGAATCCGAGCGCGCCGAGGGCGCCCTCGATGGCCTTGCCCTGCGGATCGAGAACGCCGTTCTTCAGCGTGACGGTTACACGAGCCTTGATCACTTTATCTTCCCTGTCTTGCTTGGCCTGAAAGTCTTACTTCACGAGCACCGGACCGGTGCCGCGCACGGGTTCGTTCTCGTTGATGATACCGAGGCGGCGCGCAACTTCCGAATAGGCTTCGAGAAGTCCACCCATGTCACGACGGAAGCGGTCCTTATCCATCTTCTCGCGGGTATCGATATCCCACAGACGGCAGGAGTCCGGCGAAATCTCATCGGCGAGGATGATGCGCATCATGTCGCCTTCATACAGGCGGCCGCATTCGATCTTGAAATCGACAAGCTGGATGCCGACGCCGAGGAAAAGGCCGGTCATGAAGTCGTTGACGCGAATGGCGAGCGCCATGATGTCATCGAGCTCGGCGGGATTTGCCCAGCCGAATGCGGTGATGTGCTCTTCCGAGACCATCGGATCATCGAGCGCGTCGGACTTGTAATAGAACTCGATGATCGAGCGCGGCAGCACAACGCCTTCCTCGATGCCCAGGCGCTTGGACAGAGAGCCGGCGGCAACGTTGCGTACAACGATCTCGAGCGGGATCATTTCCACTTCGCGGATCAACTGCTCGCGCATGTTGAGGCGGCGAATAAAATGTGTCGGAATGCCGATCTTGTTCAGATGGCTGAAGATATATTCCGAAATGCGGTTGTTCAGAACGCCCTTGCCATCGATGACTTCGTGCTTTTTCTTGTTGAAGGCGGTGGCATCGTCTTTGAAGAACTGGATCAGCGTGCCCGGTTCCGGGCCCTCATACAGAATCTTTGCCTTGCCCTCGTAAATACGGCGGCGACGGTTCATTGCAATTGTTCTCTATCGTTGGCGCTCTTGGGATAGCGCGAGTGGATCGATCTCGTGGCGTCCCCTTAAAGGAAAAGCGAGGGTTTCACAATCCGCCTGTCACTCCTTCCCCGGAATCCGGGATTGCCGGAGTGCCGCTAAGAGAATCGAAAACTTTCTGCAAAGCAGTCTACAGGTTTTTTGCGATCAACGGAATGTGAGGCGTCCCTGTCGGGGCCGTCATGCAGGCCTTTATCTCTGGCCGGAGCCGTTGACCGACTTACGCAGATCCTGCTGGAGGCCGCGGGCAGGGCCTTCCACGCCCCGCCAAGACGCGGTGCGTACAAAAGGCGCTATCTGCAGCGCGGGCATCGGACGGGCCAGCGCGTAGCCCTGAAGCATATCGCAACCGAGGTCACAAAGGATACGGACGTGGTCCATCGTCTCGACCCCCTCCGCCGTGACCAGAATGTTCAGCGAACGGCCGATATCGATGATCGAGCGGACCAGTTTCCGCTGCTCTGCCGAATGGGGCAGCAAGCGGATTAGTTCGCGGTCGATCTTCAAGGTTTTCGGACTCAGCTTCAAAAGGCTGACAATGGACGCATGGCCCGTGCCGAAGTCATCGATTTCTATGTCGATGCCAAGGCGGCGCAGGTGCCGGAGATTGGCGATCACGGCGTCATCGCAATCGTCCAGCGAGATCGATTCAAGCAACTCGAACGAAATCGTGCGTGGTTCGATCTTCAAGCCGCGAAGCTTCTTCGCCAGGTTTGGATCTCCGAGGCGACGCGACGATACGTTGACCGCAATTTTCGGGATGAGGAGCCCCTCATCCTCCCATCGCTTCCGGTCAGCCAGCGCTTGCTCGAGGATGAGGCCGTCGATCGTGGAGACGACATCCAGATCCTCGGCGATCGCCAGGAAACGATCGGGCGCCAGTAAACCGTGCTCCCGGTGCTGCCAGCGAGCCAGCGTCTCGACTCCGGCAACATCGAGCGTTCGGGCATGGAACTGCAACTGGTAGAACGGAACAAACTCCCCCCGTTCCAGCCCCAGTAGGATTTCGTCCGCCAAATGCTTGCTGGCGATGATGCGGCGTCGCTCATCGGTCGAGAAGAATTCGTGCCGGTTGCGTCCGCCGCTTTTTGCGCGGTAGAGCGCTATATCCGCATTGAGCAGAAGTTGCTTGGCATCGAGCGCCGGACTGCTTTCTGTGGCAATGCCGATGCTGGCCCCGAAACGGCAATCATGGCCCTCGTAGCGAATGGGCCTGCAGAGCTTGCGGATGATGCGCTCCGCCAGATTGGAGATCTTCTTCGGCGTGACATCAAGTGTACAGAGGACCACGAATTCGTCGCCACCAATACGGGCGACAAAATCGGTCGAACGGACACTTTCCTTCAGCACTTGCGCTGCATGCTTCAGCATCGCGTCACCGGCGCGGTGGCCGAGAGTGTCATTGATTTGCTTGAAGCGATCGAGATCGATGTGGAGGATCGCGAGCGCCAGGCCGTTCCGGCGACATTGGGCGGAACATTCGTCCAGCATACGGTCCAGGTATCGGCGATTGGGCAAGCCAGTGAGATAATCGTGCAACGCCAGGTGCTCGATGTTCTCCTTGGCGCTTTCGAGCTCCCTGTTTCGGGCTTCCGCGAGATCCTTGGCGCGCTGCAGTTCGTTGTTGAGCCTAACTTCGGCCGTAACATCCCAATTCGCGCCAATCAGCTTGCGACGCCCGTCGCTGTCAAGAAAGAAGGCCGCTTTTGCGCGAATGACGCGCTCGATGCCGTCCTGCCTGATGATGCGGAATTCGTGCTGGAAATCGGTGTTATTGGTGACGCACTCATCGATCGTTGCCAGTACGCGGTCCCTGTCGTCGGGATGCAGCGAGGCCTCCCAGGCGTTGCCGGTGTTGGCCGGCGACGTGTCGGTAATGCCGTAGATCGCCAGAAGGCGGTCGTCCCAATCGACCGTTCCATTCTCGATGTCAGCCTCGAAGACCCCAATATCGGAGATATCAAGGGCAAGATCGAGGCGCCGCGACACGTGCGCAAGCCGCTCCTCCGCCCCCTTACGCGCGGTGATGTCTGTATCGGTGCCGACGAGCCGGGCAGGGATACCGTTTTCGTCCCATTCAACACAGGCGCCCCGGCACTCAATCCAGATCCAGTGGCCATCCCTGTGGCGCTCGCGATACTCGAAGATCTGATAGTCGGGATCGCCGGCATTTTGCCGATCGACGGCCTTTACGACAAAGTCCCGGTCGTCGGGGTGGATGAGTTCGATCCACGTGTCGTAGTCGCCGTCTGCATCCTCGTCGGGCGCCATGCCGCGCATGATCTTCCAGGTATCGGAATAATAGCGTTTGCCAAGACGAAGATTGTGATCCCAGACGCCGAGACCCGATCCGACAAGCGCGTAATTCCAGCGGCTCTCGCGTTCCAGGAGTTCAGCACCGTTCAGTGGCGCCGTGTCGCCGTCAAACGCTGCGGCTTCGACCTTGGTCTTCGATTTAACCCGTTTATCGGGAGTCGCTTGCTTCAATCTGCATACTCGCTCTTTTAGCGTGTATATATTTTGCATTCATTGAATTAAATAGCCCTTAATGTCATAAAAATAATATTCTATTAAAAACAAACACGTAGTGTCTATCGGCTTTTGTGTGCCGCTCTATATGCGTGTAACTTTTCCGTAACGTGCATACACTTGGCTGACTGCGCCCTATATCGCGTTGATTGGGGAGGGACCAACATGTCTCCAGAATGGCCAATGTTCATACTGCAATGCATAGTACTTGTGGGCTTAGCGGGCGTTCTCTTTATTCGCGGCGAGGGCGACTGACGGATAGTCGCAAACAGTCAGCGGATCTCCAGGGAGTGGTGGTCGAATGGTCTTGACCCTTTTTCTCCGGTTTCTGCCTATTCGCGGCACGGGCGGTCGAACCGGCATCCTGGTCAGCGGCGATGCTGCGAGGTTGCTGGTGGCGGGGGTCTAGCGCCTCTAGGACGGCTTTAGGCGGCTCAGGAACTGGGCAAACACCATTGTTCCTTCCGGCCATGGTCCGTGGCCGGACTCGCTGTTGATGTGCCCGGCCTCACCGGCGTCGATGAGGAGCGATCCCCAGCTGGCAGCGATGTCGTCGGCATGCTCATAGCTGCCGAAAGGATCATTGCGGCTCGCGATCGTGATCGTCGGGAAAGGCAATGGATCTCGTGGATACGGGCCGAATGTCATCAGGTGCTTTGGCCGTATCGCGGGATTGGCGACATCGGGCGGTGCAACGAAGAATGCCCCTGCCACCTTGTTGCGGAAATGGGGAATGGCGTGGATGGCGGACGGAATGCCAAGCGAATGCGCGACCAGTATGACTGGTCGCGTCGCAGCGTTCACCTCTTCGGAGATGCGCTTTACCCAATCGTCGCGGACCGGCTTCGACCATTCGGCCTGTTCGACACGGCGAGCGGTGCTGAGCTTGGCCTCCCAGCGGCTTTGCCAATGGTTGGGACCGGAATTCGTATAACCGGGGATGATGAGGATTTCGGCGTCTGAAGCTTTCATGATGGCGCGGATGTGAGAAAGCCTGGCGGCGATGTCAAGGGAGGGGTGGGACAAGGCCGCGAAATTTGTTATGTTTTTCCGCAGTGCCGGTTGCGTCTCGTATCGGCGTTGTCGCCGATCCTTTCGTTGCCGGCTATCTTGGCTGAGGAGGAGAAAGCCATGACGGCATTCCATGTTATGTCGGGTGCAAGCGATGTCTATACACGCCCGGTCGTCAACAAGATCAGCGTTGCGGATGTCCTCGATGCGCTACGGCGCGGGCTCGACGATTTTCGAGAAAAACCATCCCACTATGTATTTCTATGCTTGATGTATCCGATTGCCGGCATTTTTCTTGCAGTCGCAACATCAAGTGCCAACCTCCTGCCGATGATTTTCCCGCTGATATCAGGTTTCGCGCTGATCGGCCCCATCGCAGCGATCGGGCTCTACGAAATCAGCCGCAGGCGTGAAGCCGGTATGGACACCTCGTGGAGACACGCTCTTGAGGTAACGAGATCGCCGGCGTTCCCGTCGATCATTGCCGGCGGATTGCTGCTGTTCGGCTTCTTCGTCGTCTGGCTCGTTGCTGCGCAGACGCTTTATTCCAACGTCTTTGGGGATGTTTTCCCGCGGTCGATCTCAGTGTTCCTCTCGGAGATCTTCGGCACGCCTGAGGGGATACAGCTGATCATATGGGGGCATCTGCTTGGCCTAGGCTTTGCCATCATCGTTCTGGCCACGACCGTCGTGACCTTTCCCTTGCTGCTGGATCGGGACGTTGGGCTCGTCTGCGCGATGGAGACATCGGTCAGGGCGACTGTCGCCAACCCGGTGCCGGTCTTCTGCTGGGGGCTGATCATCGCCGTTGCTCTCATGGTTGGCACGATCCCACTGTTCGTCGGGCTTGCCCTGGTCATGCCGGTGCTCGGTCATGCCAGCTGGCACCTCTATAGGAAGCTCGTGGCACCACCGGTTGTCTGACGGCTGCAGACTGGAACTACACCACCTCCCTTGGAGTTTCGCTGAGGGGATACCCCAGGGAGGTCACATATGGCTGCGCCGCAACATCTGTTTACCCGCTTTGCCAGCAAGACGTCTGAATGGGCAGGGAAGCCAGCGACTTTCGTCCTCGCTGTCGCGCTCGTCGCCATATGGGCAGCGACGGGGCCACTTTTCGATTTCTCAGAGACTTGGCAGTTGGTCATCAATACCGGAACGACCATTATTACGTTCCTGATGGTGTTCGTGTTGCAGAATGCGCAGACGAGGGATGCTCGCGCTGTCCAGGCCAAGCTCGACGAGATTATTCTGACGAGCCACGCCGAGAACAAGTTCATCGGGATCGAGCACCTCGATGACGAAGACCTGAAGCACTTGGACCGCCTTGTCGCCAAGGCCGCAAAGGGAGTGCGCGAGGGGCGGACAAAAGGAACGCCGAAAGCGACAAATTCCACTGATGAGACGAACGAAAAGAGGACATCGGCGAAGCCCCGGAAGCCGAAACGGAAAACGGCGCCCTCGAAGGCGCCGTCCCGGTAGTCCAACTTAGGCAGCGCCGAAAACGCGCCGGAAGATCGTATCTACGTGTTTGGTATGGTATCCGAGATCGAACTTCTCGCGGATTTCTTCTTCGGATAACGCGGCACGGACCTCTGCGTCGGCGAGCAATTCCTCGAGGAAGTCCTTGCCCTGTTCCCAAACCTTCATCGCGTTACGCTGAACGAGCCGATAGGCATCCTCACGCGAAACACCAGCCTGCGTCAGCGCCAGAAGTACACGCTGCGAATGCACGAGGCCACGGAATTTATCGAGATTCTTCATCATGTTGTCGGGATAGACCACAAGCTTCTCAATGACGCCGGCCAAACGGTTGAGGGCGAAGTCGAGCGTGATCGTCGTGTCGGGACCGATGGCGCGCTCGACGCTGGAATGGCTGATGTCGCGCTCGTGCCACAGGGCGACGTTCTCCATGGCCGGAACGACCGACATGCGCACCAGGCGCGCTAGGCCGGTGAGGTTCTCGGTCAGAACCGGATTGCGCTTGTGCGGCATGGCAGAAGAACCCTTCTGGCCAGGCGAGAAGTATTCCTCGGCTTCCAGCACTTCAGTCCGCTGCATGTGGCGGATCTCGATCGCGACGTTTTCGATGGAGGAGCCGATGACGCCGAGGATCGCGAAGAACATCGCATGGCGGTCGCGCGGAATGACCTGGGTCGAAACGGCCTCCGGGATCAGGCCGAGCTTGGCGCAGACGTGTTCCTCGACGCGTGGGTCGATATTGGCAAAGGTGCCGACGGCGCCCGAAACCGCACCTGTGGCGATTTCGGCACGCGCAGCCACGAGACGCGCACGGTTGCGGCTCATCTCGGCATAGAAGCGCGCCAGCGTTAGTCCCATCGTCGTCGGCTCGGCGTGAATGCCGTGGCTACGGCCGATGCGGATGGTGTCCTTGTGTTCGAACGCGCGTGCCTTGAGTGCCGCAAGCAGGCGGTCCATATCGGCAAGCAGAATGTCGGCTGCACGGACGAGCTGGATGTTCAGCGTGGTGTCGAGAACGTCCGAAGAGGTCATCCCCTGGTGGACGAAACGGGCGTCCGGGCCGACGATTTCTGAAAGATGTGTCAGGAAGGCGATGACATCGTGCTTGGTGACGGCCTCGATTTCATCGATCCGCGCAACGTCGAACGTCGCAGCGCCGCCTCGCTCCCAAATTGTCTTTGCAGCGGATTTCGGGATGACGCCCAGTTCGGCGAGCGCATCGCAGGCGTGAGCCTCGATTTCGAACCAGATGCGGAATTTGGTTTCGGGCGACCAGATGGCGACCATCTCTGGTCGGGAGTAGCGCGGGATCATGGCTTCCTGCTTTCGTTCATAAAAAGAATGCTGGCGCCCCTGTAGCAAAGACAGGCGGCAATCTCAACGCATGCGTTTGGCAAGCGCAATACTCGTGCCGAAAAGGCAGAGAAGCCCGAGCGGAAGAAACAGGCGAATTCCCAGCACGGCAAACTGATAGACCGCGCTGGCTCCGGTAAAGACGAATTGGAACACCCATGTGCGGGATCCAAAAGAGGCGTGCCACGCGGAGTAGAAGACCCGGTAGTCCATGGCGAAGAGAAAGGCCGTCATCAAGATGGTCCCGGCGGCAAGTGCAACGAAGAATGCTGCAAAGCGTGTTTTCAAGGATCGTCGATGCGCAAGGAAGCGGCCCAAGGGCAACATGAACAGCCAGGCCAGTAAACCGCCCGCAAAATAGAGCATTGCGAGATCGCGGACATGTGCCGCCTCCATCCCATTTCTGAGATAGAGCGCGGCCATTGCGGATGCCAGCATCTGGGTGCCCCAGAGAATGGCGCCCACGAAAAGATCGGGGAGGGGCGGGCGAGCCGCCCGAAGCCGCTCGGAAATCAAGGGCGGCCTGCTTTTATCACGACTTGGATTGACCTTCGGCGGCATTTCGTAGAGCGCTGATTGCTGTCTTGTAGGCCTCGAGCGAACCGCCTTTGAAAATCGCCGAACCGGCCACGAGAACATCGCCGCCAGCCTTGCCGATGATCGGCGCGGTTTCGACCGTCACTCCACCGTCAACTTCAAGGTCGATCGGTCTGTCACCGATCAGTGACCGCGCTGTGGCGATCTTGTCGGCCATCGCCGGGATAAATTTCTGCCCGCCGAAGCCGGGGTTCACCGACATGATGAGGATCAGGTCGATGTCGTCGAGCACGTTCTCGATCGCCGAAAGCGGCGTTGCTGGATTAATGGTAACGCCGACCTTCTTGCCCAGCCCGCGTACCGTCTGAAGCGAGCGGTGGAGATGCGGCCCGGCTTCAGCATGGACGGTAATGCGATCGCAGCCGGCTTTCGCGAAGGCCTCAAGGTACGGGTCGACCGGCGCAATCATCAGATGGCAATCGAACACTGCATCCGTATAGGAACGCAGCGACTTGATAACGTCAGGGCCGAAGGAAATGTTCGGCACGAAGTGACCGTCCATGACGTCGAGGTGAATCCAATCGGCTCCGGCGGCCGTTACGTCGCGCACTTCCTGGCCGAGTTTAGCAAAATCGGCAGCAAGGACGGATGGCGCGATGCGAATGGGCGTAGTCATTGAAGTCTCTCCGTAGAACGCATGCCGCAGCGTCAGATCTATTCGATCGGAGTGCTTGGCGGCACGAACGAACCGGCATGCCACTGCAGCATGCGGTAGGGATTGTCGGCCAGTTCATGGCCGGCGTTGAAAGCAATTTTTCCGATGACCGTCTCAAAGGAGGTGCCGCCGATGTGCTGCGCGATGGGCCTGTCGTCCGCGCCGGCATCCTGGGCTGCCTTCGTGGCGATTTCCACCGCCGCATAGGCAGGTAGCACATAGCCCTCCGGCTCGACGCCACTCGCGCGGAACGCGTCGACCACCGGCTTCGCCTCCGGGCGCGCGGCATAATCAGGCAGAACAACGGCGAGAACGCCATCCGCGAGTGCAAGCGGCTGGTCAGCAGCGCGCATGGCGTCGCCACCAAGAATATCGAGGTGAGCTTTTTCCGCTGCGGCATCGCGTGCGATGACGGCAGCGTCGCTACGATCTCCGCCGACAAAGACTTTTGTTGCCCCGGCTTTCTTCAGTCGTCGCACGAGAGCGACCTGCTGCTCCTGGCCCGGTCGATAGGTGTCGGTGAAGACGGGCTTGAGGCCTTTTTCCTCGAGTGCGTTACGGATTGCTTCCGTAAGCTCCCGACCATGGATAGTGCCATCCTCGATCAGTGCGATCGGCGAGGCTGCCCACTCGCTCACGATTGCCTCGATGATCTTTTCCGCTTCGGCGCCATCGGCTGGCGCCATCCGGTAGAAGGGCCAGCCATTCTTCAGGGCATCTTCCATGAGAATGCGTGAACGCACGGAGACGGTGATCGCCGGGATATTTGCGTCCCTGAGCTTAGGCAGCGCGCCTTCGAGCGTTTCGCTGCAGAGAAAACCGACGGCCACCTGGACCTTGGCATTAATCAGTGCGTCGGCGATTGCCGCGCCGCTGTTTGCCTCGCAAGTCTCTCCGACCGTGACAACCGTGTTACCGTCCTGCTGGACCTTGGCCGTCGCGCCGGCAATGACCTGCGCGCCGATTGGCGCGAGGTTGCCACTCTGTGGCGCTACGACACCGACTATCAGGCCCGCGGCATGGCATTCTGCGGCCGCAAGGAGCAGCATCGGCAGAAGTGCTAGGCCACGCAAAGTATTCATAAAAGCTGCAGGTCCCTGTCGTTTGTCCTGCTCTTTTATCCGTCCGACATCGATCGTCAAAGAAAAACGCACAATCGGGAAGCTTTTCGCCTGGCTTTTGTAGAAAAGGTAACCGATCACCTTCATATTACAGGAAACAGCAAGCCGGTGACGCCGGATGGAGAATGCCTTTGTTGAATAAACAACCGATCGATCCGCGCCTCTACCGAGATGCGATGAGCCGCTTTGGAGGCCATGTGCAGCTCGTGACGACGGCAATCGGCGAGGAGCGCCGCGGCGTGACGATCACTGCCGCTTGCTCAGTATCTGACGACCCTGCAACCGTTCTTGTGTGCCTGAACAATAGCAATCCGAAGAACGACATCTTCTTCCGGAGCGGCATCTTCGCCCTGAACACGTTGGGCGCGCACCATCAGGCGCTGGCCGATGCCTTTTCCGGCCGCACCCAGCTCAGCAACGACGAACGTTTCGCGACGGGCCGGTTCGACAAGCTCGTCACCGGTGCACCCATTCTTCACGACGCCCTTGCCTCCTTCGATTGCCGCGTGAGTGAAATCAAGGAAATGTCGACGCACCATATCATTTTCGGTGAGGTCGTGGCGGTCCGCTACAACGAGGCCAAGCCCGCGCTTCTCTATATGAACCGCGACTATCACACGTTATAACTTCCTGAAAAAAGGGAGAAGACATGCCGGATCAAGCGCATCTGCCGCTGCCGTCGTCGATCGACGAGACGATCGCGATGCTGGGCGATCAGGACTATCTGGCTGGGCGGGCACTTGGCACGGTGCTTTTTCTCGCCCTGAAGATGAGGCGTCCTCTCTTCCTGGAGGGTGAGGCCGGTGTCGGGAAGACGGAGATCGCCAAGGTCCTATCAAAAGCCCTGGGGCGGCCGTTGATCCGCCTGCAATGCTACGAAGGCTTGGACATCGCCTCGGCCGTCTACGAATGGAATTACCCGGCGCAGATGCTGGAAATCCGCCTTGCCGAGGCGTCCGGGCTTACCGACCGGGACAGGATCGAGTCGGACATCTTCTCCGAACGCTACCTGATCCGCCGGCCGGTGCTTCAGGCTCTATCGAGCCCGGATGGCCGGTCACCAGTCTTCCTTATCGACGAGCTAGACCGTACCGACGAGGCATTCGAGGCCTTCCTTTTGGAGGTTCTTTCCGACTTTCAGGTAACGATTCCCGAGCTCGGCACGATCCGGGCCGCCGAGCCGCCGATCGTCATCATCACCACGAACCGGACGCGCGAGGTCCACGACGCGCTAAAGCGGCGCTGCCTCTACCACTGGGTCGATTATCCCGATGCCGCGCAGGAGCTGGAAATCATTCGACGCAAGGTGCCGGGCTGCAATGCAGCCCTGTCCACACAGATCGTCGCCTATGTGCAGAAGCTTCGTGCACTGGATCTTTTCAAGAACCCGGGCGTTGCCGAGACGATCGATTGGGCGACAGCGCTGACGGAACTCGACCGGCTGGCGCTCGATCCGGATACGATCTCCGACACGATCGGAACACTGCTGAAATACCAGGACGACATTGCACGCATTCAAAGCAGCGACGGCGCAAAGGTGCTGGAAGATGTCAAGAGCGAGCTGCAGGCGGCGGGATAGCGCATGGATCCGAGAAGCGGACAGGATGGGATCTCCGTTCCACCGCCTCCAGTCGGCGACGGTCGATTTGCAGACAATATCGTCTTCTTTGCCAGAGCATTGCGGAAGGCCGGCATGAAGATCGGGCCGGCGGCGATCGTCGACGCGATCGAGGCGGTCGAGGCAATCGGCATGGGGTCGCGGGAGGAATTTCACGCCGCACTCTCGTCCGTCTTCGTCAAGCGGCATGAAGACAAGGCGGTGTTCGACGAGGCGTTTCGGCTTTTCTGGCAGTCGCGAGATCTCGTCGCAAAAATGATCGCGATGATGTCACCACGCGCGCCGGACACGCGTGACAAGGAAAAGGCGAGGCCCGGTGAAAGCCGCGCCGCCGACGCCTTGCTCGGCGAACGAAGGGACAACAAGCCGCCGCGTGATGAGCCCGACATCGAGATAGACGCACGCTTCACCATGTCGGGCAGCGAGGTCTTCCGGCGGATGGACTTCGCCCAAATGTCAGCGATGGAGATTGCCGCCGCCAAGAAGGCGCTCACGAAACTGCAGTTGCCTCTGGACAAGGTGCGCACTCGGCGCTTCCGGCCGTCGCATGTTCATTCGCATGTCGACCCGCGCGGGACGATGCGGGCGGCATTGCGCAGCGGGGCCGATCTCATTCTTCCGCGATACCGTGAAATCCGGGAGGTCCAGCCGCCCTTGGTCGTTCTCGCCGATATTTCCGGCTCCATGAGCCAGTACACGCGCATCTTTCTGCATTTTCTGCATGTGCTGACGGAGAAGCGCCGGCGGGTGCATACCTTCCTCTTCGGGACGCGCCTCACGAACGTCACCCGCCAAATGCGACACAAGGACCCTGACGAGGCGATGGATGAATGCGCTGCGGCCGTAAAGGATTGGTCGGGAGGAACGCGGATCGGTGAAACGTTAAAGGAATTCAATCGCCTGTGGGCCCGGCGCGTGCTGGGCCAAGGCGCGGTCGTGCTGCTTATCACCGATGGCCTGGAACGCGAGGGAACGGAGCTGCTCGCAGCCGAGATGGACCGCCTGCACCGCTCCTGCCGGCGACTGATCTGGCTCAATCCGTTGCTGCGCTTCGATGGCTTCGAGCCACGAGCACGTGGCGTGCGCGCAATGCTGCCGCATGTTGACGAATTCCGACCGGTTCACAATCTATCATCCTTGAGCGACCTCGTGGAAGCACTCGGCGCGACTAGGTCGACCACGTACGACCCGCGCCGGTACCTCGAAACATTGAAAGGCATCGCATGACAGGGACATCTTTTGACCTTGATCCGCTGATGACGGCAGAAGGCTGGCGGAAAGGCGGGCGAGACGTGGCTGTTGCCACGGTGATCGAGACGTGGGGATCGGCGCCACGACCGGCGGGGAGCCATCTGGTGATCGACCGAGACGGCAATTTCGAAGGGTCCGTGTCAGGAGGCTGCGTCGAAGGTGCCGTCATTGCCGAGGCCCTGGACGTAATCGCCGACGGCAAGGCGAAGATGCTCGAGTTTGGCGTCGCGGATGAAACCGCGTGGCGCGTCGGCCTTTCCTGCGGTGGCCGCATTCGCGTCTATGTCGAAAGGCTCGATTGATGGATGCCGCAAATCTTGCGCGTCTCAATGACGCCCGACGCGCTCGCCGGGCCGCGATACTGCTGACTGATCTTGAGAACGGCAACGATAGCGTCGTTCTCGAGGGAGATTCTGTGAAGCCTTGGTTGGTGCCTGCCGTTGAAGCTGCGTTCCGCTCGGGCAGATCGACGTCGATCGAGGTCGATGGGCACCGCTATTTTTTGAACGCGCATCTGCCCCCGGCCCATATCGTGATCATCGGCGCCGTCCACATCAGCCAAATTCTGGCACAGATGGCCTCTCTTGCCGGCTTTGATGTTCGGATCATAGATCCGCGCACGGCTTTCGCTACACCCGAACGATTCCTCGGCATCGATCTGACGGCGGATTGGCCAGTGGACGTACTCAAGGATCGTCCGCTGGATGCCTATACGGCGCTGGTCGCGGTTACGCATGACCCGAAGATCGACGATTTCCCGATTGCCGAGGCGTTGCGGATCGGTTGTTTCTACGTCGGTGCGCTCGGCAGCCGCAAAACGCATGCAACGCGCCTGGAGAGGTTGCGTACCGATGGTCTGGACGAATCCGCGCTAGCCAGGATCAATGCACCGATCGGGCTCAAGATCGGTGCGGCGAGCCCGGCAGAAATCGCGGTCGCCATTCTCGCGGAAATCGTACAGACGTTGCGAACCCGCGACATTTCACCGGCTGGTGACAGGAAATGAAATTTGGGTCTTTTTCTATCGATGATGCCGACGGCGTGGTCCTCGGGCATGCGGTGAAGCTTGCAGACGGCAGCTTGCCCAAAGGGCACAGGATCGATGCCGCTGACATCGACAGGCTCCGCAGCGAGGGTATAGAACATGTCATTGCGGCGCGTATCGAGCCGGGGGACGTCGGTGAGGATGACGCGGCGGGACGACTTGCGAGGGCTGTCACTCCCGACCACCTCCGCTTCTCGGAGGCGTCCACAGGGCGCGTGAACGTGTACTCGACGGTCGACGGGCTGTTCGTCGCAACCCGAAGTGCCGTCGATCGCCTGAACAGGATCGATCCCGGCATAACGCTCGCCTGCCTCAACGACCATGTGCCTGTCCGGAACGGCGACATGGTCGCAACGTTCAAGATCATTCCGCTCGCCGTCTCAGGCGCGAAACTCGACGCCGCATGCGAAGTGCTGCGGGCGACGTCGGCATTCGAGGTGAAACCCTTTGCCGGCAGATCTGTCTCGTTGATTGCGACGGAGCTGCCTTCGCTGAAGCCGGCGGTGATGGACAAGACGGCGCGTGTGCTTTCCCGCCGGCTCATCGCATCCGGCAGTCATCTCGTTAGAGAGGCGCGGGTTGCTCATCGTGTAAAGCCGGTTGCAGAGGCACTCCGAGACGCATCAGGTTCGCCCGACAAAGCACCGAAGCTGATCATTCTTTTCGGCGCGTCTGCCGTGATCGATGACGAGGACGTGATTCCCGAGGCGATTCGACAGGCCGGAGGCGAGGTGGTGCAGGTCGGCATGCCTGTCGACCCGGGTAACCTGCTCGTTCTCGGCCGCATCGGCGATATCCCTGTGATCGGGGCACCGGGATGCGCGCGCAGCCCCAAGGAGAATGGCTTCGACTGGGTGCTCGATCGGATCCTGGCGGGTGAAGAGCCAAGTGCACTCGACATCAGCGGCATGGGTGTCGGAGGTCTTCTGATGGAAATCCAGGCGCGGCCAAGCCTTCGTGAACAGGAGGCGCAATTGGTCCCCGCGGATAACGTCGTGGCCATCGTTCTTGCCGCCGGCAAGGCCAGCCGAATGGGCGAGGGCGGGCCGCACAAGCTGCTGGCGGAGTTTGACGGCGTGCCGCTTGTCAGGCGATCGGTGAGGACGGCGATCGGCAGTCGGGCGTCGTCAGTCATTGTCGTGACGGGACATCGCAAAAACGACATCGAAGCGGTGCTGTCCGGGCTGAATGCGATGATAGTTCACAATCCGGACTACGCCTCCGGCATGGCCTCGTCGCTCGCGACAGGATTTTCCGTCGAGCAAGCGCGGGACGCGGATGGAGCTTTGGTCATCTTGGCCGACATGCCGGGCGTTTCTACCAGCGATCTCGATAAGCTGATCTTGGCGTTCCGACGATCGCATGGCCATTCGATCATCCGTGCCGTGTCGCACGGTAAGCGCGGCAATCCTGTGATTATACCGAAATCCCTGTACGATGAGGTCTTGCGGCTGGAGGGTGACGTCGGTGCGCGGCACATCCTTGAGACATCGGGCGTGCCTGTGGCCGACATCGAAATCGGCGACGCTGCGCATCTGGATGTGGATACGCCGGAGGCCGTCATCGCGGCAGGCGGAGTTTTGAAGGGCTAGGGGATGGATGCGGCGGCGATTGAAGAAATGTTTCAGGGGCTTGGCCCCGTCACGATCAAACGGATGTTCGGTGGCAAGGGCATCTACCATATGGGGCGGATTGTTGCGGTCGAGGTGCGCGGCGAGATGCTGCTGAAAGCCGACGAGCAGAGCGCGCCCGAATTCGCTGCAGCCGGGGCGACGCAATGGGCCTACGAAGGCAAGAAGGGAAGTCCGGTGAAGATGCCATACTGGTCGATCCCCGACGATGCCTATGACGACCCCGACCTTATGGCGCGATGGGTGCGGCTTGCCTATGAGGCAGCGCTCCGGGCGGAGTGAAACCCTAGAGGAGTTCGTCGGCTTTCAGCCTGTCCATGGCGGCGGACGCGAATGCGGAGAGCGGTTGCGGGAGGTCGGAACGGCTGAACCAGCCGAAGTCCGAGAGCTTTTCCGGCTCAGTGAGCTTCGGTTCGCCGTCGAACTCGGACGCAATATAGAGCAGGGAGACCCAGTGCTGTTCGTCCGCCTTGCTGATAACTTCTGCGGGGCCGAGGAGACTGACGCGGCCAATCGATAGACCGGTTTCTTCTTCGGCTTCACGGCGCGCCGCCTGCTCTGCCGGCTCCATATGATCGACTTTGCCGCCCACAATGCTCCAGTGGCCGGCCTCCGGCGCGCGGAGACGCTTGTAAAGGAGGATCTTGCGGTCACGCAAAATCACCAGACCAACGCCAACGCCCGGAAAATCGATGCCCGGCGTGCCCATGATTCGCTAGATCTTGGCGTTGGCCGTGATCAGCATGAAGGCCGGAATCTCATCGCCGAAACCGACAGGCGTCGGGCCGTCGTCGTGGTCCCGGTAGCGGCGGCGGTCGCGATTGTCATCGTTTGCCGGATAAGGACGAGTGGCGCGCGTGCTGTGCTGCGGCTTGTGTTGTTCTGCTTTGCGCTCTTGCTTCACGCTTTCGACCTTTGCTGGTGCTGCTGTTTCCATCGTCTCGACGTCATTATCTGCGACGGCGATATCAGATTTATGACCTCCACGGCCCTTGCTGCGACTGCGGTCCTTGTCTCGACCCTTGCGGCGGGAACGATCGTCCTCGCGGCCGGGCTCAGGAGGGGGCAAGGCGGAAAGGTCGCCGTTCAACCACTCGACTTTCTCGCCGATCAGCTTTTCGATCGCGTCGGCGTGTTTTTGGTCGTGGCGGGTGACGATGGTGAATGCAGCGCCGGAACGGCCTGCGCGGCCGGTGCGGCCGATGCGATGAACATAATCCTCGGAATGGATCGGAACATCAAAGTTGAAGACGTGGCTGACGTCAGGAATGTCGAGACCGCGAGCGGCGACATCGGAAGCCACGAGAAGCTGGAGGTTGCCGTCCTTGAAGTTCTGCAGCATGGCCATGCGCGAGCGCTGGTCCATGTCGCCGTGCAGAGCGCCGGCGGAAAAGCCGTGGCGGTCCAGGGACCGAAAGAGCTCGGAAACGTCCTTCTTGCGGTTACAAAAGATAATCGCGTTCTTGAGATCGGTCTGCGCCTTGATAAGGTCGCGCAGAACGGCGCGCTTCTCGTAGTCCTTGCCGTGCGAGGCGACGAAACGCTGCGTTACGGTTTTTGCCGTCGACGCCGGCTTGGCGACTTCGACGCGTTCCGGATTCTGCAGGAAGCGATCCGCAAGCTTCTGGATCTCAGGCGGCATGGTCGCCGAGAAGAACAGCGTCTGACGGGTAAACGGAATGAGCTTTGCGATACGCTCGATATCGGGGATGAAGCCCATGTCGAGCATGCGGTCGGCCTCGTCGATAACGAAGATTTCGACAGCGCTCATCAAAAGCTTCCCGCGCTCGAAGTGATCGAGCAGGCGGCCGGGCGTACAGATCAGAACATCGGCGCCGCGCTCAAGCTTGCGATCCTGATCTTCGAAGGACACGCCGCCGATCAGCAGCGCGACATTCAACCGGTGATTCTTGCCGTACTTTTCGAAGTTCTCCGCAACCTGCGCCGCGAGTTCGCGGGTCGGCTCGAGGATCAGCGTGCGCGGCATGCGAGCGCGGGCACGGCCCTTTTCCAGCAGCGACAGCATCGGCAGAACGAAGGATGCAGTCTTGCCTGTTCCCGTTTGCGCAATCCCGCAAATATCGCGTCGCTCGAGCGCAAAAGGGATCGCACCAGCCTGGATGGGAGTTGGCGTCGTGTAGCCCGCGTCGGTCACAGCGGAAAGCACTTTTTGGCTCAAGCCAAGATCAGCAAATGTCGTCAAAGGGAAAACTGTTTCCGTTCCGGTTCGGCCGTACTCTGATTGAGTCGGCATGATTGCGTGCCGCAATGCAGCGCGACATAAGCCGAAACTGCCCTTAAGTCAAGGAATACAGGCCTTGCGGCTAGTGCACAGGTAAAGACGTGGTTAGTGCACGTAGTTACTTCATGTAACTGGCAAGCTTCAAGCCCGCATTCATGAAATAAATGGGGTCGACTGCCCGGCCGTCCTGGCGGACCTCATAGTGCAGATGCGTACCGGTGGACCGGCCGGTGCTGCCTGCAAGGCCGATCACGTCATTGCGGTCGACCTTGTCGCCGACCTTCACCAGGATTTCCGACATGTGACCATAACGGGTGGAAATGCCGTTACCGTGGTCAACCTCAACCATGTTGCCGTAGCCGCCGGTCCAGCCGGCCGCAATCACCTTGCCAGGCGCTGTCGGGCGAACCTTCTCACCGGGCGCAAAACGAAAGTCAATGCCGGAGTGCAGTGCCAACCGCCCGAGGAACGGATCACGCCTGTTGCCGAACGAGCTGGTGATCTCCTTGCCAATGGCCGGGTTCTGGAATGGCAGCGATTCCGCTGTGCTCCGTACGGTCTCAAGGCGGGTGAGGGCATCGTCAAGCTGTGATAGCGAGCTATCGAAATCATCCGCGCCTTCAGGCTCGACATACGGTCCGCCGACTGCGCTGTCATCCTGCTTCGTGCGCTCGGCCGGTACCGAAATGCGGAAACGCGTCAGGACCTTCGATATGGCATTGGCGGCACCACCCGCGTCACTCGTCAATTGCGCGATGCGATTGCGCTGCTTCTGCTCGATGTCTTTCAACGACAGCGTCACCTTGGAGAAAACGCGGTCGGCGCGGTCGCCAACGGTTTCCTGTGCCGGGACGTCGGCGAGGGTAGCGTTGTCGGTCGTCACGTCGGCCGGTTTGTCAGCTCCGGCAAGCTGATTTTCGATTGCCTGAACTGCACCGGAAAGCGAGGCGTGCTTGTCTTTTGCTTCGGGAGCGTAAGACTGGAGCGTCGTCGTCTCCTTGCCGCCCAGCCCTGAATTCTCCGCGCGATCAAGAAGCGAGCCGAGCTTGCCGTGGCGCGAGGTAAGCGCCAGCTGCTGCTCCATGAGCTTGTCGACCTTGTCTTCGACAACTTGCTGATCGAGCAATTGACGTGACGTAACCCGGTCGACCTGGGCGCGCAGAGCGGCGATGCGGTCTTCATAGTCATGCTGCATGCGCGCCTGCCTTGCCATCGTCGCACCAATCAGGTCGTCGCGCAGGACGAGATAAGAGGTCGCCAGGAGATAGCCGATCGCAAAGACGCCGACGAAGCAGAAGGCAAGTGCCGCCATCCACGGCCTGACCGTCAGATGACGGACCCGGTCACCGCTTGCCAGGATCAGTATATGCTCTTGTTTTTTCTGACCGAATACGCGGCTGTGCTGTGCATGCGTCACGGAGAATCTCCCAATTGACGGCCGATGCCTCAATTGCCGCAATTACGCATGATTATGGTTAATATTTACTTAGGTCAGCATGGCTGTCGCTATAAGATCAGGCGTTGCTCGTCGATGTCAGTGACCGATAGAAGGACGGCGTCAGGCCGGCTTCGGCCCGCGCGATGTCGTTGAAGGGAGGCTTTAACGGACCGCGGAAATTGGCGCGTACCAGTTCGTGGAATGTTCGTGCCGGATCCCGCCTTTCGCGCGCGCAGAGAAAACGGAACCATTTGGCGCCAATCGCGACGTGCCCCTTCTCATCGTTGTAAATGACATCGAGTACGGCTGCGCTCTCCAGATCGCCGGTTTCGCGCAACTTGGCCTGTAGCGACGGCGTGACGTCCAGCCCGCGAGCCTCGAGGATGAGCGGCACAACGGCGAGGCGCGCCGTTAGGTCATTCCTTGTCGAGTGCGCCGCCTGCCACAGGCCGTCGTGGGCGGGCAGGTCACCATAGTCTGCATCGAGGTCTCTCAGGCGGGCGCGCACCATGCGGAAATGTTTTGCTTCCTCGAAGGCAACCTGCATCCAGCCGTCGAAGAAAGAGTTAGGCACCGATTGGGTGGCGAATCGCGCAACGATATCAAGCGCCAGATCGACAGCGTTGAGTTCGATATGGGCGATAGCATGCAGCAGCGCGATGCGGCCCTTGACCGTATGCAAGGAACGCTTTTCGACCTGCGTCGGCGGTATCAGATCTGGCTTGTGCGGACGGCCCGGTCTGTCCGGCAACGGCGCGTCGAGGGGCGAACGCAGAGACAGCTTGCGATCGAACCAACGCGTGGCAGTCTCCTGAGCAAGCGTCGTCTTCTCATTGAGATCGGTCGCACCGATAGCGTCGATCGCGCCGCCGCGCAGGGATGTGATGGAGCGAGGCGTCATCGCGACAGGTTCTGGACGGCTGCAAGCACGATTTCTGCGTGGCCGGGCACCTTCACCTTCTGCCAGATCGTGCCGATCGTCCCATCCTCGCGGACTAGAAAGGTCGTTCGCTCCACGCCCATGAAATTGCGCCCATACATGGTCTTCTGTTTCCACACGCCATAGGCCTCAAGCGTCGTCTTCTCTTCATCAGACGCCAAGACAACCGCAAGGTTGTGCTTCTTGATGAATCGGTCGTGGCATTTCACGGAATCGGGAGACATGCCGATGACGCCAGCGCCAGCCTTTTCGAACTCATCCGCAAGTGCTGTGAAGGCGAGCGATTCCGCCGTGCATCCCGTCGTGTCGTCCTTGGGATAGAAGAAAAGCACCAGCGGTTTTCCGCGGAAATCACGAAGCGAAATGCGCCCTCCGCCATCTCGCGGGAGATCAAAGTCAGGCGCCGTCGTACCGATGCTGATATCCGCCATTGAGAGACCTTTCTTTTGCCGGGTTTATGGATAACAGGTGATTTGCCAGATATATATTGGACGAACAATCGTCCAGCCAGTCTGGTCCAAACCACAAGTTAGGGAGTTAGGCGAGACGCATGTCGGCGATCCGCGGCGAGAAAATTACATTCCGCAAGAAAGATATCGTCGCACTGCATGAGCTTCCCTCGGCGCAGGCCGAAGATCCCATCATCGTCAGTTGCCCGCCGACACGTTCGCGCATGCGCAGGACGGCCGGTGTCACGGGTGGCTGCGTTGCCGTTATTCTGTTCGTGCTCGCGGCAATTATCTTCACGGTGGAAAGCGGCATGTTCGACGCGCCGCTGTCGCGGCAGGCGCAGGCTGCGCTCAACTCGGCCATCGGACCGCGCTATCGGGCCGAGGTCGGCTCTACGGTCATCCGCTTCACATCGAACCTGCGGCTTGCGCTTGAGGCGCGCGACGTTAACATGATCGACGAAGAGAGTGGCCAGCACCTGTCGACGACGCATGCATTGCGCATGGCGCTCGACCCGCTGCAACTCTTTCGTGGTCGCATAGCGATCGCGCAGATCGAGGCAGAGGATATCGCGCTCGACACGGCGTTGCTGCCGTCCGGAAAACCACTCAAGCTCGATGATGTCAGGATCGACGAAATCCCGGCCGCGATGGAAGCTGCATTTGCTCAGCTCGACATGATCGACAGTTTCGTGGAGCGCGGCGGAACGCGGTCAGTCAAGCTCTCGGGCATTGACATCAAGCTCGCCGATACCGCAAACGGTCCACTCTCGATCGTGGTTGACAACCTGGCCTTCTCGAGGACACGGCAGGGCGCGCTGGCGCTGGATGGCGAGGTCGCGATCAACGGCAGGCCGTCAACGCTCAGCGTCGTCACACAACGGGCCAGCGGACGCACCTCGAAGTTGACAGGGCAGGTCGCGGGCGTCGATCTGGGACCGTTCACGCTCAAGCGGAACGTCGAGGGCCAAATCCGGCAAGGCATCAATGGCTCTGGTGACTTGACGATCTCGGCCTTTCGCGCCGGCGATCAAGACCCGCCGGCGCTTGGCGCCTCGATCGAACTGAAGCCGGGGCAGTTCTATATGGATGGCGACCAGCAGGAACTGAGCGGCGGCCGCATCAACCTCGCTTATGACTTCTCGAAGCAGACGCTGGAGATTGCCAAGTCGCGTGTTCAGTTCGGTGCAACATCCGTGCCGCTCAGCGGTGCCCTCATAGACCTGGACAAGATCGATGCCTCCGCAGGAAAGGGCTTCGGCATCGATCTGCTCGTCAGCGGCGGCACCGCGGCGCCAGTTGGATCCGGAGAGCAGCCACTTGCCTTCGACATAAATGCGACTGGTCGTTACCTCGTTGCCAGCCGCGAACTGCAATTTGCGAACATGCAGGTTTCGAGCCCAGCCGGAGGCCTCTTCGGCTCGCTGCACGTCCGTTTCGGCGATGCGTCACCGGAGATCAGCTTTGCCGGTCAGTCGCAACATTTGCAGACAACGGCGGTCAAGCAATTGTGGCCATTCTGGATGGCGTCGAAGGGCCGCGAGTGGGTTGAACGCAACCTCTTCGGGGGAACCGTCAGTGACGCGTCGATTTCCGTCTTCATTCCATTTGGACGCTTGGACGAGGCTGTCGGCAAGGGGCTGAAACTCGATGAGCACCAGATCCGGATCGCCTTCGACATCGCTGGCACGCGAATGAATGTGGCCGGCGACATCCCGCCGATCCGTGATACGAATGCGCATTTTGACTTGAGTGGTCCGCGTGCGACGATCTCCATCAAGAGCGGGACGGCGTTCTTCCCCTCGGGACGATCGGTAAACGTCGGCGAGGGAACGTTTGTCCTGCCGTCGACCTATGACAAGCCGCTCATGGCCGAACTCAATCTTCCCATTTCCGGCGCGGCGGACGCGGTCGGCGAATTGCTGACCTATAAGCCAGTACAGATACTGCAGCGTGCAGGCTTCGTGCCTGAGGACCTCAAGGGCAAGGTGTCGGCGAACGTGCAGGCGCGCCTCGGGCTGATCTCGTCGCAGAATCCTCCGCCGGCTGAATGGAAGGCTGTGCTGCAGCTGCAGGATCTCGATATCGCCAAACAGATTTCGGGCCGCAAGATCACGGATCTTGACGGGGTGCTTAACGCCGATCCGAAGCAGGTAAGCGTTGACGGAAAGGGGCTGATCGACGGCATTCCCGCTGGCATCAAGCTTGTCGAGCCGACAGACAAATCTTCGGACGTTCAGCCACAACAGACCATTACCGCCACGCTCAACAACGATCAGCGAGAAAAGGTGCTGCCCGGCCTCAACGACATCATCGATGGCAGCATAGACATCGAGCTCAAGCGCATCGATCAGGACCGACAGCAGGTCTCGGTCGATCTTGGAAGGGCGCGATTGTCCCTCCCATGGATCGGTTGGTCGAAGGGAAGCGGTATCGGCGCGACTGCTGCGTTCGAGGCTTCCGGGCCCGCCGAAAACACGGAGTTGAAGAACTTCGTCCTCAAGGGCGACGGCTTCGGAGCCAACGGCTCGCTTGTCATCGGCAAGGGCAATCTCATGAAGGCGGATTTCGACAGTGTCAAACTGTCGTCGCTGGATGACTTTGCCGTTTCGGTAAAGCGCAGCAAGGGCGGGCTTGATGTCTCCGTATCAGGCAACAGCGCTGACGCTCGCCCGATCATCGCCAGATTGAAGTCCGGCGGTGGAGGCGGCGAGACCGACCGCAGCGGTAACGTATCGGTTCGGGCCAAGCTCGGTCGCATTATCGGCTTCAATGACGAGAAGATGCGGAATGCTGAAATGCTGTACGTTTCCGCAGATGGCAGGTTACAGGCACTGAATTTTACCGGTGTCACCGACAGCGGCGAGGCGTTCGTTGCCCAGACCAAGGGCAATGGCGTTATCAATGTCACCAGCGGGGATGCGGGCTCTGTTTCGCGCTTCGCCGACCTCTATCAGCATATGATGGGTGGCTTGCTCAATCTGCAGATCCGCCTCGGCGCAGGCGACCGCTGGGATGGCTCGATCGACATCAGGCGCTTTTCTCTGGTCAACGAGCAGCGCCTGCATTCAATCGTCTCGACGCCGGTCGGTCAGGAGCAACGGAGCCTGAATTCGGCGGTCAAGCGGAGCATCGACACCTCGGCACAGCGCTTCCAACGCGGCTTTGCCCGCATTGTTTCGCAAAACGGCGTGATCGGCATTGAGAACGGCGTGGTGCGCGGCGATCAGGTCGGTGCCGTGTTCCAGGGTATAGTACGTGACCCGCGCGGTAGGATGGACATGACGGGCACCTTCATGCCTGCCTATGGCCTCAACAGGCTGTTTGCCGAATTACCCCTGATCGGTATCATCCTAGGCAACGGCACCGATCGCGGCCTGATCGGCATCACGTTCAAGCTGACGGGGGAATTGGAAGCGCCCGATCTGATCGTCAATCCGCTGTCGATCATCGCCCCCGGCGTCTTCCGCAACATCTTCGAATTCCAATAGGCGCGAAAAAGCCGGCGCGAGGCCGGCTTTCCTTTTCCGATGTTGCTAGAACTTATGCCGCGCGGCGGATCAAGATGTGCTTCTTCTTGCCGAGCGAGAGCTTGATGACGCCATCGGCGGTGATCTCGCCGCTTCCGACAACCTTGCGCTCGTCGCTGACAGCCTGATCGTTGATGCGCACCGCACCGCCCTGAACGTGACGACGGGCCTCGCCATTCGAGGCGGCAAGGCCGGCGCGCACGATCAGCGACAGCAGACCGATGCCACCGTCGAGCTCGGCAGCCGGCACCTCGACCGACGGAAGGTTTTCGGCAAGGCCACCTTCCTCGAAGGTCTTGCGGGCGGTTTCGGCGGCCTGTTCGGCCGCCGCGCGGCCGTGTAGGATCGCGGTGACCTCAGTCGCCAAGATTTTCTTGACCTCGTTGATCTCGGAGCCGGCGAGCGCCGACAGGCGCGCGACCTCGTCCATCGGCAACGTCGTGTAGAGCTTCAGGAAGCGCGAGACGTCGGCGTCTTCGGTGTTGCGCCAGTACTGCCAGAAATCATAGGCCGAGAGCATGTCGGCGTTGAGCCAGACGGCGCCGGTCGCGGACTTGCCCATCTTGGCACCCGAAGACGTCGTCAGCAGCGGCGAGGTGAGGGCGTAGAGCTGTTGCGTCCCCATGCGGTGACCGAGGTCGATGCCGTTGACGATGTTGCCCCACTGGTCCGAACCGCCCATCTGCAGACGGCAGTCGTAGCGCTTGGCGAGTTCGACGAAGTCGTAGGCCTGCAGGATCATGTAATTGAATTCGAGGAACGACAGCGACTGCTCGCGATCAAGCCGCATCTTCACGCTGTCGAAGGACAGCATGCGGTTGACCGAGAAATGCCGGCCGACATCTCGCAGAAACTCCAGGTAGTTGATGGAACGCAGCCACTCGGCGTTGTTGATCATCAGTGCATCTTTGGGGCCTTCGCCGTAGGTCAAGTAGTTTGAGAAGACCCGCTTGATCGAAGCAATGTTGCTCTCGATGGTGTCGATCGTCATCAGCTGGCGGGCTTCGTCCTTGAAAGAGGGGTCACCGACCATGCCTGTGCCACCGCCCATCAGTGAAATAGCGCGGTGGCCAGTTGCCTGCAGCCAGTGCAGCATCATGATCTGGATGAGCGAACCCGCATGCAGGCTGGGCGCAGTCGGGTCGAAGCCGATATAGGCCGTTACCGTTTCCTTGGCGAAGAGTTCGTCGAGGCCCGATTCATCGGAGATCTGATGAATGAAGCCACGCTCTTTCAGCGTGTGGAGGAAATCGGATTTGAACTCGGACATGACCTTTTGCTCTCGGGTGCGGATTTTCGGATTGGCTATTGTTGAAGTGACGCGGCGCGTTTAGCACTGTTTTGCCGAACAGTCACCATTTGGCAGGAATCTTCCAGCGAGGGGTCATGGAGAAGATCAGGACCGCGATCGGCTTGATGAGCGGAACATCGATGGACGGTATCGACGTGGCGCTGCTGCGTACCGATGGCCGGGCCGTCGTCGAGCGCGGACCGTTTCTCGGCGTTCCCTATGAGCCAGCCTTCCGTGATCGGTTGAAGCTGGCACTGGAGCAAGCGAAGACCATTACCCAACGTGAGCAAAGGCCGGGTGATCTCGCCGCGATCGAGAGTGAACTGACGTTACGTCATGCAGTTGCCGTTAGGGAATTTCTGGCTGCGAATACGCTCGATACGGCTTCGATCGATGTCGTCGGCTTTCACGGGCAGACGGTGCTGCACCGTCCGGACGAGGCGCTGACGGTGCAGATCGGCGATGGGGCACTGTTGGCGCGCGAGACGGGCATTCCGGTGGCCTACGACCTCCGTGCCAACGACATGGTGCATGGTGGCCAGGGTGCGCCACTGGTACCGGTCTATCATGCAGCACTTGCCGCCAACGTCACGAACGCGGCTTTGCCGGTCTGCTTTGTCAATATCGGCGGGATTTCCAACCTCACCTATGTCGGCGAGGACGGCGTCATCGTCGGCTACGACAGCGGGCCGGGCAATACGCTGATCGATCAGTGGGTCGAGACCCATGCGGGCGTGCCGTTCGATCAGGGCGGCATGATTGCCTCGGAAGGTCGGATTGTCGCGGAACTGGCGGATCGATATTTGAACAGCCCGTTCTTTACCGCGGAGAAGCGACGCTCGCTCGACCGCAACGACTTTCCTCCGCCATCGGGCGAAGATGCAGAACTTGGCGACGGTGCGCGCACTCTTGCGTATGTCGCGGCCGCCTCGATCATCAAGTCCGCCAGTCACCTTCCGGTGAAGCCGACGCTTTATGTCGTTTGCGGTGGCGGTCGCCTCAATCGCGTGCTGATGCAGGATCTGAAAGACATTGCTCATGGCGCGAAGGTGATAACGGCGGAGGAGGCGGGCTTCAATGGCGACTCCATGGAGGCCGAAGCCTGGGCTTATCTGGCGGTGAGGTCGTTGGATGGCCTGCCGTTGACGTTTCCGGGGACAACGGGTGTGCATGCGCCTGTCAGCGGCGGTGTCGTGGTGAAACCGTGATGCAACAGGTCATTCTGGAGACACCGCGCCTGGTCGCTATCTGTGGGAACCCGACGATGCGGGCCTGATCCAGGAGCTCCATTCGACGATCGAGGCGACGCGATATCTTTCGGGTGCTGCCCCCCGTGGTCGCGTGAAAAGGCTGAGGAGCGGTTGTGCAGCTGGTTCGGCGAGCAGGCGCGGGACGCAACCACGAAATACAAAATCCTCAGTCGCGATGACGGCCGCTTCATTGGCCCGCGGGGTTCTCGCTATTTGGCGGCGAGCGGCAGGATTTCGAACTCGGCTATTCGCTTCGGCAGGAGACATGGGGCAAGGGCTATGCGACGGAGATTGCCGGCGGGCTTGCCGATTGGTTCTTTGGACGGAACTTTGCGCAACAGTTCATCGCGTTCCCCCATCCTGACAATGCCGCATCCCAGCATGTCCTAACGAAAATCGGCATGCGAAGCCGCATGCCGATGATCATCGACGGATTGTCTTGCCCGACGTTCGAATTGACCGCCGGGATGCGGTCAGCCTAGCGGATGCGCTTGGCGGCCGGCTCCGGCACCAGTTCGCCATTCAGGCGGCGATCGAGGTAGTCCTCGCACTCGCTCATCAGGGTCTCGACCTGGCCGTTGAAGAAGTGGTTGGCACCGGGCACCGTGCGGTGCGTGATCAAGATACCCTTCTGCGTCTTCAGCTTCTCGACGAGGCCGTTTACATCCTTCTCGGGCGCGACCTTGTCAGCTTCGCCGTTGATGATGAGGCCGGAAGACGGGCAGGGCGCAAGGAACGAGAAGTCATAGGTGTTCGGCTGCGGCGCGATCGACATGAAGCCTTCGATTTCGGGACGACGCATCAGGAGCTGCATGCCGATCCACGATCCGAAGGAATAGCCGGCAACCCAGCACGTCTTCGAATCGGGATGCAGGCTCTGCACCCAGTCGAGCGCGGACGCGGCATCCGAAAGCTCGCCGGCGCCGTGGTCGAACTCACCCTGGCTGCGGCCGATTCCCCGGAAGTTGAAGCGCAATGTCGTGAACCCGCGCTTCTGGAACATGTAGAAGAGCTGGTAGACGATCTGGTTGTTCATCGTGCCACCGAACTGGGGATGCGGGTGCAGAATGAGGGCAATCGGCGCGCTTTTTTCCTTGGAAGGCTGGTAGCGGCCTTCAAGGCGGCCTGCGGGGCCGTTGAAAATGACTTCGGGCATCGGTACTCCGGCGTTTATTTCTTCGCGTTCACGCTGCGCAGACTTGACGAACGTTGTCAGCTTTTCTAAAACGCAGTTTAGAACAATTCGAAACTTGCATGGCGATCCACGCATTGTGGGATGTGTCATAAGGCAAGCCCGGCCGAAATTTCAAGGAAAATGAGCCGAGGCGTCGTGCAAGCTTAAAGCGCAGGACAAAGATCATGGCGCCGCCACGCCTTTATCTCGATTGGAACGCGACTTCGCCGCTGCATCCGCATGCGCGCGACGCGGTTCTGCGTGCAATGGATCTGTTCGGCAATCCGAATTCGGTGCATGGCGAGGGCCGGGCCGTCCGCGCAGCCATAGAAAGTGCGCGGCGCCAAGTGGCAACGCTTGCGGGCGCCGATCCTGCGCATGTGATCTTCACGAGCGGCGCCACCGAGGCGGCCAATATGGTGCTGACGCCGGAATTTAGGATGGGGCGGACGCCGCTGGCAATCGGTCAGCTCTATTATTCCGCGGTTGAGCATCCTGCAGTTCGCGAAGGTGGGCGCTTCCCGAAGGAACGGACGACGGAAATTCCGGTGACAGAGGCGGGCGTCGTCGATCTCGATGCGCTTGGCGCCTTGCTTACGGCGCATAACAAGGCGACCGGGCTGCCGATGGTCGCCGTCATGCTGGTCAACAACGAGACCGGTATCGTTCAGCCGATCGCCGACGTTGCGAAAATCGTACAGGCGCATGGTGGCCTGCTTGTCGTCGATGCGGTGCAGGCGGCCAGTCGTTTGAGGCTCGATACCAACGCACTTGGCGTCGACTTCATGATCGTCTCATCGCATAAGATCGGCGGTCCGAAAGGCGCCGGTGCGCTGATCACCCGTGGCGAAGTCCTAATGCCGCGGCCGCTGATCCATGGCGGCGGCCAGGAGAAGGGTCACCGCTCGGGGACAGAGAATTCGCTTTCGGTGATTGGCTTCGGCGCTGCTGCCGACGCAGCTGTTGCGGAATTGGATGCGCGCAATGAAGTCGCGTCGGCTCTACGTGATCGACTGGAAACCGGCATGCGAAGCGCTGCGCCTGACGTCGTCATCTACGGCGCCGAAGGCCAACGTGTTTCGAATACGACTTTTTTCACGCTTCCAGGGCTGAAGGCCGAGACTGGCCAGATCGCCTTCGATCTCGAAGGTGTGGCGCTCTCTGCCGGGTCCGCCTGCTCATCCGGCAAGGTCGGCGAAAGCCATGTTCTGGTTGCCATGGGGCGTGACCCCAAGCTCGGTGCTTTGCGCATTTCGTTGGGCTTTGCAACGACCGAGGACGAGATCGACAAGGCGATTTCGGTCTTTGCGAAAATAGCCGCTCGGCGCAAGCTGGCCGGGGAGGCGGCGTGACCGCTTCATAAATTTGCGGAAACGCAATTTTCCGCTTGCCATTCGGGCTGAAAAGTCCCTTTTGGCCACCTACATACGGGGCAAACGATACTGCCCGAACGACAAGCTGCCGGACCTTTTCTCCGGCGAGATTGGAGAATGACATGCCCGCCGTCCAGGAAACGGTTGATCGCGTCCGCGAGATTGACGTCGATCAGTATAAATACGGTTTCGAGACCATCATCGAAATGGACAAGGCACCCAAGGGCCTGTCCGAAGACATCATCCGGTTCATTTCCGCCAAGAAGCAGGAGCCGGAATGGATGCTCGAATGGCGTCTCGAGGCCTATAAGCGCTGGCTGACGCTGGAAGAACCGACCTGGGCGCGCGTCGATTATCCGAAGATCGATTTCAACGACATCTACTACTACGCCGCACCGAAAAGCACGCCTGGCCCGACGTCGCTTGACGAAGTCGATCCTGAAATTCTCAAGGTCTACGAAAAGCTCGGTATTCCGCTCAAGGAGCAGGAAATCCTGGCCGGTGTCGAGAAGCCGAAGATCGCCGTCGATGCCGTCTTCGATTCTGTTTCCGTCGTCACGACCTTCAAGGAAGAGCTGAAGAAGGCCGGCGTGATCTTCATGTCGATCTCGGAGGCAATCCGCGAGCATCCGGAACTGGTGCAGAAATATCTCGGTTCCGTCGTTCCGACCACCGACAACTATTATGCGACGCTGAACTCGGCCGTCTTTACCGATGGTTCGTTCGTGTTCGTTCCGAAGGGCGTTCGCTGCCCAATGGAGCTGTCCACCTACTTCCGCATTAACGAGAAGAACACCGGCCAGTTCGAGCGCACGCTGATCATCGCCGAGGAAGGTGCATACGTTTCCTACCTTGAAGGCTGCACCGCGCCGCAGCGCGACGAAAACCAGCTGCATGCCGCCGTCGTCGAGCTCGTTGCTCTCGATGATGCCGAGATCAAATATTCGACCGTTCAGAACTGGTATCCAGGCGATGCCCAGGGCAAGGGCGGCATCTACAACTTCGTCACCAAGCGTGGCGATTGCCGTGGCGACCGGTCGAAGATCTCCTGGACGCAGGTCGAGACTGGTTCCGCGATCACCTGGAAGTATCCGTCCTGCATCTTACGCGGTGATGACAGCCGCGGCGAGTTCTACTCGATCGCCGTCTCGAACGGCCACCAGCAGGTCGACAGCGGCACGAAGATGATCCACCTCGGCAAGAATACGTCGAGCCGCATCATCTCCAAGGGTATTGCGGCCGGCGTATCGCAGAACACCTACCGCGGCCAGGTATCGGCGCACCGCAAGGCATCCAACGCTCGCAACTTCACGCAGTGCGATTCGCTGCTGATCGGCGGCAAGTGCGGCGCCCATACGGTTCCGTATATCGAGGCGAAGAATTCCACGGCGCAGTTCGAGCACGAGGCAACCACCTCGAAGATCTCGGAAGACCAGCTTTTCTACTGCCTGCAGCGCGGCATCCCAGAGGAAGCGGCGATCGCGCTTATCGTCAATGGCTTCGTCAAGGAAGTCCTGCAGGAGCTGCCGATGGAATTCGCCGTAGAGGCGCAGAAGCTTATCAGCATCTCGCTCGAAGGCAGCGTCGGCTGACGCAATACGACATGAATGCGCGAGGGCGCGTGGATCGCGCCTTTCTCCGATTGCTTTTTATGGGACAAAACCATGCTTGAAATTAAGAACCTGCACGCCCGCATCGCTGAAGACGGCACCGAGATCATTCGCGGACTGAACCTCACGGTGAAGGCCGGTGAAGTTGCTGCCATCATGGGCCCGAACGGCTCCGGCAAGTCGACACTTTCATACGTCCTGTCGGGGCGCGAAGACTACGAAGTCACCGAAGGCGACATCCTTTACAACGGCGAGAGCATCCTGGAACTAGACGCTGCCGAGCGTGCGGCCAAGGGCATCTTCCTGGCCTTCCAATATCCGGTCGAAATTCCGGGCGTGGCCACCATGCAGTTCCTCAAGGTTGCGATGAACGAACAGCGCAAGGCGCGCGGCGAAGAAGAGCTGAAGACCCCCGACTTCATGCGCCTCGTCAAGGACGCTGCCGGCAAGCTGCAGATCAACACCGAAATGCTGAAGCGCCCGCTGAACGTTGGCTTCTCGGGTGGTGAGAAGAAGCGCGCCGAAATCCTGCAGATGGCGCTGCTGCAGCCGCAGCTTTGCGTACTTGACGAGACGGACTCCGGACTCGACATCGACGCGCTGAAGATCGTTGCCGATGGCGTCAACGCGCTGCGTTCGCCGGATCGTGCCGTCGTCGTCATCACCCACTACCAGCGTCTGCTCGACTACATCGTTCCGGATACCGTTCACGTTCTCTACAAGGGGCAGGTGATCAAGTCGGGCGACAAGGCGCTGGCGCATGAGCTGGAAGCCAACGGCTACGCCGACATCATCGGTGCGGCAGCCTGATTTAGGCGGAAAGGACGGGTCTCATGAACATGCAGACGACGAGCCGCCAGACCGCCGCTGAAGCGGCGCTCATCGAGGCTTTCAACAACCAGGTCGGCGAGCTACCGGGAGACGGTTCGGTCATCGCCATCCGGGACAGGCTGCTTGACGACCTGAAGAAGGCCGGCCTGCCGACGCGCCGCATCGAGGCCTGGCACTATACCGATCTCAAGACGCTGTTGCGCGCCATTCCGGAACAGGTCGGCGACGCTGGTTCGGAAGCCCGCGACCCGCTGGTTGAAGAATCCTCGATCCTTTCGGTTATTCAGGGTGTGCCCGATCTCAGGGCTTGGGTCGATGGCCTCGATATTTCGAGCTATGCGGCTCAGCTTTCAAACGGCACGGCTGCCACCGGCCTCGGCGCATTCGGCAGTGATGACGCGATCGGCCGCATCAACGGCAGCTTCGTGCGGGATGGCTACGTCATTGACGTCGCCGCCGAAACTGCGCTTGAGGAACCGCTCGAGATCCAGTTCGTTCATGCTGGCGGCCAGACGCATACGCGCCTGCCGATTAGCTTCGGCGCAAACGTGAAAGCGACGGTCATCGAACGTCACCTTGCAGTGACCTCCGACGCCGCTTTCGTGTCGCACGTCAGTGACATCACGGTTGGAGAAGGTACGGAGCTCACCTGGATCATTATCCAGCAGCAGGGCGCAGAGGATACGCACCTCGGCCAGATCCGGGTCGATCTCGGCGCCGATGCCAAGCTGAAGCTTTTCGTTATCAATGCCGGCGGTAAGCTCGTTCGCCAGGAGCTGCACATCAAGGTAACGGGCGAGGGCGCCGATCTGACGCTTCGCGGCATCAACCTGCTTGGCGCCGAAACGCACACGGACGTTACCATGGTTCTCGGCCATAACGTTCCGCATACGGGCTCCACGGAAGTGATCCGCAACGTCGTCTTCGACCGCGCCAAGGGCGTCTTCCAAGGCATGATCCGCGTTGCTCCGGACGCGCAAAAGACCGACGCCAAGATGGCTTGCAATACGCTTCTGATGTCCGACGACGCCGAATTTTCGGTGAAGCCGGAACTGGAGATCTTCGCTGACGACGTTCAGTGCGGTCACGGCGCGACCGTTGCCGACATTGACGACAATCATCTCTACTACATGATGGCGCGCGGCATTCCGGAGAACAAGGCGCGCGCAATGCTCGTCAACGCCTTCGTTGCCGAGATCGTTGAAGAACTGGAAGACGAAGCGCTGGTCGCGTCGCTGGAAGGCGTCATCTCGGCCTGGCTCGAAAAGCACGCCTGATCGGATAGCATTATGGACAAGATAGTTCCGGCCACCACATACGACGTCGAAGCCATTCGCAAGGATTTTCCGATCCTTGCGAGGGAAGTCTACGGCAAGCCGCTGGTCTATCTCGACAACGGTGCCTCCGCTCAGAAGCCGCAGGCCGTCATAGACGCGATTTCGCATGCCTACTCGAACGAATATGCGAACGTTCACCGTGGTCTGCATTTCCTTTCGAACGCCGCGACCGACGCGTATGAGGGCGCGCGCGAAAAGGTCCGGCGCTTCCTGAACGCGCCTGATGTCAACGACATCGTGTTCACGAAGTCTTCGACGGAGGCAATCAATACGGTCGCCCATGGCTGGGGCATGCCGAAGCTTGGAGAGGGCGACGAGATCGTCATCTCGATCATGGAGCATCACTCCAACATCGTGCCGTGGCATTTCATCCGCGAACGGCAGGGCGCCAAGCTGGTATGGGTGCCTATTGATGACGAGGGCGCCTTCCATATCGAGGACTTCGAGAGAAGCCTGACCGACCGCACAAAGCTCGTCGCCATCACGCATATGTCGAATGCGCTCGGCACGGTGGTTCCGGTGAAGGAGATCTGCCGCATCGCGCACGAGCGCGGCATTCCGGTTCTGGTCGACGGGTCGCAGGGCGCCGTCCATATGCCTGTCGACGTGCAGGACATCGATTGCGACTGGTACGTGATGACCGGCCACAAGCTCTATGGCCCGTCCGGGATCGGTGTGCTCTACGGCAAGAAGGAGCGGCTTCGCGAGATGCGGCCCTTCCAGGGCGGTGGCGAAATGATCTTCGAGGTGACCGAAGATGCCGTGACCTATAATGATCCGCCGCATCGCTTCGAAGCCGGGACGCCGCCGATCGTGCAGGCAATCGGGCTCGGCTATGCGCTCGACTACATGGAGAAGGTTGGCCGCGAGGCGATCGCGCGCCATGAGGCGGATCTTGCCACTTACGCCGCGGAGCGGCTGCAGGCGGTGAATTCGCTGCGCGTTTTCGGCACCGCGCCAGGCAAGGGCGGCATCTTCTCCTTCGAGCTTGCCGGTCTGCATGCGCATGATGTGTCGATGGTGATCGACCGTCAGGGGGTTGCGGTGCGCGCGGGAACCCATTGCGCCATGCCGCTCTTGAAACGTTTCGGCGTCACCTCCACATGCCGGGCGTCCTTCGGGATGTACAATACACGCGCCGAGGTCGATGCCTTGGCCGATGCGCTGGAATATGCGCGTAAGTTCTTTGCTTAAGGAGTGTCCGTATGAGCCTGGACGAAAGCAAACAGAAGATCGACGTGCGCGAAGGCATCGTGCATTCCAGCATTCCGGCCGACGAACTGGCGCGGCTCAGCGACGATGTGATTTCGGCGCTCAAGACGGTCTATGATCCTGAGATTCCTGCCGATATCTTCGAGCTCGGGCTGATCTACAAGATCGACATCGAAGACGATCGCATCGTGAAGATCATGATGACGCTGACGGCGCCCGGCTGCCCGGTCGCCGGCGAGATGCCCGGCTGGGTCGAAAATGCTGTCGGCGCGGTCGAGGGCGTATCCGGCGTCGAGGTTGAAATGACCTTCGATCCACCGTGGACACCGGATCGAATGTCGGAAGAGGCGCAGGTCGCCGTCGGCTGGTACTAGCATGACCCCGGAAAGTTGCAGACTTTTCGGACACGATCATACGGCAGGCTGGTATTGATCGGTTAAGCCGCTGGCACTACATTTGAATCGTGAAACGCCGGACCTTGAATCCGCGCGCGGAAGGAGAAGAAGCCGATGGGCTTTGCAGTAATGAGTATGACGGAAGCCGCCGCGAACCGCGTGAAAGCGATCCTCGAAAACTCCGGACCGGAGGCCAAGGGCATTCGCGTCGGGATCAAGAAGGGCGGCTGCGCAGGGATGGAGTATACCATCGACCTCGTGACGGAACCGAATGCGAAGGACGACCTGATCGAGCGCGATGGCGCGAAGGTTTGGGTCGAACCGTCCGCCGTGCTCTACCTTCTCGGCACCGAAATGGGCTTCGAGAGCACAACGCTACGCTCCGGTTTCACCTTCACCAATCCAAACCAGACGTCAGCCTGCGGCTGTGGCGAATCCGTCGAGTTGAAGCCAGCGGACCTCGCGGCGCTTGCCGCCCAAGGCAACGCCGTCGTACCGGCACACTGATTGGCACAATCCCCTGAATTGTTGATGAGGCCGCCGGCTTTGGCGGCTTTTTGTTTTACCTCGTCGTGACTGCCCTTTAAAGGCCCGGTACGGAGGGCCCGTGAAACGCGCCAGCGGAAGGGAATCGACGAAAGAATGCTACTGCTGTTCCTGAAAGGCGCTCTGCTGGGTGTCATCATTACCGCGCCACTTGGGCCGATCGGGATGCTGTGCATCAACCGCACGCTCGAGCGCGGTTTTCTGGCGGGCTTCTCTTGCGGGTTCGGGACGGCGGTCGGCGACGCCAGTTACGCCCTTGTCGCGGTAACCGGCATTGCCGTTTTTGAAGAGTTGATGTCGGCCGCCACCCTGCCATTGGCATTCGGCGGAGGGCTGCTCTTGCTCGGGCTCGGGTATCGCGGATTGACCCACGATCCAGTTCAGGCCGCAGATGTGAGGGCAGGCGGACTTATCGGCACGACGCTGGCGACCTTCCTGCTTACGATCTCCAACCCGGCGACCATTCTCTCCTTCGGCGCTCTCTTTGCCGGTTTTGGGCTGACAGAGGAGACACGGCGTTTCAGCTCGGCAGTCATCGTTGGTGGAGTATTCTGCGGATCACTTGCCTGGTGGTTCTTTCTAAGCAGCGCGGTGAACCTTGCTAGGGAAAAACTGCCCAAGGATTTCACAACGAAGGTCGCGCGAGGAACGAGCTATCTTCTGGTCCTCTTCGGGTTTGTCGCACTCGCCTCAGCACTCCACTCGCTACTTTAAAGCATCATGGCAGGGCGCTTGATCCTGCGTGGTGTTGTGGCCACGCAGAGCGAATCTGTCAGCCTTGGCAACTGATCTATACCTATGTGTAGTGCAGGGTAGGTTGACCGGTTGGCGCTTCCTCAATAGATTCATTTGCGAACGGGCCGCATCGCACGATGCGCTTCGCAAATGCCCGTCCGAAGAGTTGTCCATCGCCAACGGTGCTGGTGCGGCAGCGACAAGAAAAGCCACTTCAAACGAGTCTTGCAGGCCGCATGGTTGGATGCGCAGCCAGAGCTGACGCGCGCTTGTTTTACGGTCAATTCAACGCTCAGGGAGCACTGATCATGATGATGAACAGACGGACATTCTCAGCAGCACTCGTCGCAGGCGCGGCAGCTTCCCTCATCTCTATCCGTGGTATGGCCGCGCCTGCTGCCCCGGTGAAAGCGCGAAACGTCGTGTTGGCACACGGACTGTTTGCCGATGGTTCCTGCTGGACCGAGGTCATTGCTCGGCTGCAGGCTGCGGGGCTCAATGTGACGGCCGTGCAAAATCCTCTAACGACGCTGCCCGAAGCCGTCGCCTCGGTGCAGCGCGTACTCGACCGGCAAGATGGTCCGACAGTTCTGGTCGGGCATTCGTTCTCCGGCATGTTGGTTACCGAAGCGGGGGGGCATCCGAGCGTATCGGCGCTTGTTTATGTGGCTGCGCGTGCGCCTGACGCCGGCGAAGACTATACGGCCCTTGCCAAGACATTTCCGACACCGCCGGCCTCAGCGGGCATCGTCTTCGATGGAGACGAGGGACGACTGACCGAAGCGGCATTCCTGCGTGACTTCGCCGGAGATCTCCCTGAGGCGAAGGCGAAAGTGCTCTATGCCGTGCAGGAGCCGTTCCACAAGGCGCTCCTCACGGGTAAGACGACACAGGCGGCATGGCGCTCGAAGCCCAGTTGGTATGCCGTGTCGACCGAAGACCGAACGATCGATCCCGACCTCGAGCGCTTCATGGCCAAGCGGATGGGCGCCAAGACCATCGAACTGAAATCGAGCCATCTGTCACTGATTTCGCACCCGGACGCCATTGCCAGCTTGATCCTGGAAGCCGCAGGGCAGCAGAGGGCATAGCAGAAATCTCCGCTGCTCGCTCTGTACGCCGACACAATGAAAGCGCACCCGAGCGGGCGAGCGGTCAGCTCTTGATATCGATGCCGGCCTCGACAGCGGCGGCTATGAAGGCTTTGCGAGCGTCGTCGTTGGTGCGTTTGCCCTTGATGACGTCGGCGCACACCAATAATGCCTTGTCGAGTGCCGAACCGTCTTCAGTCGGCCAATCCTCGATCATCGCCCAGGAAGCGGCCTGTGTGGTCGCGATGGTCACGTATTTGCCCGGCTCTTCAAGAGCGAGCAGAACCGGCCTTGGCCACGGAGCCTGCATCACAGAATCGCTGTCGTCTTTTGGCATTGCGCGCAGACCTTCACTCTCAGGTATTCGTGAATACGGCCTTCCCTGAAAAAGGGAAGGCCGTTTGCTTATTATTCAGCAGCTTCTGCGTAGCTTTCGACCGGCGGGCAGGTGCAGACCAGATTGCGGTCGCCGAAGACGTTATCGACGCGGTTGACCGGCGACCAGTATTTGTCGACGCGGAAGGCGCCGGGCGGGAAGCAGGCCTGTTCTCTGCTGTAGGGACGATCCCACTCACCGACAAGGTCTTCGACGGTGTGGGGAGCGTTCTTCAGCGGGTTGTTGTCCTTGTCGGCGCGGCCTTCCTCGATGTCGCGGGCCTCCTGACGGATCGCCAGCATCGCTTCGCAGAAGCGGTCAAGCTCGGCCTTGGTTTCCGATTCCGTCGGCTCGATCATCAGTGTACCTGCAACCGGCCAGCTCATAGTCGGCGCGTGGAAGCCGCAATCGATCAGGCGCTTAGCGACGTCGTCGACCGTAACACCAGCGCTGTCGGCCAGCGGGCGGGTGTCGATGATGCACTCATGCGCCACGCGGCCGGCTTCGGACTTGTAGAGCACGTCGTAGGCACCCTTCAGGCGGGCCGCGATGTAGTTGGCGTTGAGGATCGCCACTTTGGTCGCCTGCGTCAGGCCTTCGCCGCCCATCATCAGGCAGTAGCTCCAGGAGATCGGCAGGATTGAGGCAGAGCCGAAAGCAGCCGCGGAGACCGCGCCCGGACGGCCATCCGTTTCCGGGTGTCCTGGCAGGTAGGGTGCCAGATGCGCCTTGACGCCGATCGGGCCCATACCGGGACCGCCGCCGCCATGCGGGATGCAGAAGGTCTTGTGCAGGTTGAGGTGCGAAACGTCCGAGCCGATATCACCGGGCCGGGACAGACCAACCATGGCGTTCATGTTGGCGCCGTCGAGATAGACCTGGCCGCCGTGCTTGTGCACGAGGTCGCAGATTTCCTTGACGGTTTCCTCGAAGACGCCGTGCGTCGAGGGGTAGGTGATCATGCAGCAGGAGAGGTTTTCCGCATACTGCTCCGTCTTGGCGCGGAAATCATCCATGTCGATATCGCCGTTCTCGCGAACCTTGACGACCACGACCTTCATGCCGACCATCTGAGCGGAGGCAGGGTTGGTGCCGTGCGCGGAGGTCGGGATGAGGCAGACGTCGCGGTGACCATTGCCATTGGCGATATGATAGTTACGGATCGTCAGCAGACCGGCATACTCGCCCTGCGCACCGGAGTTCGGCTGCATGGAGAAGGCATCATAGCCTGTCACGGCGCAGAGCTTCTCCGTCAAGTCGTCGATCATCTCGCGATAGCCGAGCGCCTGATCCACTGGAACGTATGGGTGGATATCCGCGAACTCGGGCCATGTGATCGGCAGCATTTCCGCCGTCGCGTTCAACTTCATCGTGCAGGAGCCGAGCGGGATCATCGCGCGGTCGAGCGCCAGATCGCGGTCGGACAGCCGGCGGATATAGCGGGTCATCTCGCTTTCGGCGCGGTTCATGTGGAAGATCGGATGGCTCAGGTACTCGCTGGTGCGGGCGAGGCCCTTCGGCAGCCGATAGCTCGGCTCGAAATCGCCCACAGCAAAGTTACCGCCGAAGGCGCGCCAGACGGCCTCCAGCGTCGCCGGGCGGGTGCGCTCGTCGAGGCTCATGCCGATCTTCGTAGCGCCAACCTTGCGTAGATTTACGCCTTCGGCGACTGCGGCGCGCAGGATGACGCCCTGCATGTGACCGACATCGACAGTGATCGTGTCGAAGAAGGTCTCGGGCTCGATGGTATAGCCGAGCTTTTCCAGGCCCTTGGCCATCAGCACGGCCTTCTGGTGGACCTGCTGGGCGATCGCCTTGATGCCCTTGGGACCGTGGAATACGGCGTACATCGAGGCCATAACGGCGAGCAGGACCTGCGCGGTGCAGATGTTCGACGTGGCCTTCTCGCGGCGGATATGCTGTTCGCGGGTCTGCAGCGACAGGCGGTAGGCACGGTTGCCGCGCGCGTCCACAGAGACGCCGACAAGACGGCCGGGCATGGAGCGCTTGTGTGCGTCCTTGACCGACATGTAGGCGGCATGCGGGCCGCCGTAACCGACAGGAACGCCGAAGCGTTGCGAATTGCCGATGGCAATGTCCGCGCCCATTTCACCGGGCGACTTCAGCAGCGTCAGGGCCAGGATGTCAGCAGCGACTATGGCGACGGCGCCGGTCTGGTGCAGGCGCGAGATCAGACCGGTGAAATCATGCACGTGGCCGTGCGTGCCTGGATACTGGAAAATGGCACCGAAGACGTCGACCGGATCGAGATCGGTGAAGGGGTTGCCGACAATGACGCTCCAGCCCAGTGGCTCGGCGCGGGTCTTGATCAGTTCGATCGTCTGCGCATGGCAGGCGGCGTCGACGAAGAAGGCTTTCGCCTTCGACTTCGAGACGCGCTCGGCCATCGCCATGCCTTCTGCGGCTGCGGTCGCTTCATCGAGCAGCGAGGCGTTGGCGACGTCAAGGCCGGTGAGGTCGCAGATCATCGTCTGGTAGTTCAGCAGCGCCTCGAGGCGGCCCTGGCTGATTTCGGGCTGGTAGGGCGTGTAAGCCGTGTACCAGGCCGGGTTTTCCAGGATGTTGCGCTGGATGACCGGCGGCGTGATGGTGCCGTAGTAGCCCTGGCCGATCAGCGAGACGAGCACCTTGTTCTTGTTGGCGGTCTCGCGTAGCTTGTCGAGCGCCTCGCGTTCCGTCATCGGCGCGCCCCAGACGAGAGGCGCCTTCTGGCGGATGGAGGGTGGTACCGTGGCGTCGATCAGCCCGTCGAGGCTGCCGTAGCCGATCACCTCCAGCATATCCGACATTTCGGCCGGGGACGGGCCGATGTGGCGACGGTTGGCGAAGTCGTAGGGCTGGTAGTCGGTAAACTGGAATTCGGTCGGCGTCGTCATTACGCAGTGAGCTCCTTGTAGGCCGCTTCATCGAGCAGGCCGTCGGCATCAGCGGCATTCTTGAGCTTCAGCTTGAAGAACCAGCCAGCGCCTTGGGGATCGGAATTGACCAGCGACGGATCTGCGGTGATCGCCGGGTTGACTTCGGTGATCTCGCCGTCAAGCGGACAATAGACGTCAGAAGCAGCCTTCACGGACTCAACGGTTGCGGCATTGTCATTCTTGGAAAAGGTGGTGCCGACTTCCGGCAATTCCACGAAGACGAGGTCGCCGAGCTGTTCAACGGCGTAGGTGGTAATGCCGATCGTCGCGACGCCGCCCTCGATCTTCAGCCACTCGTGTTCTTCGGTAAACTTCAGCATGATTGTTCTCTCCGGAAAAATGTTTCAGCGTTTGTAGGTCGGTGTAATAAAGGGGAGGGCACTGACGATGACCGGCAGGTACTTGCCGCGCACTTCAGCATAGACCTGGGTTCCAACAGCCGCCTGGGCGACCGTGACGTAGCCCATTGCGACGGGATGCTCGACCGAGGGGCCGAAGCCGCCCGAGGTCACTTCGCCGATCTCCGTCTTGCCTTCAGCATCCGCAAAGAGCTTGGCGTGGCCGCGAACCGGAGCCTTACCCTCAGGCTTCAGGCCGACACGGCGGCGGGCAGCGCCCTTTTCAAGCTCGGCCAAGATGCGGTCTGCGCCAGGAAAACCGCCTGCACGGGCGCCGCCCGTCTTGCGCGCCTTCTGCATACCCCATTCGAGCGCAGCTTCCACAGGCGTGGTGGTCGTGTCAATGTCGTTGCCATAGAGGCAGAGGCCCGCCTCGAGGCGCAGGCTGTCGCGGGCACCGAGGCCGATCGGCGCCACGTCCGGATGCTCGAGCAACCGCTTGGTGACATCCTCCGCCTTGTCTCCCGGGATCGAGATTTCAAAGCCATCTTCGCCGCTATAGCCCGAGCGGGAGACGAGACAGGAAACGTCATGCAGCCGGCAATGGCGCACGTCCATGAACTTCATTGCCGCGACATCGGCCCAGAGTTCCGCAAGCACTTCGACGGCGCGCGGTCCTTGCAGGGCGATCAGCGCACGATCGAGCAGCGTGATGTCGCAGGTGTCGCCGATATGCTTCTGCAGGTGAGCAAGATCGGCATCCTTGCAGGCGGCGTTGACGACGACAAAGAGATGGTCGTCGAGATGGGTAATCATCAGGTCGTCGAGAATGCCGCCGTTGCCATCGGTGAAGAAACCGTAGCGCTGGCGACCTTCGGTAAGACCGAGGATATCGACCGGAACGAGGCTTTCGAGCGCAAGCGCGGCGTCCTCATATTTTCCGGACTTTGCCTTGATGACGACCTGGCCCATGTGGGACACATCGAAGACACCGGCCGACGTGCGGGTCTGGATGTGCTCCTTCATGACGCCGGCCGGATATTGTACCGGCATGTCATAGCCTGCGAAGGGCACCATGCGGGCGCCAAGCGACAGATGCAGCGCGTGAAGCGGAGTTTTCTTGAGGGCAGCAGTATCGTCCAACGACGCCTCCGGGGTTTGCGCCTGGAATTCCATGCGCGGGCTCAAATCTTCAGACGCGGTTGCGCCTTGCATTTCGAGCCCCCTCTGTCCCTGTGCCTGAGATTGTTATCCCTTCGGCGAGCGTTTCGAAAACGCTTCTCTCCAGAGTTCCGTCTGCCCCTTGCTGGTCCTTTGGCCTGAGAGTTTCCGGGGCGGTTGCTCCTTCGGCACCGGTCGTAGACGACCAGCTTCTCCCAACAAGGTCGAGGGCAATTATCTGGCCAGGGCTGTACTTGGCAAGGGGGAATGTCGCCGCCGAACAAATTTTTGTCGCGTAGATTTGAGTATAGCGCGACGGAGCGAGGAGGCGGGTGATGCTCAGCTGTCGCTGTAGAGTTTCAATGCCTGCTTCAACCCAGCCTGTGGCTGCCGTTGCCCCATCGTCATTAGATCCAGCGCGACTTCCGTCGATTGAATGATGTTGGCCGGTTCTTCGACGTCTTGGCCGCTGGCCGTCCTCATCTGACGGTCTGCTGCGCGGCGAGCTTCTTTCGCAGCCGTGCTTGCGGACACGCGCTGCGGAATCCGCAACGTATCAAACGCTGCGGCCGCGGTGCTCGCAGCTATAGTGCCTACCAAGACTGTCATACGGTCAGAATAAGGCGTCGCACGTTCTTAACTGGCTAAATTAACCGCTGGCATTTTATGCATCTTGATCTTCTCCGGAGATGATTGGAATTTCCGGCGCGGCAAAAACAGAGACGACTCAATGATTCAGGCCATACTTGTCGCCGTTGGCGGCGCAATCGGTTCCGTCCTCAGATACTACGTCAGCCAGTGGGCTCTCAGGCTCGCAGGCCCGGCCTTTCCGTGGGGAACACTGACCGTCAATGTTGTCGGCTGCTTTGTCATTGGCGTCTTCGCCGAAATGATCATTCGACGCTTCGATGCATCGCCGGAATTGCGCCTGCTGCTGATCACCGGCTTTCTCGGTGGCTTCACGACCTTCTCGGCATTCTCGCTCGATGCCATTTCGCTCTTCGAGCGTGGAGCAGTTGTCTCGGGCGCTGTCTATATCGTCGCAAGCGTCGGCCTGTCGATGGCCGGGGTAATCGCCGGACTGGCGCTCATGCGTGCAATCTTGTGAGATTACGGTTTCCGTTTTCGGCGAAAATGCTCTAAAGCCAGCCGCAAAGGCCGCACAGCGCGCCTAAGACCATTTTCCGAAAGATGACGTATGGCGGGTATCGAACACAAAAAAGTGGAGCTGGACGAGGCGGGCATGCGGCTCGATCGCTGGTTCAAGGTGCACTTCCCGGGGCTCGGTTTCGGCCCACTCCAGAAGCTTCTGCGATCGGGTCAGGTCCGCGTCGATGGCGGACGCGTGAAAAGCGATACGCGCGTGCAGCCAGGGCAGGTGGTGCGCGTGCCGCCGCTCGATGTCGACGCCAAGTCGAAAAACACGCCGATCGCCGGCCATGATCTGAAACACGGGGGCGATTACGAGCTTCTGCAGCGCATGGTGCTGCATGAAGACGACAAGGTGATCGTCCTGAACAAGCCGGCCGGTCTTGCCGTGCAGGGCGGGTCTGGTGTGACGCGGAATATCGACAAGATGCTCGAAGCATGGACCAGCCCGAAGGGCGAAAAGCCGAGGCTGGTGCATCGCCTCGACCGCGATACATCCGGCGTCCTTGTCATCGCCCGCACCCGAGGCGCCGCACAGAAACTGACGGCAGCGTTTCGCGAGCGTGATACCAAAAAGACCTATTGGTCGCTGGTAAGAGGCGTTCCGCGCAAGCACGAGGACAAAATCTCGACCTGGCTGGTGAAGGAAGCGACCGCGGATGGCGACCGGATGCGTGTTGCCAAGCACGGCGAAGACGGAGCCGATCACGCGATTTCCTACTATCGCGTCTTGGAAACCGCCGCGCAGAACCTCGCTTGGCTCGAGATGGAACCCTATACCGGACGGACGCACCAGCTGCGCGTTCATGCGCTTCATATCGGTCACCCGATCATTGGCGACCCCAAGTATTTCATCGAGGATCCGAACTGGGATGTCCCGGGCGGTATCCAGAAGCGGCTGCACCTGCATGCGCGCAAGATCGACATTCCGCACCCCTCCGGCGGCAGACTGCGCGTCAGTGCACCTTTGCCGCCGCATATGGTGCAGACCTGGAACCTGCTCGGCCTCGATCTCGCATCCCAGGAAAGGGAAGACGACGAATGAGGCTCGCACTCTTCGATTGCGACGGGACGCTGGTCGACAGCGCCGCGCTGATCCATGAGGTGATGGCGCGGACATTCGTGCATTTCGGCTATGACCGGCCTGATGTCTCGTTGACGAAGTCGATCATCGGACTGACGCTGGATATCGCGATCGCGCGGATGCGTGGAAAGCCTCATGTCGACGATGAAGCGATCGCGATGACGGCGCATTATAGGGCGATCTATACCGGTGTCCGTGACGAACCTGGAATGGACGTGCCGCTCTTTAACGGCATCAAGCCGCTGGTCGATGAATTGGCGCGGAACGATGACATTCTGATCGGCGCGGTAACCGGCAAGTCGCGTCTCGGTCTTATCCACATCCTCGAAAAACATGGTCTTGCACCACATTTTATTGTTTCGCGTACTGCGGACGACTGCCCATCGAAGCCGCATCCAGCTATGGTAATGGAGTGCTGCAGCGAGACCGGCATGAATCCCGCCGATGCCATCGTCATCGGTGATGCTGTCTACGATATGCAGATGGCGAAGGCTGCGGGCGCGAAGGCGGTAGGTGTGTCGTGGGGTTATGCCAGCGTGGACGATCTGGTGACTGCGGGTGCCGACAGCATTGTTCGCCATCCGAGCGATATTTTGAAGCACTTTTCCTGAGGTGAGGTATGCGTGATCTGTTGAACGACCAAGCTGAAGGATTGAGTCATCCAGACCCAATCCGTCGCGCCCAGATCCAGATGAAGAAGCCATTGCCGAAGCGCTTCTATAAGACAGTCACAATCCGGGAACTCGACGAAGGCTTCTCGATCGAACTGGATGGCAAGGCAATCCGGACGCCAGCCCGCAAGCTGCTTGTTGTCGCGACGAAGCCGCTTGCAGAACTTCTTGTGCCAGAATGGGAGGCACAGGCCGAGCTCATCGACCCTTCAACCATGCCCGTGACCCGGCTCGTCAACACCGCTATCGACGGGGTTGCAACCGATACGCAGGCCGTCTTTGACGACATTCTGCGCTTCTCCTCAAGTGATCTTCTCTGCTATCGCGCCGATGCACCGCAGGAACTCGTCGAGCGTCAGAAAGAGCTTTGGGATCCAGTGCTCGATTGGGCCGCTAATTCGCTCGGCGCGCGCTTCATTCTGATCGAGGGTGTCATGCATCACGATCAACCACCGGAAGCCATCTCCGCGTTTTCCGCGGCGTTGAAGCGGCACGACAAGGCCACGGTCCTCGCCGCCCTACATACCATCACAACGCTGACCGGCTCGGCGCTGCTGGCGCTTGCCTTTGCCGAACGTGTCCTATCGGCGAAGAACGTCTGGTCGCTCGCACATCTCGACGAAGACTGGACAATCGAGCATTGGGGCAGCGACGAAGAGGCCGAAGAACGGCGGGAGAAGCGCTTCGAGGATTTCAAGGCCGCTGCGGACGTTTTTTTGGCCATGAAGGGCTGAAACATATTGCTTTGATGTCAGTTATCGCGAAAATCTGCGACTCTATCGGGGGCGGATGCGGATTTTTTTAATGAACTGGCTCAAGTCGTGCTTTTTTCGGGTTGCGCTTATCTGCATCGCCCTCGCGTCCTGCTCGCTCTTCGCAAAGGAGCAACCCGGCCCAGTCTATGACGTCCGAAGCGCTGTCGTTGTCAGCCCGCAGAAGATACCGCCCGCAATCCTTGCCGGGGTCGGTGATCGGGTAAATGCGGCGATCAACGCTACGGTGCGGACCGAAGTCTATCCACGCGTCGTGCTGACGATCCGCATCCTGTTCGTCGAAAAGGGCCAGGGCCTCGACAAGAGCCGGAATGTCGCGAAGGTCAGCATCGATGCTGCTTCGGTCGAAGACGGATCGGTCATTGCCGTTAGCTCGTTCGAGGTCACGAGCTTCTCCAACAGTCCCACGGCCGCCGACGAAATCCTTGCCGAGGACATCGCCGCCCGCATTCGTTCGGCTTTCTCGCTAAGCGCCGGACGCGCTTGAACCGGCCGCGATATCCGCGGTGAGGAGTATCTATGAAGGAAATTCTTGAAGAACTCGAACGTCGCCGAGGGATTGCAAGGCTCGGTGGCGGCAAGGCGCGTATCGACGCGCAGCATCAGCGCGGCAAGCTGACGGCGCGCGAGCGAATTGATCTCTTCCTCGACGAGGACTCCTTTGAGGAGTTCGACATGTTCGTCGAGCATCGATCGAGCGACTTCGGCATGGACAAGACGCGGATTGCCGGCGACGGCGTCGTCACCGGCTGGGGTACGGTGAACGGACGAACCGTGTTCGTTTTCGCCAAGGATTTCACGGTGTTCGGCGGCTCGCTCTCCGAGGCGCATGCCGAGAAGATCATGAAGGTGCAGGATATGGCGCTCAAAAACAGGGCGCCGATCATCGGCATCTACGATGCCGGCGGTGCTCGCATCCAGGAAGGCGTCGCTGCGCTTGGCGGCTACGCTGAGGTGTTTCAGCGCAACGTGCTCGCGTCGGGCGTCATTCCGCAAATCTCGGTTATCATGGGACCGTGCGCCGGCGGCGACGTTTATTCGCCCGCAATGACTGATTTCATCTTCATGGTCCGCGACACGTCGTACATGTTCGTGACCGGCCCGGATGTGGTGAAGACAGTCACCAACGAGACCGTCACCGCGGAAGAGCTCGGCGGCGCTTCTGTGCATACCACGAAGTCCTCGATTGCCGACGGCGCCTACGACAATGATGTCGAGGCGTTGCTGCAGGTTCGCCGACTTATTGACCTTCTGCCACAATCAAACACCTCGCCAGTGCCGGAAATCGAATGTTACCAGCCGGTGACAGACATCGATGCATCGCTGGATACGCTGGTGCCAGCCAACGCCAACAAACCCTATGACATCAAGGAATTGATCCAGAAGACAGTGGACGAGGGTGATTTCTTCGAGATCCAGGCAAGCTTCGCCAAAAACATAGTCTGCGGCTTCGGTCGGATCGAGGGCTCGACCGTCGGCTTCGTGGCAAACCAGCCAATGGTGCTGGCCGGTGTGCTCGACAGCGATGCGTCGCGAAAGGGGGCACGGTTCGTCCGCTTCTGCGACTGCTTCAACATTCCGATCGTAACGTTCGTGGATGTGCCCGGCTTCCTGCCGGGTACCGCTCAAGAATATGGCGGACTGATCAAGCACGGCGCAAAGCTGTTGTTCGCCTATGCAGAGGCGACGGTGCCAAAGCTGACGGTGATTACGCGCAAGGCGTTCGGCGGAGCTTATGACGTCATGGCATCCAAGCATCTGAGGGGCGACTTGAACTATGCCTGGCCAACGGCTCAAATCGCGGTCATGGGTGCCAAGGGTGCAGTCGAGATCATCTTCCGGAAGGATATCGCCGATCCCGAAAAGATCGCTGCACACACGAAGATGTATGAGGACCGTTTCCTTTCACCATTTGTGGCAGCTGAACGAGGCTATATCGACGAGGTGATCATGCCGCATTCTACGCGGCGGCGCCTGGCGCGCGGCCTCAAGATGCTTCGCAACAAAGACCTGAGCAATCCCTGGAAGAAGCACGACAATATCCCGCTTTGAGGAGACTAGATTGGGGAAAGCTAAGGAAAATCAAGAAGAAGTGATCGTCTGTCAGCGATCCGTGTCTTCATTCCTTTTGGCGAAGCAGCTAACGCTCCGCTGTCTTTACTCAAAAGGAAAGTCTACATGTCGAGTTTGGAACGACTGAGCGCATATCAGCCTTATTCGCTCGCCGCTTTGCGCGTTATTACGGCACTGCTCTTTATCGAGCACGGAACGATGAAGCTTTTCGCGTTCCCAGCTGCACAAATGGAAGGCCCGCTGCCGCCCTTGATGCTGGTTGCCGCTCTGCTCGAAGTCGTCGGTGGCCTTATGGTGCTGATCGGCCTGTTCACACGGCCGGTCGCCTTCATCCTGTCGGGCCAGATGGCGGTCGCCTATTTCATGGCGCACGGACCAAAGGCGTTCTGGCCGGCCCTGAATGGTGGCGACGCTGCAATTCTATTCTGCTTCATCTTCCTATTCATCTTCTTCGCCGGAGCTGGTGCTCTGTCGATCGACCACCGCAAGGCGGCCGCCTAACAGCGATAAATGCCGCGACCGGTTTTACCGGCCGCGGCTGCAGCTCATGCCGTGGCCTTCAAGCCGGCGATCCCCGCAACAATCATTGAAATGCAGAGCAGACGTGGGGCAGTGGCGGCATCACCGAGTAGCCAGATGCCGAGCAACACGGTGCCAACGCTACCGATACCCGTCCAAATAGCGTAGGCCGTCCCAATCGGCAGCGTCTTGACGGCAATGCCCAACAGCACGACGCTGACGATCATGGAAATGGCGGTCAAAGTGGTCGGTACCAGACGCGTGAAACCGTCGGTGTATTTCAAACCGATCGCCCAGCCACATTCGAAAAGTCCGGCAAGAAAAAGCAGAAGCCAAGCCATCGTAAGTCTCCATCCTCAGAGCGAAGACGTTCCCGATGCGCCAGGGTTCAGATCAAGCCCGGGACTTTGGGAACGCTTCAACTCACGTAGGAAACGTCATGGCAGACCTACCACCCGTTTCTTGCGCGTGCCTCAGGCAAGCCGCTCGGCATGCCACTTCAGGTGATCGTCCATGAAGGTCGAGATGAAATAGTACGAATGATCATAGCGCTCATGCATGCGCAGTGTGGCCTTGATATCAGTATTCTTGACGGCGTCTTCGAACAGCCAGGGACGCAGCCCGTTCTCCAAGAAACCATCAGCCTTCCCTTGGTCGATCAGGAACTCAGGGAAACGTGCTCCATCGCTTACCAAGGCGCAGGCATCGTATTTGCGCCAGGCTGCGCGGTCAGCTCCGAGGTATTTTTCAAACGCCGGAGCCGACCAGTCCGCGGTCGAGGGTTCCACGATCGGCGCAAACGCCGAGCAGCTCTTGAACCGATCCGGATTCTTGAGTGCAATGGTCATTGCGCCATGCCCGCCCATTGAGTGGCCGAAGATGCCCTGCCTGCTCATGTCCATGCGGAAGTGTTGGCTGACATAGGCCGGGAGCTCTTCGGTGATGTAGGTGTACATCTGGTAGTTCTCCGACCATGGCTCTTCGGTCGCATCAAGATAGAAACCTGCACCCTTGCCCATCTGCCAATTGGTGAGCTCATCCGGTACGTCATTGCCGCGCGGGCTTGTGTCCGGGCAGACGATAATCAAGCCGAGTTCGGCAGCCATGCGTCGATACTCGCCCTTTTCCATGACGTTCGCATGCGTGCAGGTCAAGCCAGAGAGGTACCAGACAACAGGGCAGGGCTCTTTGATGGCCTTTGGGGGAACGAAAACTGCAAAGGTCATATCGCACTTGCAGGCGTCGGATTGGTGCGTGAAGACACCTTGCATGCCGCCGAAGGCGGTCGTCTGTGAAATGATGTTCATTCTCTATCGTCCGTTCTTGGAGTAGGTGCCTTTGCCCGGCGGCACAGGCGATCGAAAGTTTCGAGGAAGCGGGAGCGATCCTTCGGGCCGAAGGCAGGACTGTAACCCTTGCTTTCGCCGGTCTCTCTCAAGTGAGCGCCGAGATCGCGCATGGCGCTGGCCATGCCGATATTCGTGTTGTCGAAGACGCGACCCGTCGGACCGCTGACAAGGGCGCCGGTCGCCACGCAGCGGACCGCTAGCGGGACATCGGCGGTGACGACCACATCACCGGCGCCGGCATGTTCGGCAATCCAGTTGTCGGCGGCATCGAACGAGGCCGAGACGATGACATTGTGCACCATCGGGTCGCGCGAAGGGCGCAGACCGGAATTGGCCACGAAGGTCACTTCGATGCCGTGGCGCTCGGCGACCTTGAGGATTTCCGGCTTCACGGGGCAGGCGTCTGCATCGACATAAATCATGAATTCAATCTTTGGCTGAAACGCCACGCGGCCCTGAGGGGCCGTAGCGGCGGTTCGTTCGGGTCTCATAGTCCGACGGCTGCCCTTCGTTCAAGACATCAGGCTTCCTTCAGCGTGCCTGCCTTCTTAGCTACCCAGGTTGCGATGACATCCATCAGCGTCGGATTCAGGCAGTCATAGGGCGTGAGGCCGAGTTCGTTCAGGCGACCACGAACACCTGCCATCGCCGAAGGCGGGGTGCCCGATTCGATGATCGACGAGACGAAGGCCGCGAATGTTGGCTCCGGCCAGCCCCCTTCCTGGAAGCGTTCCGGATGGATAAAGTCGAGCCCTTTGAACGCATGTTCGCGCTCCACCGGTCCGTACATATGGACGCCGCAGCCCTTGCAGGCGTGGCGCCGGATCAGCGCATCCGGATCGACGATCTGCAGCTTGTCGCCATTCTCCAGCACGGTGACGTTTTCATGCGGGGTCACGGCGACGACTGAAAAGGCCGCTCCCTTCGGCTTCCAGCATTTGGTGCAGCCGCAGGCGTGATTGTGGGCGATGGTGCCCTTGATCGCGACCTTGACAGCGCGGTCGGTGCAAGCGCAGACCAGCGTGCCGCCATTAAAATTTGCCTGGCCTTTCTTCACGCCGCCGTCGAGGGCGGGGTGTATCGATACTTGACTTGGCATGTTCAGCTCCTCCTCTTTAGCTGCCCACGGCTCCCAAATCAGGATCAATTTGCGAAAAAGCCGCAGGCCATTTCAAAGTCGTGCCGCATTCCGTCGTCTTCTCCTCAATACAGTACCACGCTTCGGATGCTTGTCCCCGAATGCATGAGCTCGAAGCCCTTGTTGATGTCTTCGAGGGCCAAGGTGTGGGTGATCATCG
>NZ_JACHYW010000035.1:0-74017 GCF_014193145.1 Rhizobium sp. BK060
AACTCAGACGTCTAAACAACGCTTCATGAACCGCCCTGTACGGAACCGTTCGCACGGTCGTGTGGGAGGAGGGACGCCGCAAGGCTCCCTCCTACTCGATTCACATCGACCAGATGCGCTTGGCGTTGGCCTGATAGAGCTTGTCGCGCTCCTCAGGGCTGCAGCCTGCTGTCAGCGCATGGGTGGCAGCGACCCAGGGTGTCAACCCGCCGCCCAGCGTGCAAACCGGCCAGTCGCTGCCCCAGACGACGCGATCCCAGCCGAAGCTCTCGATCGTATGCTCGACATAGGGACGCAGGCTGTCGACCGACCAGTTTTCGAGATCGCCATACGCGATAACGCCAGAGATCTTTGCGGTCACATTCGAGCGGCGCGAGAATTCCGTGACACTCTTGCGCCACACTTCGCTCATGCCGTCCTTGATCGGCGGGTTGGCGCAATGGTCGAGAATGAAGCGAACATCCGGGCAATGATCGACAAGCGCGAGGATGGTTTCGAATTGATGCGGGAAGACACAGAGGTCGAACGTCATGCGCGTTGTGGATAGCCGCTTGATGTTTTCGCGGAACAGTGGCCGTACGGCTGTATCGTCGGGCGCCACATGCAGAACGCGGCGGAACCCCTTCACGAAGGGATCGGCAAGTGACCGTTCGAGACAAGCCGCAAATCCATGCTCCTCCGGCCGGCAGGCGGCGATGACGCCGCGCACCAGGCTGCCCGGGCGGCGACTGACCTCCCTGACATAATTGGTTTCGTCATCGATGCGCGCGGGTGCTACGTCGACTTCCATATGCAAGACATTGGTGATGCCGCAGCGCATCGCATCACGCGCGTAGTCCTCGTAGAGACTGTCCCGGTTGAGGTCGCCCGCGCCGGAGAGCCAGGGATAGTCGAGCGCCTGCCGATCGACGACGTGCAGGTGTGTATCGAAAAGCATGCGGTTCCTCCCATTCATGCCATGTTGTCTGCGCCGAATTGCGGTATCCGCGCGGTGATACCTTGATGGTCAGATTTCCCATGCCCGTCGGCACGAGATCGACTAGGGTTTCTCCGGCGAGCGAAGCGTGCTTATACAGGTTGACGCCAATTTGAATATATTGTTTGCATATGAATGAATGCGCCGCAAGCGCTGGAATTTTGGGAGGATGTATGAGCCACGGTCTGGAAGGCAAGAAGGTCGTCATCACGGCGGCAGGACAGGGTATCGGTCGAGCGAGCGCTGAGCGCTTCCTTTCGCTTGGCGCGCATGTCTATGCGACCGATATCAACGAAAAGACGCTTTCCACGCTGGAAGGCGCTGAGAAGCACGTTCTCAACGTGCTCGATGGTGATGCCGTCCGCGCCCTCGCAGCCGAGATCGGCCCGATCGACGTTCTCTTCAATTGCGCCGGCTTCGTTCATGCCGGCTCGATCCTCGAATGTGACGAGAAGGACTGGGACTTCTCCTTCAACCTGAACGCCAAGGCGATGTATACGACCTGCCGTACTTTCCTTCCCGGGATGCTGGAGAAGGGCAAGGGGTCCATCGTCAACATGGCCTCGGTTGCTTCCAGCGTGAAGGGCGTTCCCAATCGTTTCGCCTATAGTGCATCGAAGGCAGCCGTGATCGGTCTCACCAAGTCGATTGCCTCTGACTTTGTCGCCAAGGGCATCCGCGCCAACGCGATCTGCCCCGGCACGGTGGACAGCCCCTCTCTGCACGATCGCCTGCGCGCCACTGGCGACTACGAAAAGGCGCTGAAGGATTTCATCGCCCGCCAACCGATGGGACGCATCGCAACCCCAGAGGAAATTGCTGCTCTCGTGACCTATCTCGCTGGTGACGAATCCGGCTTCACGACAGGTCAGATCCATGTCGTCGACGGTGGCTGGACCGGCTGAGATCATATTGCTCCCGCTGCCATCAAGCTGATATCAAGGGGCGATCTTGCAGCGGTAGGACAGTGATGGCGGAAGGTGCGGGGGACCGGGAAAGTCGGCTCATGGGGCAAGTGCGCAAGCACATGGTGTTCGTCGTTGCCGTGGCCGCCGGGCTGGTGACGTTCCTGCTGCTCACCAGTCGCCAGGTCAACCCGCAGAACCTGATTTTCGGCTGGAACGTGAGCGCCATCGTGTTTACGGCGCTCACCTGGCGCCGGATGTTGCGTGCGAGCGTTGCCAGCATCCGCAAGCGGGCGGAGGATCTCGACTTTTCAGACGTCTTCCTGCTGGCACTCTCGATCCTGGCGGCGCTCGCCAGCATCGCCGGCATCGCCCTGGAGCTTCATACAGCCAAGGAGGCTGAGGCCGGCGAAGCACTCGTACGAGCGCTTGGTGCAATCGCCACGATTCTGATCTCCTGGGCATTCCTGCATACCTTGTTCACTGTACACTACGCGCATCGCTTCTATGGCGGGGAGGACAAGGGGGAAGGGCTGAAGTTTCCGGAAGGCAATGACGAGCCGGTCTATTGGGACTTCCTCTACTACTCCTTCACTATCGGCGTCGCCTCGCAGACGGCCGACGTCGTGACAACATCGGTGACCATGCGCAAGCTGACGCTGCTGCATTCCATCCTGTCGTTCCTTTTTAACACGACGATCCTGGCGCTTGCCATCAATGTCGGGGCGAGCCTCCTCTAGCCCATTTGGCTGCGTGGAGGGGCGCGTCAATCTGATGTATGAAGCAATCTCTGCCGCCAGAGGTTGCTGTCATGGAAGCGTTGCCGCGCGAGAGATTGTTGGTGCTTGCCGGCTGCGACGATGCCAGCCTCAGCGATCTCGAGCGCCTGCAGGTCATCACGCCTGGAGTCACCGGCTATGCGCCGAGCGACGTCAGCCGGCTTCGGCTGATCCTCGCGCTGCGGGACGCTGGCATCGGCGTCGATGTTCTTGCCGAGGGATTGAAGCGGCAGATATTCTCGGTTGAGTTCGCAAGCCAGTTGATATTCGAGCCGGTGACGATGAGCGAGGCGGCGGTCTCGGTCGAGGTGACGGCGGGACAACTCAACCTCGACATGCTGAACGCTCTGAGGGCGAATGCCAGCCTGCCGCTTCTGCAGGCGGATCAGCTGCTTCGCGAAGACGACGTGGAGTTCATCCAGCGTGTGGCGCAGTGCACGCAGCTCGGCGCCTCGGCCGCCGGGATGGAACGGGTGCTGCGCGTCTTCGGTCATTCGGTTCGCCGCTGCGTCGACACGATGCGCGACCTCTTCCGCGGTGAGGTCGAGGAGCCCATGCTGAATGCCGGCCTGAGCTACCACAAGCTTCTGGAGATCTCTGCCGCCAAGCGGCTGGCGCTGCAGCGGATCGGTTTGCGGATACTCTTCCCGCTGCAGCGACGGATGCTGGAAGAAGCGGTTTTCGACAATATTGTCGGGAGGCTGCACGACGCTCTGCGCGAGCACGGCTTGGAATCCGGTGACGAGGCGAGCTTGCCTGCTGTCGCCTTCGCCCATCTCTCCGGCTTCGCGGGGCTAACGCAGGAGATCGGCGATGTGCCGGCCGCCGAAAAGGCCGCACGGTTCGAGGCGATCGCACAACGCCTTTCACGCAGCTTCGACGGGCGCATCATCAAGCCACTGGGGGATGGCGTGATGATGCTGTTTCCGGATGCGGCCTCGGCCGTGGAAGCATCGCTCTCGTTGGTGGAGCAAAGTCGGTCGGATGAGTTACCTCCGGTGCCGGTTGGTGTCGCGACGGGACAGGTGGTGCCGCGCGACGGCGATATCTTCGGGCGGACAGTCAACCTTGCAGCGCGCGTTTCGGCCCTTGCGGGACCTTCGCAGACGCTTGTTTGCTTCAATACGCGTGCTGCGGCTGAAGCATCGGCGCGCGGGCTTGCCTTCCAGGGCCTTGGCGCGGTGTCCCTGAAAGGCTTCAGGGATTCGGTGCCTCTCTTTTCCGCACAACGCGCGGGCTAAAGCACCGCATTGCCGGCGATCAGCGCCAGGACGAGGAAGATTAGGAAGATCACCAGCGCAATGCCGAAGAGAACGCGAGCAATCGTCGCCGTTGCGGCCGATGTGCCGGAGAAGCCGAAGAAACCGGCGATTAGCGAAACAACGAAGAATATAAGGGCCCATTTAAGCATTGGAATTTTCCTTTCTGCTCATCGCGTAGATGACGAAGTACGAGGAAAATTGTTCCACATCGCTTAAGGCGAGGTGTGGCCGAAACCGAAAGGACGCCGCCGCGTGTTGCAGCGGCGGCGCGAGGCAGCTCCGGCTCAGCCGTGATTGATCATCACGTGGCGGACGGCAGTGTAGTCCTCCAGCGCGTAGACCGACATGTCCTTGCCGTAGCCGGACTGCTTCAAGCCGCCATGCGGCATCTCGTTGACCAGCATGAAGTGGGTGTTGATCCAGGTGCAGCCATATTGCAGTCGGGCGGCCGTTTTCATGCCGCGGCTGACGTCCTTGGTCCAGACCGAGGAGGCGAGCCCATAATCGCTGTCGTTTGCCCAGGTGACGGCATCCTCGACATCAGTAAAGCGGGTGACCGAGACGACGGGGCCAAACACCTCGCGGCGAACGATTTCGTCGTCCTGCGTGGCGCCGGCGATGACCGTTGGTGTGTAGAAGAAGCCTTTCTCGCCCGAAGTCTTGCCGCCGGTAGTGATTTCCATGTGCTTGTGTTCGGCAGCGCGTGTGACGAAGCTCTCGACGCGGTCGCGCTGGCGCTTGGAAATCAGCGGGCCGATCTCGTTTTCGGTATCGTCGGCCTGGTTGAACCTGATCGAGGAGACGGCTGAGGAGAGGTCGGCGACGAACCTGTCGTAGACCTTGGCGTCGGCATAGATGCGGCAGGCGGCGGTGCAATCCTGGCCGGCATTGTAGTAGCCAAAGGTGCGAATGCCTGAGACGACGGCGTCGATATCGGCGTCGTCGAAGACGATGACCGGTGCCTTGCCGCCGAGCTCCAGATGCGTGCGCTTGACGGTCTTGGCGGCTGCCTGCAGCACCTTCTTGCCGGTGGCAACATCGCCGGTGATCGACACCATGCCGATCTTTGGATGGTTGATCAGGGCATTGCCGACGCTCTCGCCGCGGCCGAGGACGACGTTGACCACGCCTTCGGGCAGGATATCGGCAAGCAGCTTGGCCATCTTCAGCGCGGTCAGCGGCGTCTGCTCGGAGGGCTTGAAGACGACAGTGTTGCCGCCGGCGATCGCGGGCGCCAGCTTCCAGGCCATCATCATCAGCGGGTAGTTCCACGGTGCAATCGAACCAACGATGCCGACCGGATCGCGGCGGATCATCGAGGTATGGCCCGGCAGATACTCGCCGGCGACCGGACCGTGCAGGTTGCGGACGGCACCGGCAAAGAAGCGGTAACAATCGACGATCGCAGGTATTTCATCGTTCAGCACGGCGTTGATCGGTTTGCCGCAGTTCAGCGCTTCGAGTGCGGCAAACCCTTGCGCGTCCTTCTCGATCGCATCTGCGATCCTCAAGAGGTAGCCCGAGCGTTCAGCGGGCGTCGTCTGCGACCAGCTCCTGAAGGCGCTTTCCGCGGCATCGACGGCGGCGTCGATCTGGCCAAGCGAGGCTTCCGGCAGGTCAAGCACCGTCTCGCCCGTCTTCGGGTTCAGGATGTGCTCTTCCGTTTCCGTGCCCGCTTCGAAGCGGGATCCAATCAGCATCGCGGTGTCCATGATGTTCTCCAATGAAAGAACACAAGGGGCAAGACGCCTCGAACTGGCGGCTTTTCCTTGGGTTCGGTTACGTTTCGACCGGCATTCGTGCCGATCGGCAAAGTCCTTCTTTCCGCCGGACAAATAGCTTTTGCTGTCCTGCGGTTTTCGAACCAATCTCCAATGCGTGACCTGATGCGTTGGCTTCGGTCACAGAATGGCGTTCGGCTCCCGGTTTCCCATTCTCCTTGAGGAGCGCAGCCCAGTCCTGCCGGGCTCGCTAGTTTGCCATCAGGACAACCGGGATATCGTCGACGCGCCTTCCATGGGGCTGGTGCCGCGCGGCTCGTCAGCGCGCTGATCACGCAGGATCTGGAAGGCGATCGTCAAAAGCTTGCGCGCGAGGGCCACACGCGCCTTGTTAACTGCCCTGATCTTCAGGTGTTCGTATTGGGCGCGAAGCTGCGCATTGCTGACGATGGCAGGTGTGACGGCCTCGACGAAGGCCCAGCGCAGCCACTTGTTGCCCTGCCGGATGATCTTGCCATGGAAGGTCTTGCCGCCGGAGGAATAGGTCGACGGCACCAGCCCGGCATAGGCGGCAAGCTTCTTCGGGTTGCGGAACCGCGAGATGTCGTCGATCTCCGCATCGATCAACCTTGCAAAGAACTCGCCAATGCCGGGGATCGTCCTCAATAGCTTCACATTGGCGTTGGCCTTGGTCATTGCCCGGATCGTCGCCTCCGACTGCTTGATCCGCCCATCGATGTCGCCGATGAAGGCGAGACCGCGGTCGATCTGGATGCGGTCGATCTCCGAGACCTTGACCTGCGCCAGTTGCACGCGGCCGGCCTTGCCGAACAGGTCACCGAGCTTTTTCAACTGCGCCGTCTGCTCCGGATAGCGGTCGAACACCGTGACGATCCGGTTCTTTGTCATCGTGCGCAGCCGCACGTAAAACATCCGCTCGCGCAGCGCGACACGCAGCTCGCGGGCCTTGTCGCTCGGTGCCCAGGCCTGCGGCACCAGGTCGGCTCTGAGCAGATGCGCCAGCACCGTCGCGTCGATCTTGTCGGTCTTGATCTTGGCGTCGGCAATTGCCTTGACCTTCCATGGATGGGCGAGAACGACATCATCACAAATGTCGTCGAGCCAGTCATACATCACCATCCAGTTGCGCGTCGCCTCGACCACCGCGTGGCTGTTCTCCCGGTAGCGCTCGAGAAAGCCGCCGAGCGACTGGCGGTCGTTCTTCACCCGGCCGGATCTGAGCGTCTTGCCGCCCGAATCCTGCACCACCAGGTGGCTGTAGGATTTGTGGTAGTCGACGCCGATATGGTAATCATATGAGGCAGTCATGCTTCCAACTCCCTTGTTGAGATCTGCAAAACCCCAACAGGATAAGCCGAAAGGCCGGAAGCGTGACTGTCCCTCAATCATCACCTGCATCTCAGTGATCCGTTCTCTCCGGAGGCGACCTCTTTCATGTCACCTCCCTCATTATTTGCCGGCTCCGGCGACCTGATCGCCGTCGCGGGTGAGGTAGTAGGCTGCCAGGATCGGCAGGAAAGTGACGAGCACGACGACCATTGCGACCACGTTGGTGACCGGGCGCTGGCGCGGGCGGATGAGTTCTTCGAGCATCCAGATTGGCAGTGTGGATTGCTGACCGCCGGTGAAGGTGGTGACGATGACTTCGTCGAACGACAGCGCAAAGGCGAGCATGCCGCCGGCTAGGAGCGCCGTGCCGATATTCGGCAGGATCACGTGGCGGAAGGTCTGGAAGCCGTCGGCGCCAAGATCCATCGACGCCTCGATCAGCGATCCGGAGGTGCGACGGAAGCGGGCGACGGCGTTGTTGTAAACGACCACGACACAGAAGGTCGCGTGGCCGAGCACGATCGTCCAGACCGAGAAGGGGATGTCGAACAGGCTGAAGGCCGAGCGCAGCGAAATGCCGGTGATAATGCCGGGCAACGCGATCGGCAGGATGACCAGAAGCGAGATCGCTTCACGACCGAAGAACTTCGTCTGGCTGACAGCGGCGGCGCAAAGCGTGCCGAGCACCAGGGCGATGGCCGTGGCGATTACGGCGACCTGTACGGAGAGAGCGAGTGCTGCCCAGAGGTCGGGGCGGTTCCACGCGACGGCGAACCACTGCGTCGTCAGGCCCGGCGGCGGCCACTGATAGCTCTTCTCCTCGGTGGTGAAGGCGTAGACGAAGATCAGGAGGATCGGCAGGTGCAGGAAGAGCAGCCCGCCGGCGGCAGCGATCTTCAGAGGGAGCGGAGAGGACTGGTTACGATCAGAGCGCATCGAAGGCCCCCTGTTTCTTGGCTAGCCAGAGATAGATGGCCATGATGACGATCGGCACGACGGAGAAGGCGGCAGCCAGCGGGACGTTGCCCGCCGTTCCCTGCTGAGCATAGACTGCCTGGCCAATGAAGAGGCGCGATGAACCGATGATCTGCGGAATGATGTAGTCGCCCAACGTCAGCGAGAATGTGAAGATCGAGCCTGCGACGATACCGGGCAGCGCCAGCGGGAAGAGCACGGTGCGGAAGGTCTGGCTCGGCGTCGCGCCGAGGTCAGACGAGGCCTCGATGAGGTTGCCCGGGACGCGTTCGAGAGCTGCCTGCGTTGGCAGGATCATGTAGGGCAGCCAGACATAGACGAAGACGAGAAAGGTGCCGAGATAGCTGACCGACAGCGAATTGCCACCGATAACGGGCAGGTTGAGGACACCGTCGAGCAGCCAGGAGAGGTGCAGCTTGGCGAAGATCCAGGTCAGGATGCCTTCCTTGGCAAGAATGAGTTTCCACGCGTAGATCTTCACGAGATAGCTCGACCAGAGCGGCAGCATGATACCGAGATAGAACAGCGCCTTCCATTTACCCTGCGCATAGCGGGCGGCGTAGTAGGCGATGGGAAAGGCGATGATGGCAGACGCCAGCGTCACGATCGCCGCCATGGCGATGGTTCGGATGATGATGTCGAAGTTCGTCGGACTGAACAGCTGCGCGTAGGTCGCGAGCGTGAACTCGTAGTTCACCAGACCGGAGAAATCATCGATCGAGAAGAAACTCTGCAGGAGCAACGCAATCAGCGAGCCGATGTAGATGATGCCGAGCCACAGCAGCGGCGGTGTCAGCATCAGGAAGAGCAGCAGCTTTGGACGCCGCCAGAAGGCATCGGAGAGCCTGCCGAAGAAACCGCCGCGACCGGGAAGGATCGAGGTTTCGCGCAATTGGGCCGGCTTGGCGAGGGCAAGCGCTGTCATGCTGCGTCATCCATGTAATGCACGTCGACGGGCTGCCAGGCGAGGCGGACGCTTGTGCCGACATCCGGCACGTTGGCGCCGGCCGGCAGCATGACGTGCAGCCGGCTGCCGCGAATATCGACCGAGAGGCGGGTCGACGAGCCGAGGAAGCTTGCATGCTCGACGCGCGCCTCGACGCCTTCGCCGGCGAGGTGGATTGCTTCCGGGCGTAGGCTCGCCCAACGCTTCTCGCCGCCGAGCGAGGTCATCAGATCGGGTGCGATCACATTGGAGGACCCGACGAAATCGGCCACGAAGCGGGTCTTCGGGCGGCGATAGATGTCGTGCGGGGTGCCTTCCTGGACGATGCCGCCATTGTTGAAGACGGCGACGTGGTCGGCCATCGACAGGGCCTCGCCCTGGTCATGGGTGACGAAGATGAAGGTGATGCCAAGTGCGCGCTGCAGGCTCTTCAGCTCTTCCTGCATCTGCTCGCGCAGCTTCAGGTCGAGCGCGCCGAGCGGTTCGTCGAGGAGGAGGACCTTCGGCTTGTTGACGAGGGCGCGGGCGAGCGCCACGCGCTGCCGCTGGCCGCCGGAAAGCTGTCCGGGCCTGCGCGCGCCATAGCCGGGAAGCTTCACCAGTTCCAGCGCCTGTTCAGCGGCTTTGGTGCGTTCGGCCTTGCCGACGCCCTTGACCATCAACCCGTAAGCGACGTTGTCGAGGATATTGAGATGCGGGAAGAGCGCGTAGTCCTGGAAGACGGTATTGACGTTGCGGCGATAGGGCGGAATGCCCTCGGCCGTCTCGCCGAAGATTTCGATGTGACCGCCCGTCGGCTGCTCGAAGCCTGCGATCAGGCGCAGGCAGGTGGTCTTGCCGGATCCGGAAGGGCCAAGCATGGCGAAGAATTCGCCGGGCGCGATTTCGAGATCGACGCCGTCAACGGCGCGGACCTGCCCGAAATAGCGCGAGACCTTTTGGAAACGGACGGCGGGTGTCATGACAAGCTCCGGAATGTGGTGTCTGTTTTGTCTTCTTCGCAGCGGGAAGAAGGTGGCCCAGAAGGCTCCAACGAGGGGACAACTCGGCGTTCCGTCATCGCGCCCCCGCGCTGACGTCCGCTCTTTTGCACGGTTGCCCCCTCGTCTGCCCTCGCAGGGCGTTTCTCCCCGAGCGAGGAGAAGAAGAGGTTGCGGACGGGATTATCGTCCGCCGATCACGCCGATATAGTCCGAGACCCAGCGATGATAGGGCACGCATTCGTTCTGCGTCGTGCACTTCGCGGTCGGTGTCCTCCAGAACCTTATCTTCGCGAAGTTTTCGTAGCCGTTGGTGGCGCAACCACCGTCGGTCAGCAGCTCGTTGCCCTTGCAGGCAGCGGGAACGGACGGTACGGCGCCGAACCAAGCAGCGGCGTCGCCCTGCACCTTGGCCTGCAGCGAGTGTTCCATCCACATGTAGGCGCAGTTCGGATGTTGACTGTCGGCGTGCAGCATGGTCGTGTCAGCCCAGCCGGTCACGCCTTCTTCCGGGAAGGTGGAGGCGATCTTCTGCTTGTCGGCCTGCATCAGGTTGACCTGGAACGGCCAGGACCCGGCGGCCACGACGCCTTCGTTCTTGAAGTCGTCGATCTGGATCATCGCGTCGTGCCAGTAGCGCGAAACGAGCTTGCGCTGGCCGCGCAGCAGGTCGAGGGCGGCCTTGTACTGGTCTTCGTTTAGCTCATAGGGATCCTTGATTCCAAGGTCCGGCTTGTGAGCCATCAGGTAGAGCGCGGCATCAGCGACATAGATCGGTCCATCATAGGCCTGAACGCGACCCTTGTTGGACTTGCCGTCCGGAAGGGTCTCCTCCTCGAAAACGACCTTCCAGCTGGTCGGTGCCTTACCCTTGAAGGCATCGGTGTTGTACATCAGCACGTTCGGGCCCCAGAGGTAGGGAACGCCGTAGTGAACGCCGTTGACCGTGTACCAAGCGCCCTTCTGCAAGCGCGGATCGACGTTCTTGAAGCTCGGGATTAGGTCGGTGTTGATGGGCTGCACGCGCTTGCCAGCGATCAGGCGAAGCGATGCATCGCCGGAGGCGGTGACGAGATCGAAGCCTCCTTCATTCATCAGCGAGACCATTTCGTCGGAGGTTGCCGCGGTCTTGACGGAGACCTTGCAGCCGGTTTCTTTTTCGAAGGCGGTGACCCAGTCGTAGCTCTTGTCGGTTTCGCCGCGTTCGATATAGCCCGCCCAGGCCACAATGCTGACCGCACCCTCACCCTTGCCCAATGCCTTCAGCGGTTCGGCGGCGGCAACCTGCGTCAGCAAGCTTAGGCTCGCTAGGGCAGTGGTGCACGATTTCAGAAGATATTTCATCATCTGTCTCCCGGTTGTGCCACTTTTCGTAGCGTTATGTTCCCGGTTGAAAAAATGCGCCGAATTTTCCGGTTTCGCAAATTCATTTATCAGAAAGGCGATATCGGAATTTCCGATATCGCGACTGAATGGCTAGCGAGGTCGGCCGGATCGCAGTGCTTCCGCGATGCCCACGAAGTCGCGCGCCGCCTGCGGCAGGCTGGAGCCCTTGCGCCAGACCATGCCGACCTGGACGACCGGCAGCGAGCCGGACACGTCGCGGCTCTCGATGCGATCGCCTTCCAGCGACCAGGGGCGGTAGACGAGATCGGGCAGAAGCGCCACGCCGGCGCCGGTGGCGACCAGGCTGCGCACTGCTTCGACGGAGCGGGTGCGGAAGGCGACATGCGGGCGCGCGCCCAGCGCCGACAGCAGCTTCCCGGTGTTCTCCTCGATTTCGTCAACCGTCAGCATGATCAGCGGCTCGCGAGCGATATCGGCGACGGAAATGATGTCGGCGGAGACGAGTGGATGGCCCATGGGCAGCCAAAGACGATAGGGCGAGGTCTCCAGGATTTCCGCCTGCAAGGCCATGCGATCGCGCAGGTTGGAGATGACCATGACCGCAACATCCAGCTCGCCGCCGACCAGCAGGTGCTCGAGATAGCCGCCATTGTCCTCGATGGCACTGACTTCGACGCCGGGGCAGGCGCGGCGATAGCGGGCCAAGAGGTCGGAGAGCACGTAGCCCGCGACGAGCGAGGTCACACCGATGTTGAGCGTGCCGGAGAGCTCGTTCTCCTTGCCCGAGAAACTGGTGCGCGCATCCGATACGCTCGCCAGGATTTTCGTCGCATGACGGAGGAACTGATGGCCATTGTGAGTGATCGTGAGGCCACGCGGATGGCGCTCGAAGAGCTCGACGCCGAGGTCGGTTTCCAGCTCCTTGAGGGCTTCCGTAACCGAGGATTGCGAGATCGAAAGGTTCTGCGCAGCGCGCGTTACGGAGCCCTGCTCGGCGACGGCGACGAAATACTGGATCTGGCGAAGCGTGAAGGCCATGCGTCGTTAGAGCATGGCCGCGAGGATATTGGCAAGCACAGGGAAAGCTTGGACCTTTTTTGGTACTAAGCCCATACTGACGCAAACTTGGAGGCCGCATTTAAGTATTCGGAAACGTCATTTCTCTAGCGTCGAAACCACTCGTATTGCGTTGGAGCTTGTTAATGGCGGAGCAGTTGGCGTGAAGGCCCTACTGCGCATCTTCCGGCCCTCCCGGAAATTGGTGTTTATCATCGCTGGAGTCGCTCTCCTTGGGGGCGTCTCCGGCGGTGCCGCGCTTTATATCGGCAAAGACAAGATCCTCGGCCTGTCCGCAGAAACGACGAACGGTCTCTCCTGCACCGATGTCAATCTCGTCACCATCAAGAAGCAGAACCGCGTCTGGATCCGCAAATATATCAAGACCGAGCCGACCGACGGCATGACGCGGGTCAAGACTGCGCTTCGCGTGGCCAAGGCGGTCTACGACGCGCAGAAGCCGGATCTGGTGCAGGTCGTCGTCCTCGATACCAATGGGCCGACGCTGCGATCCGACATTCGCGGCCGGGCGATAGGCGCCGACGTCGTCTACATTCCACATCCCGATCCCGTCCTCGAAAGCGCGGAGGCCAAGACGTACACCGCCCGCTATTACGACGGGTCGGCTGCCGCCAATGGGCTGTTCTTCGGCGAACGCGTCGATTTGCCTGAAGAAGAAATCACCGCCCTGAACGCATCCTTCAAGGAATACTCCGACTGTATCGATCTGATCGCTGTCGCTGCCACGAAGGGTGGCGAGAGCAAGGATGAGACGATAGAAGCGGCGAAGGAAGAAAAGCCGGCCGAGGGCGGCGGGCACGGCTCGGCGCCTGCGGCGGAGAAAGCGGCACCGGCTGCCGGTCACTAACGTTTCGAAAAAAAAAGGCGGCGAGCCCAGCGGGCCGCCGCCTTTTCTATTCCATATGAGCCGGGTCAGTCAGCCTTGCTGCGGCGAGCCGGGAAAAGAATGACGTCGCGGATCGACGGGGCGTCGGTCAGGAGCATGATCAGACGGTCGACGCCGATGCCGAGGCCACCGGCCGGCGGCATGCCCTGGTCGATCGCATCGAGGAATTCGTCGTCCAGCTGCTTTTCCTTTTCACCGCGGGCATGAGCCTGCTCCAGCTGCTCGACCATGCGGCGGCGCTGTTCTTCCGGATCGTTGAGTTCCGAGAAGGCGTTGCCGAGTTCCCAGGCGTTGCAATAAGTCTCGAAGCGTTCGACGAGGCGCGGCTCCCCCGGCACTTCCTTGGCGAAGGGCGAGATGTCCTTCGGGAAATGCGTGACGTGCGATGGCTGGATGAGCGTTGCCTCGACCTTCTCCTCGAAGATGAAGGCAAGGCATTCGCCCCAGGTCCAATCCTTCTCGACCGCGAAGCCGGCAGCCTTGGCGGCGGCGCGGGCTTCCTCGTCGGTCTTGATGGCGAGGAAGTCGATGCCGGTGACTTCCTTGACGGCATCGGGCATCGGGACGCGCTTGAATGGCCCCTTGAAGGAGATCGTCTTGTCGCCGAAGGGGAATTCCGTCGTGCCGTGGATCGACAGCGCCAGGCTTTCGAACAGCCGCTCGACGAGGTCCATGATGTCCTCGTAGTCGGCATAGGCCCAGTAGCACTCCATCATCGTGAATTCAGGATTGTGCCGGGTCGAGACGCCTTCGTTGCGGAAGTTGCGGTTGATCTCGAACACCTTGTCGGTGAGGCCGGAAACCAGCGTACGCTTCAGGAACAGTTCCGGCGCGATGCGCAGGTACATGTCGAGCTTCAGCGTGTTGTGATGCGTCTTGAACGGCTCGGCGGTGGCGCCGCCATAGACCGAATGCAGCATCGGCGTCTCGACTTCCATGAAGCCGTCGTTTTCCATGAAGCGACGGATGCCGGAGACGATCTTCGAACGCTGCTGGAAGCGCAGTTTCGATTCCTCGTTGGTCATGATGTCGAGATGACGCTTGCGATAGCGGATTTCGACGTCGGAAACGCCGTGCCACTTCTCCGGCATCGGTAGCAGCGACTTCGTCAGCATGATGATTTCGCGGGCGTTGATCGACAACTCGCCGCGCTTGGTGCGGCGCACGGTGCCCGTCACGCCGATGATGTCGCCGATATCGATCATCGCAAGCATGTTGCGCGCTTCCTCGGGCGTCACATCCTTGTGGCTGAAGATCTGTATCTTGCCGGAGGCGTCATGAATATCCATGAACATGCCGGAGTTCCGGGAGGAATAGACGCGGCCGGCGACGGTCACGATATCCTGCGTCTCCACGTCTGATTCGAGGTCCTTGTACTTCTCCGCCAGTTCGGCATTGGTCATGGTCCGGTGGAAATGCGCCGGATAGACGTCGCCGATCTGCTCGCGCAGCAGCTTCAGCTTCTGGGCACGGACTTCGGTTGCGTCTGAGGAAAGGGTCGCTGTTTCGGTCTTTTCGGTCATGATGCAAACGTCCGGTTCAGTTCTTCGGGCCGACGAGGGAAGCGACTGCCTGGGCGGCTAGTTTCAGCCGCTGGCGCACGACGGAGCGACCAAGGATAGCCATAGAGTCGAAGAGCGGCAGCGAGCGCGACGAGCCGGAAACGGCAACGAAGAGCGGTGCTACAACGACCTTTAGCTTCTTGCCGATGCGCTCGGCAATCGCGCGCAGTTCAGCCTCGATCGTTTCGACGTTCCATTCGAGGATCTTTTCGAGGTCCGGCTGAACGGTGTTGAGAATCTCGAGGATCTCTTCCGGCGGCGACTTGATCTTGGCGAAGGCCGAAGGATCGACGCCGAGATCGGATTTCAGCAGGAAGCCGGCGAGATCGGGCAATTCGCCGAGCTTGGAGATACGCGACTGCGACAGGCGAAGACCGGCCTTCAGGCGGTCGTTCTCCATTGCCCAGTCGAGCACGCGGGCCTGGAATTCCTCTTCTGACAGCTTCTCGCGGATCCAGCGGCCGTTCAGCCAGTCGAGCTTCTGGATGTCGAAGATCGCGCCGGCCTTGGAGAGGTTCTCGGGGTCGAACTTCTCGGAGAGCTCGTCCATCGTCAACAGCTCTTCGCCTTCAGCGATCTGCACGAAGAACAGGCCGAGGAAGTTCATCAGCGCTTCCGGGATATAGCCGAGAGCGGAGTAATAGGAGATCGAGGTCGGGTTCTTGCGCTTCGACAGCTTCGACTTGTCGGCGTTGCGCATCAGCGACAGGTGCATGAACACCGGCTGTTCCCAGCCGAAATAGCGGTAAAGCAGGATGTGCTTTGGCACCGATGCCAGCCACTCTTCGCCGCGCGCGACGTGGGTGATCTTCATCAGATGGTCGTCGATGACGTTTGCCATGTGATAGGTCGGCATGCCGTCGCCCTTAATCAGGACCTGCATGTCGACCGAATCCCACGGAATGCTGACATCGCCATAGACGCCGTCGGTGAAGTCGCAGGAGCCCTCGGTCGGGATCTTCATGCGGATGACCGAGCCTTCGCCAGCTGCCATCTTGGCGCTGACTTCTTCGGCCGAGTATTTCAGGCAGAGACCGTCATACTTCGGTGCCTTGCCGGCGGCGCGCTGCTCTTCGCGCATCTTTTCCAGACGCTCGGGCGTGCAGAAACAGCGGAAGGCATGGCCCTTGTCCAGCAATTCCTGGCCGTAGGGGGTGTAGATGTCCTTGCGGTCGGACTGGCGGTAGGGGCCATAGGGGCCGCCGATATCCGGGCCTTCCTTCCATTCGAGGCCGCACCATTTCAGCGCGTCCAACACCTTCGTCTCGAATTCCGGGGTCGAGCGCGTGGCATCGGTGTCTTCGATGCGCAGGATGAACTCGCCGCCGTTCTTCTTAGCGAAAAGATAATTGAAGAGTGCGATATAAGCAGTGCCGACATGCGGCTCGCCGGTCGGCGAGGGAGCAATGCGGACGCGGACGCCGGAAACTGTCATTTTATGTGCCCGTCAAATGATGCCGGGCGGCTTTCCAGAGAAAGCGACGCTCGGCCGGAAGGAATGCAGATAACTGGATCAGGAAACCGGCCGGAAAAGGGCGTTGCCCCCGTTCATCGCCGATTGCCCATTTGGCTGGCCTTAAGGCCATATTCGACCGCGCGCGTCAAGGAAAATGGGCAATCGTGTCAGTGGACGGGCCAGACATAAAGCAGCGCGGGTACGCTGAAGAGGACGATGATGAAGGACAGCGGCAGGCCGAGACGGGGGTAATCGCTGAAGCGATAGCCGCCGGGACCGAAGACCAGCGTGTTGCACTGGTGGCCGATCGGGGTCAGGAAATCGCAGCCGGCGCCGATGGCGACCGCCATCAGGAAAGCCTCAGGCCTATAGCCGAGCGTTTGGGCAAAGCTCGCCGCAATCGGCGCCATGACCAGGACCGTCGCCGCATTGTTGAGGAACGGTGTCACCGCCATGGCTGTAATCAGGATCAGCGCCAATGCCCCGTAGGGCGGCATCTGGGCCGCAAAGTGGCCAAGCCATCTGGCAATCAGATCGCTGCCACCGGACGTTCGCAATGTGTCGGAGACGGGGATCAAGGCCGCAAGCATAATCAGGATTGGCCCGTCCACCGCTTTGTAGACTTCGGCGAGCGGGATCACCCGGAAGACGACCATCGCCAGCGCCGCACAGAAGAAGGCAACCGAAACCGGGACCATTCCGGCCGCCGTTACACCCATCGCGGCCGCGAGGATCAGCAGCGGCATATAGGCCCTGCGCGGCGTGCCGAGCATGATGTCGCGTTGGGCCAAGGGAAGGCACGAGAATTCCTGCAGGAAGGCAGGCAGGTTTCGGCGGCTGCCCTGCAGCACAAGCACATCGCCGGCGCGCAGCGTCACTTCGCTCAGCCGCTCCGTCAGCCGGTGGCCGTGGCGGCTGACGGCAAGCAGGTTGATCCGACGACGGTTCCACAGTGAGAGCTGCCGCGCGGACCAGCCGATCAGCACAGACTCCGACGAGACGACGGCTTCGATGGAGGTGACGTCTCCCTCGTCTTTCGCCTCGGGTATCGGCTTGCCGGCGAGCTTGAGTTTGGCGTTGGAAACGACGCGGTCGAGCGCCTCCGGGCGCCCCTCCAGTAGGATCGTGTCTCCTGCTTTCAGGAGGATGTCAGGGAATGGTGAGAGACGCGAATGCCCGCGCAGGATTGCCGTTGCGACCACTTCTCCATCGCCGAGCTGCAGGATGCCGTTGAGTTCCATGCCCTCAAAGCCCGAGCCCTCCACCACCGTCGCTTCGGAGAAGTAGTTCTTAAAGTCCAGCGCTTCCTCCAGCGACGGGTTCTCGTTCTGCCGCTCGGGAACGAGCCGGCGGAAAAAGATCAGAAAGACAATACCGACCAGCGTGAGCGTCGCGCCGACGGGCGTGAAGTCGAACATGGTGAAGGGCGCGCCGGTAATCTCGCCGCGAAGCCGAGAGACCACGATGTTCGGCGAGGTGCCGATCTGGGTCATCAGCCCGCCGAGAAGGGCGGCAAAGCTCATGGGCATCAGGTAGAGCGATGGCGATCTCCCGGTTCTGCGGGCAAACTGGAAAGCGACCGGGATCATGATCGCAAGCGCGCCGATGTTCTTGATGAAGGCGGAAAGAACCGCGACGACAATGAGCAGCAGGGCGAGCTGCGCATGCAGCTTGTTCAGGTTGGGGAAGAAGCGCTTGATCGTCGTATCGACGATTCCCGAGCGCGCGACGCCGGCGCTGACGATAAGCGCACTGCCGACGATGATGACGATGTCATCGCTGAAACCCGAAAATGCCCTATCGAATGGAACGATGCCGACCGCCACCGCCAGGACAAGCGAGCAGCAGGCAACCAGATCATAGCGGAATCGGTCCCAGATGAAGACTGCCATCATCAGGCCGATGACGCCGAAGGCGAGGATCTGATGCGTTGTCATGCGACTCCGGCGACTTGAGGCTGGGCGACGGACAACGGGCGGCTGCCCGCCGCATTGGTATCTGTAAGCCTTCCCGGACTAATCAATGCTGCGCCGAGTGCAAAAGTTCCTAGTCCTGCTCGGAAAGGACGCAGATGGTTTGCGCGAGGATTTCGTCGGAGAGGGCAGGATCGTCGACGGCACGCGCCATGACGAGAGCCCCGACGAGGCTTGAGAGATCGGCTATGGCCTTGCCGCGATCGACCGTTTCGCCTTGCTGCGTCTGGATTTGTTCAACCTGCTCGATGCGTGCACGAACGTAGTCGGCGATGCCGCCACGCTGTCCCTTCGGGAGACGGGCGATTTCGGGGCCAAGAGCCGCGACGGTGCAGCCGTTCTCGGCCGCATCGCGATGAGCCTTCGACAGATAATTCTTCGCCAAGGCACCGAGTGTGGCATAGGCAGGCTCGGTGCGCAGGCTCTCCTGCAAGGCGTGGCTGACCGCCTCCGCGGCGAGGTCGCCCTTCGACTTGAAGTGGCCGTAGAAGCCGCCATGCGTCAGCCCGGCGCCCTTCATGACTTCATCGACGCCGACAGCGTGAATTCCCTTCTCGCGAAACAGCCGGCCGGCCGTGTCGACGATCCGCTGGCGGTTTTGGTTTGCCTGTTCCTTGGTCGGGCGCATTCTAGGTTCTCATCATCTGCTCTTGACAAATTATATGACGTCCGTCATTTAAATGCAAATGAATGACGACCGTCATTTAAAAATAGATGAGGGAAGGCAATGACAATGCGCTACAGGATCTTCGGCCGGACCGGCCTTCGCGTCTCCAGCATGGCACTCGGCACTGGCAACTTTGGAACGGGCTGGGGCTACGGATCGGGCCGAGAAGAAGCCAAGGTCGTGTTCGATGGTTACCGCAATGCCGGCGGCAACTTTGTCGACACGGCCGACCAGTACCAATTCGGCCAGTCGGAAACGATGCTTGGCGAATTCATCGCCAGTGACCGCGACGACATCGTCGTGGCGACGAAGTTCTCGCTTGGCGATCGTCATGGGGCGGGGCTGCAGGGTACCGGCAACAGCCGCAAGGCCATGGTGCAGTCGGTGGAGGCAAGCCTGAAACGGCTCGGCACCGATCGGATCGATCTCCTCTGGGCACACATGCCGGATGCCGTGACACCGATCGACGAGATCATGCGCGGTTTCGACGATCTCGTCCGCTCGGGCAAGATTCTCTATGCTGGCCTTTCAGACTTTCCGGCCTGGCGGGTGGCGACGGGTGCCACGCTTGCGGAACTGCGCGGCTGGGCGCCGCTGTCGGCCCTGCAGTTGGAATACAGCCTTGTCGAGCGCACGGCCGAGCGCGAACTTCTGCCGATGGCGGCGGCCTTTGGTCTTGGCACCGTCGGCTGGTCGCCGCTCGGCGGTGGGTTGCTGACCGGTAAGTACCGCAAGGGCGAAACCGGCCGCAAGCAGGGGCTCGGCGTCGTCATCCACTCCGAGAGCGATGCGCGCAAGACGGCAACGGTCGACGCCGTGCTTGCCATCGCCGAGGAAACCGGCGTGCCGGCCGGCCAGGTGGCTATTGCCTGGGTACTGCACAAGGGCACGCTCCCGATCATCGGACCGCGCACGGCAGCGCAGCTTTCCGACAACCTCGCAGCGCTCGACGTGAAGCTTACTCAAGATCAGGTCCGGCGCCTCGACGACGCGAGCGCCATGCCGCTCGGCTTCCCCCACGACGTCGTGTCCCGCAGCCGCGAGACGCTTGCCGGAGCCAAGGCCGATCTCATCGATTGGCCGACGGTTGCTGTCCGCTGAGTTTGATTGCAGAGTCAGGCGTGCTGTCTTGTTCAAGGCGGCGCGGCATTTCGGAATTGCTATTGCCGGAGCTCGGCCAGCGCCCTGTGAAGAGGCGTGTCGGAGATCTGGATCCAGCCCGCGAACGGGATGTCCATATCCAGCACGACGAAGATTGATAGCGATATGAGAAGCGCGGAGATGGTGAACATCACGACGACGATGATATTTCTCGGCGCGCGATAGCCGAAGCTGGCAAAGATCAAGGTCAGCCACGCTGTCAGCATGCTGATGAGCGGCCTTGGAATGACACCTTCCGACTGTTCGACGATAACCCAGCGCTGCTCGACGATCCTTTGGTACTGCTGGCGGGCGTCGTTCCAGAGTGCAACATGCCCTGGGTCGGACGGCCTGATCAGCGAAAGACTGTCTCCGACGGCATTGAGTGCAAATTCGGTCGTGCGGTCACTTTTAACCAATGGGTCGGGGGCGGCGCGGGCCGGATTGGTCAGGGCCTTTTCGACGTATTTTTCCAGACGCTTACGGGTTTCGTTGGCTTCGAGGCCATAGGTGCGCAGGGTTCGATCGAGAAGGATGATCTGCGTTGCGAAGGCGTGCACATTCTTGTCGATCTCGGCAAAGGTGTTCTTTGAGGAATTAATCATCAAGCCAAAGACCAGAGAGGTCATGACGACGAAAATGTTGGCGACCAGCCGGACGACGGTATTGGTTTCGTCCTGACGGTGATGCACCGGCAGCTTCGAGTAGGTCAGCATCGTTCCGATCGAGGCTGTCATAAGCAAAGCGAAGACAACGACCGCCACCAGCAATTCCGGCACCATCTTCCGTCGCGCCCTCCCGTGCTCTCGGGCCAAACTAGCTGTTTTGATTGATTTTGCCAGTGGACTGCATCTGCCCGCTGGACAAACGCATGGGGGGGTATAGCTTCCGCGGCGAAATTCACGCTGGAGATGGTGATGACTGATCTTTTGAATATACCCGTGAAGCTGGCTGATGGTCGCGAGACGACGCTGAATGATCACCGCGGCAAGGTGATCCTGGTCGTCAATGTGGCCTCCAAATGCGGCCTGACAGTCCAATATGAAGGGCTCGAGAAGCTCTATGAGGACAAGCGCGAGCGTGGTTTCGTGATTGCCGCCTTTCCGGCGAACAATTTCAAGGGGCAGGAGCCGGGCACGGATGCCGAGATCATTGAATTCTGCACCCTGACGTATGACGTCAAGTTTCCGATCTTCTCGAAGATTTCGGTGAAGGGCGAGGACCAGCATCCGCTTTACCAGCAGCTGACGGCCGCTGTCGAGACCGCCGTTGGCGAAGGCCCGATGCGGGAGCGGCTGCGCAACAACGGCCTTGCGACCGGCGACAACAACGAAATCCTCTGGAACTTCGAAAAGTTCCTGATCGGTCGCGATGGCAAGGTTGCTGCGCGATTTGCGCCGGATGTGACTGCCGAGGACCAGCGGCTGGTCTCGGCGATCGACAAGGAGCTTGCAAAGACCGCCTGAGGCCGGTCTGCGCGGCTATTGCGCCGGAACGACTGCCGCGCCGTCAGAATGTCGATGATGAAATCGACGCCGTTGGAGCAATCACTGGCGCTTGGGGATATGCTTAGGCGCGCGGCTGGGTTTGGCCGCGCGCCTTGATTCTGCAGGCCAGTCGGCGGTTAGTGTCCGCCGGCCTTCTTTCGCTGACGGGCGTTGCGGGCGAGCATGTTGAGCACCTCCACCAATGCTGAGAAGGCCATTGCAGCGTAGACGTAGCCCTTCGGCACGTGGAAGCCCATGCCCTCGGCGATCAGGGTCGTGCCGATCATCATTAAGAAGGCGAGGGCCAGCATGACGATAGTCGGGTTCCTCTCGATGAAGTTCGCGAGCGGCGTTGCCGCGACCAGCATGACGGTCACGGCTGCAATCACAGCGACGACCATGATCGGCAGATGCGGCGTCATGCCGACGGCGGTGATGATGCTATCCACCGAGAAGACGAGGTCGAGCAACAGGATCTGGCCGATCGCGGCCGTAAAGCCGGCCGTCGCTGCCGTGGCAATGAAATCCTCGTCGTGATCGGCCGGATCGACGTTGTGGTGGATTTCTTTCGTCGCCTTCCAGAGCAGGAAGAGACCGCCGGCGATCAGGATGATGTCCTTCCAGGAGAAGCCGTGGCCGAACAGTTCGAAGATTGGCGTCGTCAGCTTCACGATCCAGGCAATGGTGCCAAGGAGGGCAAGTCGCATCACAAGGGCGAGGCCAATGCCGACCTTTCGTGCTTTCTCGCGATGCTCAGGCGGCAGCTTGTTGGTGAGAATAGAGATGAAGATGAGGTTGTCGATCCCGAGGACCACTTCCATCACCACGAGGGTGACGAGGGCCACCCAGGCGGCCGGGTCCTGAACGAGCATCATGATGTCTTGCATTGGCGTATATCCCCTTGCGCCACATAGATTTGACGCTCGCAATGTACGGACGCCGCCTACCTTGGCAAGCGCGCAAGGGGATATACGAAAGCCAGACGAATTTTATTCCTTGATGGGGATGCAGATTTTCGACATGCCCATCCGCGCATGAGGGCCGAACGATCGTCGCAGCGCTCGGGTTCAGGACTGCTTCTTGACGCCGTAGGCCGCAGTGAAAACGCGGATGGCGCCATTGACCACGCGATCCATCTCCTCGCGCGGAGGCGGGGCGTCCATGTCGCCGAACAGGCGCAGCTTGAAGAAGCTTCCACCGCAGAGTTCCAGGAACTGGCGGGCGGCAAGCTCGATGTCGTCGATCTCGAAACGGCCAGCCTCGACCTGGCTTGTCAGGAAGTCCTTCAACACCGTCCGGATGTTCTCCGGGCCGGTGAAAAAGCGCTGACAGAGGTGCGGCATGCGGTCGCGCACGCCGATGACGGTGCGCATCGCGTTGATGACCTTGTCCTCGGTCAGGTGGCTGACAAAGGTCATCCCAAAGTCATGCAGGGCGACGTCTGGATCGCTGGATTGCTTGAGAGTATTGCGCACGCTGGCGACGAAAGCCGCTCGCTCGCTCTCCATCATTGCCGTGAAGAGCTCTTCCTTGTTGGCGAAGTAGACATAAAGCGTTCCCTTTGAAACTCCGGCTTCGCGCGTTACATCGTTCATGCTCGCGGCATCGAAGCCGAGCTTCATGAAAACGCGGCGGGCGCCGTCGAGAATTTGCTTGCGCTTGGCAGGGTCTTCGCCCGCGGCCCATCGGCCGCCTGTCGAGGGAGACTCGTCTGCGCGCGTATCGGAAAGCTCTGTCATCGCTCCTTAACCATATTCGCATCCGCGAACGTTTCGTTAACAAAATCGAACCGGGCGGTTCGATACATCTTGATATGAATGCAAAAAGGTTCTATGTCAACTGAACCGAACCGTTCAGTTCGATTAAATTTCACTCCATTACCGGTAGCCCCTATGTCGTCCAGCCCAAAAGCCACTGTTGCCCGCATCGTCAGCGAACCCGCTGAAGCCGAAGGCCGGGCTCAGGAAGCAGTTGTTCCCACCGCCGAAGCACCGCGTGCGCCGCAAGCTCCCGCCGATACGCAGGCGGCTCCGGCCGAGCAGAAGAAAAAGCGCGGCTTCGCATTGCCGATCATAGGCCTCGCGCTTCTGGCGGGCGCTGCCTGGTACGGCTACGATTGGTGGACGACGGGCCGTTTCCTCGTCTCGACGGACGATGCCTACATCGAAGGCGACATCGCGACCATTTCGCCGAAGGTTACGGGCTATGTCGCCAAGGTGAATGTCGTTGCCAACCAGAAGGTCAAGGCGGGCGATGTTCTGGCGTCGCTCGACGATGGCGACTACAAGCTCGCCCTCGACCAGGCGGTCGCTTCCCTCGATACCGAAAAGCTCTCGCTGCAGCGCATCGATGCGCAGATCGCCGGTGGAGAGGCAAGCCTCGATCAGGCCAAAGCCCAGAAGACGGCTTTGGAAGCCACTGTTCGCGGTGCGCAGATCACTCAGACCCGTGCCGCCGAACTGCAATCCAAGTCGGTCGGCACCACCGCTAACCTCGATGCCGCCAACATCGCGCTCGACCAGGCCAAGGCGAACCTCATCGGCGGCGATGCAGCGATCGCATCCGCGCAGGCAAATATCACCCTGCTGCAGGCGCAGCGCCGCGAAGCGGAAGGCACGATCCGCCAGCTCGAGCTTTCACGCGACAAAGCTGCCCGCGACCTCTCCTTCACGGTGCTGAAGGCGCCATATGACGGCGTCGTCGGCAACCGTTCGGTCCAGGAAGGCGATCTTGTGTCGCCCGGCCAGCGCCTGATGGCGCTCGTCCCTGTCCGCGAACTCTTTATCGACGCGAACTTCAAGGAAACGCAGATCCAGCATCTGGTTCCGGGCTCGAAGGTCAACGTCCACGTGGATGCCTATGACGATCACCCGATCGTCGGCACGGTCGAATCGATCTCGCCGGCATCCGGCTCCGTCTTCTCGCTGCTGCCCCCGGAAAACGCGACGGGCAACTTCACGAAGATCATTCAGCGCGTGCCGGTTCGCATCTCGCTGCCGCAGGACGCTCTCGATAGCGGCCGTCTGCGCGCCGGCCTCAGCGTTGTCGTCGACGTCGATACGCGCACAGCGCCGGATGCGGCCAAGTAAATCCCGACGAGGTAGGCCCATGGCCGCGAGTGCAACAGTTGGAACAATCCCGGCCGCTCCGGCGGCCGCGGAGCAGATGGACCCGCGCAAGCTCATCGCCTTCTTCGCGATGGTGGTCGGCATGTTCATGTCGATCCTCGACATTCAGATCGTATCGGCGTCTCTGGCCGAGATTCAGGCGGGCCTCAGCGCCGGCTCGGACGAGATAGGCTGGGTGCAGACCTCGTATCTGATCGCCGAAGTCATTATGATTCCGCTCTCCGGCACGCTCGCGCGCATCATCTCGACACGATACCTCTTCGCGATTTCGGCGGCCGGCTTCACGCTTTCGAGTGCGCTCTGCGCGACGGCGACGAATATTGACCAGATGATCGTCTATCGCGCCATCCAGGGCTTCATCGGTGGCGGTATGATTCCGTCGGTCTTTGCAGCCGCATTCACGATCTTCCCGCCTTCCAAGCGCAGCATCGTGTCGCCGATCATCGGCCTGATCGCCACGCTTGCCCCGACGATCGGCCCGACTGTCGGCGGCTATCTCAGCCACGCCTTCTCCTGGCACTGGCTGTTCCTGGTCAACATCGTTCCCGGCATCATCGTGACGATCGTTACCTGGAATTTCATCGATTTCGACAAGCCGGAATTCGCGCTGATCAAGAAGTTCGATTGGTGGGGGCTGCTGTCGATGGGGGTCTTCCTCGGCGCCCTTGAATACGTCCTGGAGGAAGGCAACTCCAACGACTGGTTCAACGATAATTACATCTTTATGGGCGCGATCGCCTCTGCAATTGCAGCCGTCGTCTTCTTCTATCGGGCCTTCACCGTGGAATTCCCGGTGGTCGACCTTAGGGCCTTCTCGAACCGGAACTTCGCCTTCGGCTCCGTGTTCTCGTTCGTCATGGGCATCGGTCTCTACGGCTTGACCTATATCTATCCCGTCTATCTCGGGCGCATCCGCGGCTACGACTCGCTGATGATCGGCGAGACCATGTTCGTGTCCGGCCTTGCGATGTTCTTCACGGCGCCAATCGCCGGAAAGCTGTCGACGAAGATGGACCTGCGGCTAATGATGGTGATCGGCCTCGCGAGCTTCGCAGCCGGCACCTACATCATGACGCATCTGACCCAGGACTGGGACTTCTACGAGCTCTTCATTCCCCAGCTCTTCCGTGGTTTCGGGCTGATGATGTGCATGGTGCCGATCAACAACATCGCGCTTGGCACGATGCCGCCAGCCCGTATGCGCGGTGCATCCGGGCTCTTCAACCTGACGCGCAACCTCGGTGGCGCCGTCGGTCTGGCGGTCATCAACACGGTGCTGACGAACCGGCAGGACGTTCACTACGAGCGGCTGCGCGAGAATTTCGATTGGAGCAGCCCGGCGGCGCTCGACCAGCTGAAAAACATGACGGCGAAATTCGACACCTATGGCATGGATGGCGCTGTGGTTGCGATCAAGCAGATGGTCGGGCTCGTGACCAAGCAGGCGATGGTACTGTCGTTCAGCGACATCTTCCTGTTGTTGACAGTGCTATTCCTGGCAATGATCCTCGGCGTTGCGATGCTCGACAAACCTGCGCCCCAAGGTGGCGGCGGTGGTGGCGGAGGCCACTGATTCCCTTTTTAGATCAACGTCAAGGCCGGCCCGGCATACCAGACCGGCCTTTGTTTTTGTACAAAGATTTGACGTGAACGGAAACGTTTGCAAATTTTGATTTACGTACATCAGATTTGGAGCTAAAGGTCTCGTCAGGAGGAAAGATGAGACCAACAGTCCACGATATCGCTGCTGCGGCAGGCGTCAGCCTGGCGACCGTCGACCGGGTTTTGAACCAACGTCCGGGCGTGCGCCACGTGACGCGCGAGAAGGTCGAGAACGCCATTCGCGAGATCGGTTACATCAGGGATGTCGCTGCTGCCAACCTCGCCAAAGGCCGCACTTATCCGCTCGTCTTCATCCTGCCGGCCAGCGACAATTCCTTCATGCACGGGCTGAACAACGAGGTACGTGCGGCCGCCGCGCGTTCGTCCGTGGAGCGAACGGATATTCGCACCCTCGAGGTGCCGGCGTTCGATCCCGCTGCACTCGTGAAGGTTTTGGATGAGCTGAGCGAACAGCGACCCTCGGGGATCGCGCTTGTCGCCACCGATGCGCCTGAGGTCCGCGACGCCGTCGACCGACTGGTGAAGGACGGTATTCCCGTCGTGACGCTGGTCTCGGATCTCACTGGTTCGCAGCGCCATCACTATGCCGGCGTCGACAATATTGCCGCGGGCCGCACGGCCGCACGGCTTCTCGGGCGGTTCCTCGGCGGCGCCAAGGGTGAGATCGCTGTGCTTGCCGGCTCGATGCTGGTGCGCGACCATCGCGAACGCCTCGAGGGTTTCGTCGCCGTCACGGCCGAGGAATTTCCTTCGCTCTCCATCCTGCCCGTCATCGAAGGCCGCGACGATCCGGAGATGGCCCATATGCTGGTGGCAGATGCGTTGTCGAAGAAAAGCGGCATCATCGGCGTCTACAGCCTCGGCGCCGGCAACCGCGGGCTGATTAGGGCACTGAAGGAGAAGGTGGTCGATCGGTCGCTGACGGTTATCGCCCATGAATTAACGGCGCATACCCGCGCCGCACTCCTCGACGGAACGATCGACGCAATTCTGAACCAGGATGCGGGCCATGAGGTGCGCAGCGCCATCCGCGTCCTCAAGGCGAAGGCGGACGGGCTCCCCGTCATCGCGGCGCAGGAGCGCATTCGTCTCGACATATTTCTAAAAGACAATCTGCCGTAACGGCAAAGGGAGAAACACATGTATCTGGGTCTCGATCTCGGAACCTCCGGCGTCAAAGCCATGCTGATCGACGCCGATCAGAAGATCATCGGCTCGGCCAATGGTTCGCTCGACGTCTCGCGCCCGCATTCCGGCTGGTCGGAGCAGGAGCCATCGTACTGGATCCGCGCGACGGAAGAGGCCGTTGCCGCGCTGAAGGCAAAGCATCCGCAGGAGCTCGCCGCCGTGATGGGCATCGGCCTCTCCGGCCAGATGCACGGGGCGACGCTGCTCGACGCCGACGACAAGGTGCTGCGCCCCTGCATTCTCTGGAACGATACGCGTTCCTATGTCGAAGCGGCTGCTCTGGATTCCGATCCGCGTTTCCGCAAGCTGACCGGCAATATTGTTTTCCCCGGCTTCACCGCGCCCAAGCTTGCCTGGGTTGCCAAGCATGAGCCTGACATTTTCGCGAAGGTCGCCAAGGTGCTACTGCCGAAGGACTACCTGCGTCTTTGGTTGACTGGCGAGCACATCTCCGAGATGTCCGATTCGGCCGGCACCTCCTGGCTCGATACCGGAAAACGCAAATGGTCATCGGAGCTTCTTGCGGCCACCGGCCTTGATGAAAAGCAGATGCCTCTTCTGATCGAGGGCACGGAGCAGGGTGGCAAGCTTCGCGGCGAGCTGGCCGGCAAGTGGGGTATTTCGGGAGGCGTCGTCGTTGCGGGCGGCGCGGGCGACAACGCGGCTTCGGCCTGCGGTATGGGCACGGTCAGCGATGGCGCGGCCTTCGTGTCGCTTGGCACCTCGGGCGTTCTCTTTGCGGCCAACGCCGCCTATCTGCCGAAGCCGGAAAGCGCCGTGCATGCGTTCTGCCATGCGCTGCCTGGCACCTGGCATCAGATGGGGGTCATTCTCTCTGCGACGGACGCGCTGAACTGGCACTCCAGCGTCACCGGCAAGTCGGCGGCGGATCTGACCACTGAACTCGGTGAAACGCTGAAGGCGCCTTCGGGCGTCACCTTCCTTCCCTATCTCTCCGGCGAGCGCACGCCGCACAACGATGCCGTCATCCGCGGCGCGTTCATCGGTCTCGAGCATGAGAGCAGCCGCGTGGTGCTGACCCAGGCCGTTCTTGAGGGCGTTTCCTTCGCCATCCGCGACAATCTGGAAGCGCTACGCTCGGCGGGCACGGATATTTCCCGCGTTACCGCCATCGGCGGCGGCTCGCGCTCGCGCTACTGGCTGGCCTCGATCGCCACGGCGCTCGGCGTGCCGGTCGATCTGCCTGCCGATGGCGATTTTGGCGCGGCATTCGGCGCGGCGCGTCTCGGCCTGATCGCGGCGACCGGCGCTAATCCGGTTGCCGTCTGCACACCGCCGAAGACGGCGGGCACGATCGAGCCCGTCGCGGCGCTCTCCGGCGCTTATGAAGATGCCTACAATCGCTATCGCGCGCTCTATCCGGCGATCAAATCGCTGCAGCATTGAACCCAGAACAACAAATCGAAACCTGAGGAGACACGAGATGAGCACCGGATTTTTCGGCGACATCCAGAAGATCAAGTATGAGGGCCCGGACAGTACCAATCCGCTCGCCTTCCGCCACTACAACAAGGACGAAGTCGTTCTCGGCAAGCGCCTGGAAGACCACCTGCGCTTCGCCGTCGCCTATTGGCACACCTTCGCCTGGCAGGGCGGCGACCCCTTCGGCGGCCAGACCTTCCTGCGCCCGTGGTTCGAGGACACGATGAAGGCTGCCAAGCTGAAGGCCGACGTTGCGTTCGAACTCTTCCAGCTGCTCGACGCGCCGTTCTACTGCTTCCATGACGCGGACGTGCGTCCGGAAGGCAAGAACTTCGCAGAAAACACCAAAAACCTGAACGAGATCGTCGACTACTTCGCCGAGAAACAGGCCGCCACCGGCGTCAAGCTGCTCTGGGGCACGGCGAACCTCTTCTCGAACCGCCGCTTCATGTCGGGTGCCGCGACCAATCCCGATCCGGATGTTTTCGCTTACTCCGCCGCGACGGTGAAGACCTGCATGGACGCCACGGCCAGGCTCGGCGGCGCCAACTACGTTCTCTGGGGCGGCCGCGAAGGCTATGAGACCCTGCTCAACACCGACCTCAAGAAGGAACTGGACCATCTCGGCCGCTTCCTCAACCTCGTCGTCGAGTACAAGCACAAGATCGGCTACAAGGGCACGATCCTGATCGAGCCCAAGCCGCAGGAGCCGACCAAGCACCAGTACGACTACGACGTCGCGACGGTCTACGGCTTCCTCAAGAAGCACGGCCTCGAAAACGAAGTGAAGGTCAACATCGAGCAGGGCCATGCGATCCTCGCCGGCCACTCCTTCGAGCATGAGCTGGCGCTCGCCAACGCCCTCGGTATTTTCGGCTCGATCGACATGAACCGCAACGACTACCAGTCGGGCTGGGATACCGACCAGTTCCCGAACAACGTTCCGGAGATGGCGCTCGCCTACTACTACGTCCTGCAGGGCGGCGGCTTCACCACCGGCGGCACCAACTTCGACGCCAAGCTGCGCCGCCAGTCGCTCGATCCGGAAGATCTGCTGATCGGCCATATCGGCGGCATGGATGCCTGCGCCCGCGGTCTCAAGGCTGCCGCCAAGATGATCGAGGACAAGGCACTCTCCGGCCCGCTCGACGCCCGCTATGCCGGTTGGGATTCGGCCGAAGGCCAGAAGCTTGCCCGCGGCGAATACTCGCTCGAGCAGATCGCCGAGTGGGTCGAAGCCAAGGACATCAACCCACAGCCGAAGTCCGGCAAACAGGAACTGCTCGAAAACATCGTCAACCGTTACGTCTGATCGGCGGTTGACTGTGGGGGAGAAGGCCGGGGAGCGAAAGCTTTCTGGCCTTTTTCGTTGATCGCGGTGGCCCGCGGCGATGGCCTTGAAGCGTGCGGCGAGATACGCTGCTGGCGCTCGGGCGCATTTGCGGGCGGCCGAAGGGATCCGACAGAAAGGACATGGCAGCGATGGCCTATCTCAGACAAGGCATGCTTGCCGCGGCCACGATGCTTGCTGTAGCGACATCTACGAACGTGGCTTCCGCCCAGCCCTGCGGGCAGGACACCTTCGAGGGGGAGGCGTATATCGTCTGCACCATCGAGAAAGGAAAGGGCGATCTCCGCTTGTTCTGGAAGAGCGCGGATGGGGAGCCGTACCGCTATTTCGCCAGCGTTGCCGAGGCCGTTCGCGGCAAGGGGCGGACTTTGGCGTTTGCGGTCAATGCCGGCATGTATCTGCCCGACTTTTCGCCGATCGGTCTTTATGTCGAGGATGGCCGAGAATTGCGACCTGCCAACAGGGCGCGTAGCGATGGATCCGCCGCTGGTTCGGTGCCGAATTTCTATAAAAGGCCGAATGGCGTGTTCTTTCTCGATGGCGCCGGCGCCGGAGTACTTCCTACGCAGGAATTCCTGAAGCGCCGTCCCGCGGTCCGTTTCGCCACCCAGTCCGGTCCGATGCTTGTCATCGACAATAAACTAAACCCGATCTTTATCGTCGGATCGACGGACCGGACTCGTCGCGGCGGAGTCGGCGTCTGCGGCGATGGCGCGGTGCGCTTCGCGGTCAGCGAAGACGAGGTGAATTTCCATGATTTCGCGCGGTTGTTTCGCGACCATTTGGCGTGCCGCGATGCGCTGTTTCTCGATGGTGGTCGAGGTGTCGGCTTCTATAGTCCGGAGATGGGGCGCAATGACAAATCCTGGCATGGCGGGTTCGGCCCTATGTTCGGGCTTGTCGAGTAGCACGACGACGGCGATGCAAGCTGCCGGATGGCGCGTCCCGCGTATCTTCGGCTCGATCGACATGAACCGCAACGACTACCAGTCTGGTTAGGATATCGACCAGTACCCCACCTCGGCACAGCGAGGTAACACCAACCATCATTGTGGCTTGCGCGGCAAGCGGCGGTGAGCGTAGACCACCTTGCTGCAAACGGGAGGGCTGATACATGGGCGACAGTGAACGTGATTGGACCGCCCTCGTGCAGGCGGTCGCAGACAGCCCCAAGCGCGACAACAGCGTCTATCACACGGCAATGGCCGAGGCGCGGCAGGCGTTTGAAGCCGGCGAGGCGGCTCTGGGAGGGCCGGTCCAGGTCAAGACGAAAACGAAGATGAAGCGAAGCGGCGAATACGTCGTGAAATGGGTGTTCAAGCGGGTGAAATGACTTGCCGACATTCGATCGGATGACCGAGGAATGCTTGCTTAGGGATGGTCCGCGGACGTATCCTTAGCTTTCGCGAGCCTGCCCCAGCATGCGGCCGAGGTGAAGGGCCCGGGAAGAGGGAGGATATCATGAAAATCGCATCGATATTCGCACTCGGTTGGATTGGCTTCTGTGGGACCGCTGCCTTTGCCTTGGCAGAGGATGCGCACACAATGTTCGCTCCCGCTGATGTCAAATGGATCGAGGCGCCCAAAACGCTTCCTGCCGGAGCGCAAGCGGCGGTCTTGTTCGGCAATCCCACCAAGAAAGGCTTGTTTGCCCTTCGGCTCAAAGTGCCGTCGGGGTATGCGATCCCACCGCACACGCATCCAGGCTATGAAGTGGTCACGGTCATATCCGGGGCTGCCAAATTGGGCATGGGCAAAACTGCCGATCGGAGCGCCACGAAGGCACTGCCTGCGGGCAGTTTCTTTGCCTTGCCGCCGGGCACGGCGCATTTCGTTTACTTCGACGATGAGACTGTCGTCCAAATCAACACCAACGGCCCATGGAGCATTAAGTACGTCAACCCGGCGGACGATCCTCAAAAGTCGCAATAGCCGATAGCCAGTTGCGGCACGAAGGCCACTGTTCCCGCCGCCAGTGCGGCGGGACGTCCGTGCCAGCGTCCGGAGGCTTAGCTGCTGGCGTCAGCGTTTCGTCCACCGACGCGAAGGCGCTCCAACGGAATTGCGCACCACAAGGTCCGGCCGCAGCAGGATTTCGGTCTCCGCCGGCTGGCCGTCGGAGAGAAATTCCAAAAGGAGCGCCATGGCTTGTTTGCCGATCAATGTCCGCGGCTGGCGGATGGTGGTCAGCGGCGGCGACATGAAGACGGCCTGTGGCACATCGTCAAAGCCGGTCACCGAGAAGTCGTTCGGGATATCGTAGCCGCGAGCGCCAAGGCCGATCATCACGCCGATCGCCGTCTGGTCGTTCACGCACATGAAGGCAGTCGGCAGCGTGTCGCGCATGAACAGCTGTTCGACGGCATGGCGGCCGCTTTCCAGTGTCCCGTCGCCTTCCAGCACGATGCGCATATCGGGTGCAACGCCCGCCGCATCGAGTCCCGCATCATAGCCCTGACGCCGCCGGCTATAGGCAAGGCGCGTGCGCGAATCGCCGATGAAGGCGATCTTGCGGTGGCCCTCGGCCAGCAGCAGGTCGACCGCCTTTCTGGCGCCCTCCACGTCGTCGACGCCGACATAGGGGATGCCGCCGTTGAAAACGGGCTCGAAGACGCCGACGCTCGGCGGCAGGCGGGCGGTCATCGTTTGGTGGCCGAAGGGCAGGATGCCGGTAAAGAGGATCAGCCCGGCGGCCTGGTTCGAATTCAGGAACTTCAGATATTCAAGGCCGCGTTGCGCGTCATTCTGCGTATGGCCGATCAGAATGCCGTAGCCATGAGCGCGGGCCTCGTTCTCCAGGCCGACGAGAATGTTGGAGAAGTTCGGGTCGCCGATATCTGGGGCGACCACTAGAATCATGTTCGACCGGCCGAGCCGCAGGCTGCGTGCCATGAAGTTGGTGGTGTAACCGGTGATGGCGATCGCCTGGTTGACTTTCAGGCGCGTGGAGTTGGCGACTTTCTCCGGCGTGTGGATCGCCCGCGATACCGTCGCGATCGAAACCTCGGCGATCCGAGCGACGTCTTCTATGGTTGCGGGCGTGGAATTCGACACTGCGTCCTGCCTTGGGATGCCTTCGCCGCGACACTACACAGACTTGCCGAGAGGTCAAACGCCGGGACCGGCAGATCTGTGCGTAACAACGATGTAAACCTTTACATGCATCGTGTAAAGGTTTACATATGGCTTCAAGCGGATGGGAGCCGCAGGGAGGAAGCCAGTCAATGAGTGTGGATTCTGTCGACGCCGCGCCTGTGGTGTTGTCCGCGCGGCGCATCTGCAAGTCGTTCAGCGGCGTGCAAGTCCTCTTCAGTGTCAATTTCGATCTGCGTGCCGGTGAGATCCATGCTCTCATGGGCGAAAACGGCGCCGGCAAATCGACGCTGGTCAAGGTCATGTCGGGGTTCGAGCAGCCGAGTTCGGGCGACATCTTGCTCGACGGCAAGCCGATCGTACTGCCGGCCAATGGTGCGGCCGAAGCGCTCGGCATCGTGCTCATCCATCAGGAATTCAATCTCGCCGAGCATCTCACTGTCACCGAGAGCCTCTACCTCGGTCGTGAAGTCACGCGTTTCGGCGTGCTCGATCGCAAGTATATGCGTGCCGAGACCCGCAAGGCGCTCGATCTCCTCGGTTCGCATGTCGATGAGAATGCCATCGTCGGCACGCTGTCGATCGCTGACAAGCAAATGGTGGAAATCGCCAAGGCAATCAGCCGTGATGCCCGCGTCGTCATCATGGACGAGCCGACAGCCGTGCTCTCGCGGGAAGAGACGAATTTCCTGTTTCGGCAGGTGCGCAAGCTGCGCGACAAGGGAACGAGCTTCATCTTCGTGTCGCACAAGCTCGATGAAGTGATGGAGCTCACCGACCGGGTGACAGTGCTGCGCGACGGGCAATGGGTCAAGACGGCCCCCACCTCGATGCTCGACGGCGAATCCATCGCCCAGCTGATGGTCGGGCGCGAGCTTTCAAGCCTCTATCCGACCAAGGTGGAGCCCAATGTCGACGAGGAAGTCGTCCTTCGGGTCGAGGGCGTTTCGACGGGCTACGTGCAGAATGCCAGCTTCGAGGTCCGGAAGGGTGAGATCATCGGATTTTCCGGGATGATCGGCTCCGGCCGCACGGAGCTGATGGAGGCGATCGCCGGGCTTCGCGCCCGCGCGTCCGGCGAGGTCGTCATTCGCGGCGAAACCGTGCTTTCGGGCGATGTGCATGCCGTCAACGGCGCCGGGCTTGCCTACATGACGAAGGATCGCAAGTCGAAGGGCCTGCTCCTGCGTTCGGGCATGATGACCAATCTGACGCTTCAGTCGCTCGGCCAGCATTCGCGGCACGGCTATCTCAGCCCGAGCAGCGAGGCGGCGGCGCTCGCCAAGGCGCGGCGGCGCTTCGATATTCGCGTTCGCGACACCAATATCGTTGCCGGCCGTATGTCCGGTGGCAATCAGCAAAAGCTGCTGCTTGCCAAGGTCATGGAGACCGAGCCCGAGATCATCATCATCGACGAGCCGACGCGCGGCATCGATGTCGGCACCAAGCAGCAGATCTATCATTTCATCTCGGCGCTGGCGCGCGACGGTCGATCCATCATTGTCGTCTCCTCAGAGATGCCTGAGGTGATCGGGCTCTGCACACGCGTCGCCGTGATGCGTGAGGGGCGGATCGTCGGCGTGCTCGAGGGCGACGAGATCTCCGAGCAGGAGATCATGCGCTACGCAGCCGGATTGAAGAAGAAAGCCGCCTGACGCTGGCGGGAGGCGGCTGCGCTCAGCGCCGCACAGGTATGATGCCCATCAAAATTGGGGCGGGAGGTTAGTTTGGAGATGAGTGTGCACGAGGAGACCAGGGAAATCAGGCGTCGCCCCTGGCGGGATATCGATCTGCGGGCGGTTGCGCCCTTTGCAGCCCTGATACTGCTGTTGATCGTCGGCGCGCTGGTCAATCCGAACTTCATTGGCATCACCAACCTTTTGAACGTCGCGACGCGCTGCGCCTTCATCGCCATCATTGCCGTCGGTGCCACCTTCGTGATCTCCGCGGGCGATCTTGATCTTTCTGTCGGGTCGATGGTGGCCTTCGTCGCCAGCCTGATGATCCTGTTGATGAATTCCGGCGTGATTGCCGATCCGACGTTGATGCTGGCCGCTGCGGTCTTGTTCACGCTGGTTGCTGGCGCGCTCTGCGGGCTTGCAAATGGTCTGATCACCACGGTCGGCAGGATCGAGCCGTTCATCGCCACGCTCGGCACCATGGGTATCTATCGCGGCCTGACGACGTGGCTCAGCCAAGGCGGGGCGATCACGCTGCGTTCGCCCGACATCCAGACGCTCTATCGCCCGGCCTATTTTGGCAGCATTCTCGGCGTGCCGGTGCCGATTGTCGTGATCCTGGTCGTGACTGCAGTGGCAGCCTTCATCCTCTACCGCACACGCTACGGCCGCCATGTCGTCGCCGTCGGTTCCAACAGCGATGTGGCGCGCTACTCCGGTATTGCGGTCAATCGCGTGCGCACGATCGCCTTCGTCATCCAGGGGCTCTGTGTTGCCATCGCCGTGCTGCTTTATGTGCCGCGCCTTGGATCGACCTCGGCAACGACCGGTATCTTGTGGGAGCTGCAGGCAATCACCGCCGTCGTCGTCGGTGGTACGGCGCTGAAGGGTGGTGCCGGCCGTGTCTGGGGCACGATCTGCGGCGCCTTCATTCTCGAGCTCGTCGGCAACATCATGCTGCTGTCGAACTTTATCAGCGAATATCTCATCGGTGCGATCCAGGGTGCGATCATCATTATCGCCATGCTGGTGCAGCGCTCGCTGGTCCGCAAATCGTAGGCGGACTGGCTCCAGGAATTGGCCGGGATCACAGGGCGTCCGGTTGACGGGTAGGAAAAAGTCCCTGACGTTTATTGGGAGGAAATAGAATGCGCAAACTCATGTTGGGTCTTGCGGTTGCGGCCGTCACGCTGGCGGGTACCGCATACGCACAGGACAAGAAGTTCACCATCGGCGTCTCCATTCCGGCCGCCGACCATGGTTGGACCTCGGGCGTCGTGTTTCATGCCGAACGCATCGCCAAGAAGCTGATGGAACAGCATCCGGGCCTGAATGTCATCGTCAAGACCTCGCCGGATGCCGCCAGCCAGGCCAACGCCGTGCAAGATCTTGACACGCAGGGCATCGATGCACTCGTTATCCTGCCGTCGGATCCGGATCCGCTCGTCAACGCCATCAAGGAAGTCAAGGGCAAGGGCAAGTACGTTGCTCTTGTCGACCGTGCGCCATCGACCAACGATGACACCGTCCGCGACCTTTACGTTGCTGGCAACAACCCGGCGCTCGGCGAAGTCGCCGGCAAGTACATCGCTGCCCAGACGCCGGACGCCGAAGTCGTCGTCATCCGCGGTCTGCCGATCCCGATCGATCAGCAGCGCCAGGACGGCTTCGACAAGGGCATTGCCGGCTCCAAGGTCAAGGTTCTTGACCGTCAGTACGGCAACTGGAACCGCGACGATGCCTTCAAGGTCATGCAGGACTACTTGACGAAGTATCCGAAGATCGACGTGGTCTGGTGCCAGGATGACGACATGGCTGTCGGCGTGCTGCAGGCGATCGAGCAGGCCAAGCGTACCGATATCAAGTATGTCGTTGCCGGCGCTGGCTCCAAGGACATGGTCAAGAAGGTCATGGACGGCGATAAGATGATCCCGGTCGACGTTCTCTATCCGCCGGCAATGGTCGGCACGGCAATGGAGCTGACGGCTGCCGGCCTCTATGGCCAGGTTCCGGTGCGCGGTACCTTCGTCCTCGACGCGACGCTGGTGACGAAGGATAACGCCAAGGATTTCTACTTCCCGGACTCTCCGTTCTGATCTGGAAAATTCAGTGCGGCGCCCGTTCGACAGGACGGGCGCCTTTCCTTGATCGTGCCACTTGCTAGTCAGGCAGGCCGGCGTTGGCGAGATCGGCGATGAAGCGGTCGATGAAGGCTTCGGTCATCACGGGATTGTCACCGAAATAGAATTCCCGCCGGGCGTCGGCACAGCTCATTCCCGGCCGGAAACGATGAAGCCTGGAAATTGCTTCTCGGGCCTCGTTTATTTCGCCTTGCCTTCCGAGGGTCGCAACCAGAACGATCGCCGGCCAGAAGGTGGCATTCGGTGAGCGGAGCGATGCGCGGGCTGCTTTGGCCGCTTCCGCCATGTCGCCCAATTGATAGTTCGCGATCGCGAGAATGTTATGGAAGGTCCAAAGATGCGGATCGCGAGGACTGAGACGGAACGCTTCCTTGATCTCGGCGATGCCTTCCGCGGGGCGCTCGACGTAGCAGAGGACCTGGCCGAGCGCGAAGTGAGCCTGCGCAAAACTCTGATCCAGCTGCAAGGCGTTGCGCAGATGCGCTATTCCCGCCTCCGTCGCCCCATCAAGCGCAAGCGCTCTGCCCAAGGCGAGGTGCGCGGCGGGTTCCTTCTGATCCAGTCCGATCGCCCGTTCGGCAAGGTCGATCGCCTCGCAGATGCGCTCGGCTCGCTCGTCGAGAGGGCCATACCAGCCGAGCTGAATGTGAACGTAGGCCAAGCGGGCCTGCGCCTGCGCGAAGGTCGGATCAATGCCGATTGCCTGCTCGAAAAGCGCCTTGGCGGTCTTCAGTTCGTCAAGCGTGAACCGGTACAGATGCCAGAGTCCCTTCAGGTAGATTTCCCAGGCATCCATGTCGAACACCGTGCGGCCACGAAGGGCGGCGAACTCGATGGAGCCCAACTCCGGTTCGATCGTTCCGGTGATCTCAGAAGCGAGCTGGTCCTGAACCTCGAAGATGTCGGCCAACGTTCGGTCGTAGCGTTCCGCCCAGAGCAGCGTGCCATCCGTACCGTTCAGCAATTGCGCGGTGATACGAACGCGATCGGCCGCGCGGCGCACGCTGCCTTCGAGCACGTATTTGACGCCAAGGTCCTCCGCCACCTGCTGCGCATTGGGCTGCCGGCCCTTGTAGCTGAAGGAGGAGTTGCGGGCGGCGACCAGCAACCAGCGACAGCGGGCCAGCGTGGCGATCAGCTCGTCCGTGAAACCGTCCGAGAAATGTTCCTGTTCCTCGATGCTCGACATGTTGCTGAAGGGCAGCACGGCGATCGAGGGGCGATTGCGCACGGGTCGGGCGGCCTCTTCCTTCGGCGCGGCAAGCGATGGAAGCTGTTCGCTTTCCGTCGTCCACCGCCAGACGCGGATCGGCCGCTCGATGTTCTTGAGCTTGCGGTTGCCGAAATCGATTGCCCGGAAGTCGAGCTTCGACCGGATCTGGTCGTTGACCTGTTGAGAGACGCAGATTCCGCCCGGCGGCGCCAGCGCCTGCAGGCTTGCGGCGACGTTCACGCCATCGCCGAAGATCTCCTCGTCCTCGACCAGTACGTCATCAACGTGGATGCCAATTCGCCACAACATGCGTTGATCCGGCTCGATGGCCTCGTTGCGTTGAAGCAATGCTCTCTGAATTTCCATAGCGCAGCCGACGGCATCGACCACGCTCGCAAATTCCGCCAGCGTGCCGTCGCCGACAAATTTGACGACGCGTCCATGATGCCTGCCAATGCTGGGGACGATGACTTCGCCGTTGTGCGCTTTCAGCGTCGCGAAAGTGCCGGTTTCGTCAAAGCCCATCAGCCGGGAGAAGCCGACAACATCCGCATCCAAGATCGCTGCCAGACGCCGCGTCATGCGCCAACCTCCTGGTCCAAAGACAGTAGCACGGCACGGCGTGATGTCTACCGCCGCAAGGCCCGATGGGGGCTCGGATCGAAAGCAGATGGTATAGGCATGACGTGGTGGAAAGGGCAAATGCGGTACGTACATCTTGCGGCTCGAGGCAGGCCGTGGTTAAGTCGGCCGCCTTCGATTTTCGCCCGGCCGGCAAATTTGCAGTTTCGCCGAAATCGGCTTGCAGACTTCAAATCGCGTGCTAGAACTCTACCAGAAACGTTTACGGTCATCTTTTAGGGAGGAATTGACATGAAAACGATCAAGGGCCCAGGCCTGTTCCTTGGACAGTTCGCGGGCGATGCCGCGCCTTTCAACTCGTGGGATTCGATCACCAAATGGGCGGCCGACATCGGTTACAAGGGCGTGCAGGTTCCGACCTGGGCCGGCCAGCTGATCGACCTTAAGAAGGCGGCTTCCTCGAAGGATTATTGCGACGAATTCGCCGGCGTGGCACGGCAGAACGGCGTCGAAGTCACCGAGCTTTCCACCCATCTTCAGGGCCAGCTTGTCGCGGTGCATCCGGCCTACGACGAAGCGTTCGACGGCTTCGCGGCACCCGAGGTGCGCGGTAATCCGAAGGCGCGTCAGGAATGGGCTGTCGAACAGGTCAAGATGGCGCTGACGGCCTCGAAGCACCTCGGCATCAAGGCACATGCGACCTTCTCCGGCGCGCTCGCTTGGCCGTTCGTCTATCCGTGGCCCCAGCGCCCCGCCGGTCTCGTCGAAACCGCCTTCGACGAGCTTGCCCGCCGCTGGAAGCCGATCCTCGATCACGCCGACGAGAACGGCGTCGACGTCTGCTACGAAATCCATCCCGGCGAAGACCTGCACGATGGCATCACCTACGAGATGTTCCTGGAGCGCGTCGGCAACCATCCGCGCGCCAACATGCTCTACGATCCGTCGCACTACATCCTGCAGTGCCTCGACTATCTCGAGAACATCGACATCTACAAGGACCGGATCAAGATGTTCCACGTCAAGGATGCCGAGTTTAACCCGACCGGCCGCCAGGGCGTCTATGGCGGTTACCAGGGCTGGGTGGAACGCGCCGGCCGCTTCCGCTCGCTCGGCGACGGTCAGGTCGATTTCGGCGCGGTCTTCTCGAAGATGACGGCCAACAACTTCGACGGCTGGGCCGTGGTCGAGTGGGAATGCGCGCTGAAGCATCCGGAAGACGGCGCACGCGAAGGCGCCGAGTTCGTCAAGGCGCACATCATCCGCGTCACGGAAAAGGCATTCGACGACTTCGCCGCCGGCGGCACGGACCAAGCGGCCAACCGACGTATGCTCGGTCTCTAAGGCCGCGGCCCTTCTCTACAGGAAGGGCCGCTTGGAACGCAGCGGGAAGGGGTTCTCCCTTCCCCAGCCACCGAGGAACGGGCTGTTTTTGCCCTACGCATTTTTGGAGGAACCAATGACAATTGAAGCATTCACAGAACAGGCGCGAGAACCGCGCATCCGTCTCGGCATGGTCGGCGGCGGTGCAGGCGCGTTCATCGGCGCCGTCCATCGCATCGCTGCCCGCATCGACGACCAGTACGACCTGATCGCCGGCGCGCTGTCGTCGACGCCCGAGAAGGCGATCGCATCGGGCCGCGACCTCGGCCTCGATCCGTCGCGCACCTATTCGAGCTACCGCGAAATGGCGATCCGCGAAGCGAAGCTGAAAAACGGCATCGAGGCCGTTTCGATCGTCACGCCGAACCATGTACACTATGACGCCGCCAAGGAATTCCTGCGTCGCGGCATTCACGTCATCTGCGACAAGCCGCTGACCTCGAACCTTGCCGACGCCAAGAAGCTGAAGAAGGTGGCCGACGAAAGCGGCGCTCTTTTCATCCTGACTCACAACTACACCGGCTATCCGATGGTTCGTCAGGCACGCGAGATGATCGCCACTGGCGAGCTGGGCGATATCCGCATCGTCCAGGCGGAATATCCGCAGGACTGGCTGACGGAAGCCGTCGAGCAGACGGGTGCCAAGCAGGCTGTCTGGCGCACCGACCCGGCGCAGTCGGGTGCCGGCGGTTCGACCGGCGATATCGGCACGCATGCCTATAACCTCGCCTCCTTCGTGTCCGGCCTCGAACTCGACAGCCTTGCCGCCGATCTCGACAGCTTTGTGCCCGGCCGCCGGTTGGACGACAACGCCCACGTGATGCTGCGCTTCAAGGCAAAGGGGAGCGAAAAGCCGGCCAAGGGCATGCTCTGGTGCAGCCAAGTGGCGCCGGGCCACGAGAACGGCCTGAAGGTCCGCGTCTACGGGACCAAGGGCGGTCTCGAATGGGTTCAGGCCGATCCGAACTACCTCTGGTTCACGCCGTTCGGCGAGCCGAAGCGCCTGATCACGCGTAGCGGCGCCGGTTCCGGCCCGGCCGCAGCCCGCGTTTCGCGCATCCCGTCCGGTCATCCGGAAGGCTACCTCGAAGCCTTCGCGACGATCTATACCGAGGCGGCACATGCCATCAACGCCCACAAGAAGGGCAAGGCCGTCGACGAGGCGGTTGTCTATCCTACCGTAGATGACGGTGTGAAGGGCGTTGCCTTCGTCGAAGCCTGCGTTGCTTCCTCGAAGAAGAACGGTGCCTGGGTCAAGGTCTGACCTTTACTCCACCAGACTGACTGATACAACTAATGAGCGCGCTTCCTGCAATATTAGGGAGTGCGCTCATTGTCGTTTAACAATGCTGTGGCAGAAATGAGTGCAACCAGATGGAGAGACGTTCGATGAAAGCTTCTTCGAGAGTTTTGACATGCGCCTTTGCGCTCGCGGCTTTTCCGGCGCTGTCGCAGGAGGTCCCCAATCGCGTGCCGAACTTCTATGCCGGCCAGCGTGTTCCCGGCATGGTGAACGTGCAGACGACTGTATCCCTGTCGGTGCCTGTCGAGGCCGGGCAGGAAACCGGTGAACAGATCAAGGCCGCCCAGAAAGGGTTCTACCTGATGGCGGGAGGGCAGTGCGATCTCATCCTGCAGACGCTGGCAGAGAGCTGCCAGATCACTAACCTCACGAGCAGCGCGGATCTCAATCGTGGTTCGCGAAACGACATTATCGTGCGTGGCACCGTCTCGATGGCCGTGAAGCTCAAGGACAGCGCGCAGAAGCCCTAGCCGTTTATCGGCATCGTGGCTCGAAGCGGCAAATCTGCCGCCTCGAGCCAGGCATTTGTTAGGCCGCGGCCTGCTTGCGCTTGGTCAGCGCGTCAACGCTGAAGGGGCCGCCGCCGGCTGCAACCAGATAGAGAAAGAACGCTGGTGCTCGGCTCTGGTACCTGCCGCCATACTCCCCGACCTCAACCCGATTGAACAGGCTTTCGCCAAAATCAAGCACTGGATGCGCCTGGCTCAGAAGCGAACCATCGATGACACCTGACGCCACGTCGGACACCTCGTCACAACCATAGAGCCCCGCGAATGCAGCAATTACTTCGCCAATGCCGGATACGCTTCCGTCAAAACCTGAAATGCTTGCCCCCTTGCCAGCATCGCAAATTCACGACTTCTGATGTCGGCGCTATCAGCGTTTTCAATATGATAGAAATGTTGCGGCCGGTCTTCATCCGTATCCGGCCGAATCGTCGCTGATTGCTGGCCGGCGCAGCTCCAATGATGTCGGTTCGGTCGTCCGCCGCCTTGATTTCGGCGTGGTGCCCACCTAGATTGCGGCCATCGCCAATACCAACAGGATGTGTGCAGCAATGGATTTCACCCCGATCGCAACGCCAGTTCGCCTTGCCATTCGGGAGCCCTTTATCCATGCCTGCATCCATTACCCTGTCCAATCTTTCGTGGTCCACGCCTGACGGGCGGACCCTTCTTTCCAATCTCGATCTGAGCTTCGGCGCCGAGCGAACCGGTCTCGTCGGTCGCAACGGCGTTGGCAAGACGACGCTGCTCAAGCTTGTGGCGGGCGAATTGCAGCCGCAATCCGGCAGCATTGCCTTCGGCGGGCGGCTCGGCATCCTGCGCCAGGCGGTGCAGGTGGAGGAGGGCGCAGCGGTCGTCGACTTCTTCGGCGCCAGCAATGCTTTGGCCATCTTACGTCGAGCCGAGGCCGGTGAGGCCACTGCCGACGAGATTGCCGTGGCAGATTGGACCGTCGAAGCGCGCATCGCTGCAGCACTCGAGCGTGCCGGGCTCGATGCCCAGCCGGAGACCCTGCTTGCCTCGCTTTCCGGCGGGCAGCGGACGCGCGCCGCTCTCGCAGCGCTCGTCTTCTCCAACCCTGATTTCCTTATCCTCGACGAGCCGACGAACAATCTCGACCGGGATGGGCGCGAGGCGGTTATCGCACTGCTTGCCGGCTGGCGTGCCGGCACCATCGTCGTCAGCCATGATCGGGAACTGCTCGAGACCATGGATGCCATCGTCGAGATCACGACGCTCGGCGCCCGGCGATACGGTGGAAACTGGAGCGCCTTTCGGGAGCGCAAGGCCTTAGAGCTGGCCGCCGCCGAACACGATCTCGCGGATGCGGAGCGGCGCGTGGCCGATGTGGTCCGCAGCGCTCAGGTCACGGCGGAGCGGCAGGCCCGCAGCGATCGCAACGGCCGCAAGAAGGCGGCAAGGGGCGATATGCCCCGTATCGTCGCCGGTGGTCTCAAGCGGGCGGCGGAAAACACCAGCGGCAACAAGGTTCGCCTTGGCGAACGACGCCGTGAGGAGGCGATGGAAGAGGCGTCCGCTGCGCGGCAGCGGATCGAGATCCTTCAGCCCTTCTCGGCGCAGCTTGCGCCAACGGGGCTGCCGCCGGGCAGGGATGTTCTGCGGCTGGATGGCGTCACCGCCGGCTATGGGCCGGGCGAGCCGATCATCCGAAACCTTTCCTTCGCCATGACCGGCCCCGATCGCGTCGCGATCGCCGGTCCGAACGGCTCTGGCAAGACGACGCTGCTGGCGCTGATCACGGGCACGCTACAGCCCTGGTCAGGCACGGTCGCCGTCATGACCGGCTTTTCGCTGTTCGATCAGAGTGTCAGCCTGCTCGATCGATCACTGTCGATCCGCGAGAACTTCCGCAATCTCAATCCCGATGCCAATGAGAATGCCTGCCACGCAGCGCTGGCGCGTTTCATGTTTCGGGCGGATGCCGCCCTGCAGCAAGTTTCGACGCTCTCTGGCGGGCAGTTGCTGCGCGCTGGCCTTGCCTGTGTGCTTGGCGGTGCAAAGCCGCCGCTGCTGATCCTCGACGAGCCGACGAACCATCTCGACATCGATTCCCTCGCCGCCGTGGAGGCGGGTCTGCAAGCCTATGACGGTGCGCTGCTTGTCGTCAGTCACGACGAGGTGTTTCTGGAGAATATCGAGATATCTCGGCGGCTTCAGCTTCCGCTTGGCGAAGAGGTTCTCCTCTAGGCGCTGAGTGCGGTGTCAAATATAGAGGCCCGCCATCTTGCGCCAGGCACCTGCCCGGTGAGCACGGCCTTCCCAGACATGGAGCTGATGGCCGACCTGCTTTTCCGCAAGCAGACGGCTGAGGTGATAGTTGTTGTCCAGGAAAGGGTCGGCGTCACCGATGGTCAGGACAATCTCGACCTCGCGCAGCTTCGCCAGCTGCCGGCCGCCATGGAGCCCCGGCAGGAAGTGCGTCGGCGTGTGGAAATAGACCGCATCATCGTAATAGCCGTCAAACAGATCGCCGAAGGATTCGACCCCTATCGTCAGGTCGTAGCGGCCGGAAAAGGCGACGAGCTTGCGGAACAGGTGCGGATGCCGAAAGACGAGGCTCGCGGCCTGGAAAGCGCCGAGGCTGCAGCCATGCACGATGGTGCACTCATGTCCGTTTTTCGACGCCATGAGCGGCAGGACTTCATTCAGGATATACTCTTCGAAGGCCGTGTGGCGACGGATGCGTTCGGCCGGATGCCGGTCGTAGCCGTAGAAGGTCTCTGCGGCCAGCCCCTCGATGCAATAGAGTTGCAGTTGGCCGGCTTGCAGCTTGTCGGCAAGGCTTTCAACAAGACCGAGCCTCTCATATTCCCAGAAACGTCCCTCGCGCGTCGGAAACATCAGCACCTTGGCGCCGGCATGGCCGAACACCAGTAGCTCCATTTCGCGATGCAGGCGCGGACTATGCCAGCGCAAATATTCCCGGTTCATAACACCTTGAAAAAATCTCGGACTTTCTCACGCAGAATCGCGTTCTGCTCGGTGCTTCCAGGATAATCGAAGTGTCCAGCGTCCAATATGAAGGTTTCATTATACTTTGATGTCGGCAGGGCGTTGGCCACCGCGTACTGGCAGGGCGGTGCGACGGCGGGGTCGAAGAGGGCGACGGCTGCCAGCATCGGCACCTTGATCCGGCTTGCGGCAGTTGCCGCGTCGAACATGCGCAGGGTCTTAAGCACGCTTCCATGAGTCTTCTGATAGGTCTGCACGGAAAAGGCGCTGCCGACGGTCGGCAGGGTCAGCCATTGCTCCCGGTCGCCGAAGGTTGGGACGACGAGGTGGCCGCGGCTGATGCGCGGATCGAATGGGATCGCCAGTGCACCGATGCCGCCGCCGAAGCTGATGCCGCTGTAACCGATGTGACCGGCAAGCCACGGATAGAGCGTCAGGAGCGTTGAAACGGCAAGCCAGAGATCATCGACACAGCCACCGATGATGTAGGTGTCCGGACGGTCTATGCCCTGCAGGACGTGGCCAGACGCATCAAGCGGGATTGGCGGGCGGGCGCTAAGCGACAGGCCGCGGGAGCAGGGGAAGAGAATGGCCGCCTCCTCGACCGGCAGGTCGAAATCCGGCGCGTCGCGACCGCCGTAGCCGTGGCCCACCACCAGCCCGCGGCGCACCGGCCGTTCGCGCGGCAAAAGCAACCAGCCGCCGATCTCGAAGCCACCGGTGGAGGTGTAGGCGATGTCGACAACCTGCCAGTCAGGATGCGTCAGCTTGCTCTTTCTGAGCACCGGCTGCGGGTCGGTAGCGATCGCCTTTTCGTATCGGGCCTGCCAGAACCCGTCGAAGCCCGCCGGCGCCTCCGGCGGGACGATTGCCTTTAAGTCGGCAGGCGTCATGCCGTAGGTGGGGTCGAAGGCGAAAGGATGTGTCGCGGGAATGCTCATGAGAGGGTTGTTTCGCGAAAAGACGCGTAATGCAAGGCAGTGGCATCGGCAGCACGCGGAACGGCGGCAAGGGCGCGACTGAAACGTTACAGCGCTGTCATTTCCACCCTGTACAACGCCCGCTCGCTTGGCTAAACCGCCCTCGAAACCAAAAGAATGGGATTTCCATGATCGATCCGAAGACCCTTGCTGCCTGCTTCCCGGGCGATTTCACCTTTGGCGTTGCGACGGCAGCGTTCCAGATCGAGGGCGCTTCCAAGGCAGACGGCCGCAAGCCTTCCATCTGGGACGCCTTCTGCAACATGCCGGGCCGCGTCTTCAACCGCGACAACGGCGATGTCGCCTGCGATCATTACAATCGGCTCGATCAGGATCTCGATCTCATCAAGTCCATGGGCGTCGAAGCCTATCGCTTCTCGATCGCCTGGCCACGCATCATCCCTGACGGCACCGGTCCGGTGAACGAGGCGGGGCTCGATTTCTACGATCGTCTCGTCGATGGCTGCAAGGCGCGCGGCATCAAGACCTTCGCAACGCTCTACCATTGGGATCTGCCGCTGCTTCTCGCCGGCGACGGCGGCTGGACGGCGCGCTCGACGGCCTACGCGTTCCAGCGCTACGCCAAGACCGTGATGGCCCGCCTTGGCGACCGCCTCGACAGCGTCGCGACCTTCAACGAGCCGTGGTGCATCGTCTGGCTCGGCCACCTCTACGGCATTCATGCGCCGGGCGAGCGCAACATGCAAGCCGCGCTCCACGCCATGCACCATATGAACCTCGCGCATGGCCTCGGCGTCGAGGCGATCCGGGCCGAGGCGCCGAACGTGCCGGTCGGGCTCGTACTCAATGCGATGTCCGTCATGCCGGGCTCTGACTGCGCAGCCGACAAGGCGGCGGGCGAACGCGCGCACCAGTTCCATAACGGCGCCTTCTTCGATCCGGTCTTCATGGGCGAATATCCGAAAGAGTTCCTGGAAGCGCTCGGCGACCGCATGCCGGTCGTGCAAGAGAGCGACCTCAGGATCATCAATCAGAAGCTCGACTGGTGGGGTCTCAACTACTACACGCCGCTACGCGTTGCCGACGATCCTGATAAGAACGGCGACTTCCCCTGGACGGTCGAGGCGCCGCGCGCCAGCGACGTGAAGACCGATATCGGCTGGGAAGTCTACGCGCCCGGCCTGAGGAACGTCGTCGAGGATCTCTATCGCCGCTACGAGCTGCCGGAGTGCTACATCACGGAGAACGGCGCCTGCTACGACATGGGCGTCGTAAACGGTGAGGTCGATGACCAGCCGCGCCTCGACTACTATAGCGAGCACCTCGATGTCGTCGCCGACCTGATCAAGGACGGCTATCCGATGCGCGGCTACTTCGCCTGGAGTCTGATGGACAATTTCGAGTGGGCAGAGGGCTATCGCATGCGCTTCGGTCTCGTGCATGTCGACTATGACACCCAGGTCCGCACCGTGAAGAAGAGTGGCAAGTGGTACAGCGAACTTGCCGCACAGTTCCCGAAGGGCAACCACAAGAGCAGCTGACGAGCGCATGGCGCGAATCGGCGCCGTGGCTTAAACCGGGCGCATGGAAAAGCCGCTCTTCCTCTATGCGCTCTGCGGCAGCCAGCGAAAGGCTTCGACCAATCGCCGGCTGCTCGAAGCGCTGCGCGACAATGCGCCGGCAGGCGTTTCGATTGAGATCAGCGAGCTCATCGGCGAGCTGCCGATCTTCAACCCTGATCGCGAGGGCGAGAACACGCCTGTCGTTGTTGAAGAATTCGCGGCCAAGGTCCGTGCGTGCGATGGCATCGTCATCGCCTGCCCGGAATATGCCCATGGCCTGCCGGGCGGACTGAAGAACGCACTGGATTGGCTGGTCTCCCGCGACGAGGTGCCGTTCAAGCCCGCGATGATCGCGCATGCCTCGCATCGCGGCGATTTCGCGCTGGACCAACTGACCGAGGTCGTGAAGACAATGTCGTTTCGGCTTGTCGACGAGGCCTTTCTACCGATCTCGTTGCTCGGCAAATCGGAGGACGTACAGGCCGCCGTCCTCGCCGAGAGCGTCCAAAACGGTCTTCTTGTATCAGCGCTTGTAAAATTCTGCGCTGCAATCAATCGCGCCGGGATCTAGCTTGTTTTCTCAAGCTTTTGAAACTATTGAGAAAATATGCGCATGTCTGCGTTATTCGCACGCTTTTGCCAAATCGTGGACGATTAATCGTTATATCGCCCTTTAACCGTTTTTTGAGCCATTCGCTGGCAGACTTCCTTGATCGGGGAGCAGTGAATGCGGGCATTTTTCGAGGGCGGCAGAAAAATTTCGGGCATCGGTCGTCATGCGACCGTTGCCGGCGTGCTTTTTTCTTTTGCCATTGTCGTCGCGATTGTCACGGTCATGGTGCTCAGCGCGCTTGAACGCGTTGCGGAGCGATCGAATGTGCTGGACGACGAGCGCTCGTGGGAAACCATATCCGGCGCACTGAAGACCTTCGAGATGCAGTTGGGCGCGACGCTCAACGACTACGCGGCCTGGGACGATGCCGCGGTGAACGTCTATACGGCCGATGGTATGGCCTGGACGATCAGCAACTACGGCGAAATGTCGGTCAACAGCTCCCTCTTCGACATGGCGATCGTCATCGATGATGAGAAGAAACCGATCATGGCGTACCGGGAAGGCAAGCCGATGGACGGCTCGCTGGACGAATTCTTCTCCCCATCGCTCTGGATGCTTTTCAACAAGGCAAAGGCTGCGGGGCCACAGAACAATCCGGAAGCGACGGGCTTCATTGGCACCAAGGCCGGTATCGCGGCAGTCGGTGTGGCGCTCGTTCGCGAGAAATCCGGTGCGCTTGACGTGCCGGCCGGAAAACATCGCTACCTCATATTCGTGCGGCACCTTAGTGCCGACAAGGTCGCCGAGCTTGGTGCGACTTATGTTATCGGTGGGTTGAAACTGGTCGCTCCGAACTTCGAAGCCCCCTATTCGGTGACAATCTCGGACGCGCAATCGGTTGCCCTTGGAAAGCTTATCTGGATGTCGCGGGCTCCCGGCGATATCGGCTATGGCGAAGTTCGTCCAATGGTCGTCGAGGCGCTCGGGCTTGTCGGCCTGTTCTTCGTCGTTCTGCTCATCATCGGCTGGCTGGCGCTGCGGCGCCTCAAGGCGGAAGAAATCAATGCCCGCGAGGAAGCCAATCGTGATCGGTTGAGTGGCCTGCTGAACCGCGACGGGCTTGGAACGGCAATCGACGCCTTCGTTGACGAGGCGGCACAGACACGTCGCAACGTGCTTATCCTCTATCTCGATCTCGATGGCTTCAAGGAAGTCAACGACGCTTATGGCCATGGCACCGGCGACCAGCTGATCCGCGCGGTCGCCGCTGGCCTTAACGTGCTCATTCCGGAGAACGCCGTTCTCGCCCGTATCGGCGGCGACGAGTTTGCCATTGCTTTTGTTTCCGAGAGCGAACAGGCGGTTGCCCTGCAGCTTTCCGAGCAGATACTGGATTTCCTGGCCGAGCCGCTGGAGATCGGTCGACGCGTCGTCGTCATCGGCGCGAGCATCGGTATCGCGATGTCGGAAGGTGGCACGATCGACCGTGAAGAGCTGGTGCGCCGGGCCGACCTTGCCATGTATAAGGCCAAGGAAGCTGGCCGTGCACGCATGACACTTTACGACCCCGCCATGGACGCCGATCGCGAAGAGCGCAATGCGCTGGAACTCGATTTGCGCATGGCGATCGAAGGCGGCGACTTGCAGATCGCCTATCAGCCGCTGATCGATGCGGCGACCCATGAAATGACCGGCGTCGAGGCATTGGTGCGGTGGAACCGACCGGGTCACGGACCGGTCTCGCCTGAAGTCTTCATTCCTGTCGCGGAAACCAGCGGGCTTATCGAGGCGCTAGGGCTTTTCGTGCTGCGCAAGGCCTGCGAAACCGCCAAGCAGTGGCCGGAACTGCGTATCTCGGTCAACGTTTCTCCGGGGCAATTCCGCAACCCCGCCTTTGCCGACTATGTCCGCTACGTCTTGAAGCAGACAGAGATCGAGGCCAAGCGGGTGACGCTGGAAGTCACCGAAGGCTATATGATCCAGAACCCGCAGCGCACACGCCAAGCGATCGAGCGGCTAAAGGCGCTGGGTGTCAAAATTGCGCTTGATGACTTCGGTTCGGGCTTCTCGTCCATCGGTTATCTGCGCCAGTTCGGTTTTGACCGGATCAAGATCGACCGCTCGCTGGTCATGGATATCCTGGAAAGCGACAGCCAGCGCGAAATGCTGCAGGCAACAGTGGCGCTGGCCCGCTCGCTCGATATACCGGTCACGGCCGAGGGTATTGAGACCGAGGAGCAGGGCATTGCGGTGCGGCTCTTCGGCTGCGACACGTTGCAAGGCTACTTCTTTGGCCGGCCGATGCCGGCCGATCAGATCACCGAGCGGCTGATGCAGGCGCGCGCGGCGAAGGTCACAACGCGCCGCACCAATGCAGCCTGATCAGGTTCCGATGTGCTTCTGACCGCGCTTCTTGGCAAGTGCGATCTGATGCTGTCTTTGGCGGTAGCGCAGGCGGTCGTCCTCACTGCGCGTGCTGTAACAGTTGCTGCAGGAGACGCCTTCCTCGTAGTGGGGTGAAGTAGTCTCTTCAGCAGTGATCGGATTGCGGCAGGCGTGGCAAAGCTTGTGCTCGCCCTCCTTCAGCCCGTGCTCGACCGACACGCGCTCGTCGAAGACGAAGCAGGCGCCGTCCCAGAGGCTTTCTTCCTGCGGGATTTCCTCGAGATATTTCAGGATACCGCCCTTGAGGTGGTAGACCTCGTCGAAGCCCCGTTCCTTCATGAAGGCGGTGGCCTTCTCGCAGCGGATGCCGCCGGTGCAATACATGGCAATCCTCGGCTTGTTGCGGAGGCCTGTATTGTTGCGCACCCAGTCTGGAAACTCGCGGAAGGTCTTGGTCTGCGGATCAAGCGCGCCGCGAAAAATGCCGATCGCCGTCTCGTAATCGTTGCGCGTGTCGATGACGATGGTATCCGGATCGGAGATCAGCGCATTCCAGTCCTGCGGTGCCACGTAGGTACCGACCACCTTGTTGGGGTCGATGTTCTCGACGCCCATGGTGACGATCTCTTTCTTGAGCTTCACCTTCATGCGCAGGAAGGGCATCTTCGATGCGCGGCTCTCCTTGTGCTCGAGAGCGGCAAATTCCGGCTGCGCACGCAGATAGGCGAGCACTGTCTTGATACCCGCGTCCGGTCCGGCGATCGTGCCGTTGATCCCTTCATGCGCCAGAAGCAGCGTCCCCTTCACGCCGTTTTCTTCGCAAAGCGCCTGCAGCGGCTCGCGCAAGCTTTCAAAGCGCGGCACGGAAACGAAATGATAAAGTGCCGCGACGAGGAAGGGGCTCGCCGCTGCCGTCGATTGGGTCAGCGTGTCTGTCATGCGGCTGCAAATACAGCTTTCGGGCCGTCTGCGCAATTGGGGCGTTTCAGCTCACCTGAGCTCGCCAGAGCAATTCGATCCGGTCCGCTTCCTCCTGCGGATCATCGGCGAAGGCGTCCTCTGCCCGTTCCAGTGCCGCATGTCGGTCCTCCTGCTGGCGGAAGATGACCGCATCGAGCAGGCGCGCGAGATCGTCGGCATTGGGAAAATGTTGCGGCTCGGCCTCCACCAATGCGCAGAGCACGTCGAGGTCATGGATATGACCGAGCAGATCGATCAGGCTGCTCGTCACCTCGTATTTCGCCTTCATCGCTGCCGGCCAAAGCGGCCGAAGCAGCCGATGGTATGCCCGGTAGTCCTGTGCCCGCTTGCGCAGTGTGTGAAAGGCTTCCGCTGAGGCCTCGGCCTGGCAATGCTCGATGGCTTTCCTCGCCTTCAGCGTTGTCTTGCCCCAGCCCCTGGCGACAAGCTGTGCATTCCGACGCGGGCCGCCGTTGAAGTGGACCTCTTCCAGCGCTGCAATGGCGTCCCTCAGCACCTCCGGCGCTTTAGTGAGCTTCCTGTCGATATCCACCTCGGCGTCGGCCATGTGGTCGCGCCGGCTTTCCAGTGCTGCGACAATGCGGCCAAGTGCTTTCGCCTCTCCTGTGTTGCGGGCGTTTTTCTTCAGGTAGGCGGCGGTCTCGATCAGCGCTGTCGCATCTCGGATCGCCGAAAGAGACATCGCTACATCACGAAGCCGAGCGTTCTCGTGTTCGCGAAACGCCGAGACTTCGCTGGCCACCAGGCGATAAAGGGAGCGCACACGCTTCAGGTTTTTGCGAAAAGCGTGGATCGCCTCGTGCTTGCCCTCTGGTCTTTCTTCAAGCGTACGGATCGCATGAGAAAGCTGGCCGGCAGCGGCCTTCCTGAACTCTGCAGTGAAACTGTGGTCAGGCCGTATGCGAAAGGGCATGCCGATCGTGCTCGTATTCAGTGGCAAGCGCCTGGTTTGAATAGCGGAAATCTCCTGTCACCTCGCGGCCGATCCATGAAGGCAGCGCGGGGTTGTCGCTCTCCGAGCGCATCTCCACTTCGGCGATCACCAAGCCACGGTGCTGTCCGGCAAACACGTCAACCTCCCAGACAAAACCGCCGTGGGGGACGCGATAACGGGTTTTCTCGATGATGATGCCGATCGCGTCGTCAAGCAACTGTTCGGCGTCGGCGACGGGGATATCGTATTCGAATTCCTCGCGGGTCATCGTGCTGCGGCCGATCTTGACCGTCAACCGTGCCTTCACGTTGTCGAGCACGCGCACGCGCACGGACCGATCATCCATCGAGGCGATATAGCCTTGTTTTAAAAGGGATTTCGTCTCCGCTCCAGAGCGCCAGGCATCGCTGTGCACCAGAAACTTCCGCTCGATTTCTTTCGCCATTCCCGGTGAACCTTGTGTGACGATTTTATTACGCTAGCCCAATTTTATCGCCATGGGTACCCATTCTATTCCAAAGAAGGGTTTCGGCTCGACAAAGCTTACCCTTAGGGTTATTTCGGTCCCGAATTCAATCGGTTCAAAAGGATCACGCGGCCATGGGCGAGAAGACAGAAAAGCTCCTTTCCATCCTGAAACTCCAGCCTGTTGTCCCGGTCCTGATCGTCGACGACGTCAAGTCCGCCGTTTTGCTGGCGCGTGCCCTTGTCGCAGGCGGTCTGAAGGCAATCGAGATCACCATGCGCACGTCGGCCGCACTCGATGCCGTCCGCGCCGTTGCCGACGAGGTCGAAGGCGCCGAGGTCGGAGCCGGCACCATCCTCAATGCCGCTCATTGGGACGCCGCGGTCGCTGCCGGCTCGAAGTTCATCGTCAGCCCCGGCGCGACGCAGGAACTGCTCGATGCCGCAAGCGCTTCGTCCGTTCCCCTGCTGCCGGGTGCTGCGACCGCCAGCGAAGTCATGGCGCTGCGCGAAGAAGGCTATCAGGTCCTGAAGTTCTTCCCGGCAGAGCAGGCCGGTGGCGCCGCCTATCTCAAGGCACTGTCCTCGCCGCTCGCCGGCACCGTTTTCTGCCCGACGGGCGGCATCTCGCTGAAGAACGCGATGGACTACCTGTCGCTGCCGAACGTCATCTGCGTCGGCGGCTCCTGGGTTGCGCCGAAGGAACTGATCGCCGCTGGCGATTGGGCCGGCATCACCAAGCTCGCGTCGGAAGCGGCAGCGTTGAAGGGCTGATTTCGGAGAAAACTGCGTTCAATGCAGGCGGATGCTCCACCTGCATTTGGTATTTTCGCTGCCGATACCTATCTCCCCTCTGGCCTCTAGACAGGGAGATGATGAGGAATGTTCGACGCGAAGAAGCTTCTTGAGCAGTTCTTGGGTTCGCAGGTGCCGGGTGTCGGCGGTTCCGTCCGGGACCGGGCGGGTGACGCGGTCCAGATGGCCAAGGACAATCCGTGGAAGGCAGGCGCGCTGGCAACCGTGCTTCTGGGGACCAAGACCGGCCGCAGCATGGCCGGCAATGCGCTTGCTATCGGCGGTCTCGCCGCGATCGCGGGTCTCGGCTACCAGGCCTACAAGAACTATCAGGCAGGGCAGGCACCGGCGACGCCATCCGATGCGCCGCCGCCAAAGACGGCTGTGCTGCCGCCGCCCGCCGAGTCGGGGTTCGGTGCGGCCTCGCCTGCGCAAAGCAACGAATTCGTGCTCGTTCTCATCCGCGCCATGATCGCGGCGGCAAAGGCCGACGGCCATATCGACGACGGCGAACGCGCCCTCATTCTCGACAAGGTCAAGGCCGCGGATGTCAGTGGTGAAGCTGCCATCTTCGTCGAACGGGAGCTGTCGCAGCCGACGGATATCGATGCGCTGGTCGCAGCCGCCGTCACCGAGGAGCAACGGGTGGAGCTCTACACCGCCTCGCGGCTGACCATCGAGCCGGATTCGCGCGCCGAGCGCGGCTACCTCGATCTGCTGGCCGGTCGCCTCGGTCTTCCGGATGCGCTGGTCGACCACATCGAGGCGACGGTTTCCTCTGCCAAGGTTGGTTTGTAAGCGTATCAAACGGCCAGTTGCCTTTCCCGGACGGCTGGCCTAAGCCATGTCTCCTTATCTGGAGGAGCGCATGCGCGATCTATCGAATTTCAAGGGTTGCCCGGAACCCCGGCCGGTGACCCTCAAGGGGCGTTTTGTCACCGTCGAACCCTATGTCCGCGAGCAGCATCTGCAAGCGCTGTGGGATGGCCTCGGCGGCATGGGCATCAACCCGCTGCTGCGTTATTTTGCGCAGCCCGATTTCACCGGGATGGATGATTTCGCCAACTGGCTTCATTCGGTCTACTCCAAATCGGGCTGGCTGACGCACATCTTCCGTGACAACAGCTCCGGCAAGATCGTCGGCATGGCGAACTACATGCGGGCCGATCCGGCCAATGGCGTGATCGAGGTCGGCGGCGTCGCGCACGGTCCCGACATGAAGCGCTCGCCGCTCTCCACGGAAGTTCACTATCTCATGGCCAAGCATATCTTCGAGGCACTCGGCTACCGGCGCTACGAGTGGAAGTGCGATAATCTGAACGAGGCGAGCAAAACGACGGCGGCCCGCTACGGTTTCACCTTCGAAGGCGTGTTTCGCCAGCATATGATCTCCAAGGGCCGAAATCGCGATACGGCGTGGTTTTCGATGATCGATTCCGAATGGCCCGTCCTGAACGCAGCGTTCGAGGCCTGGCTGTCGCCTGACAATTTCGATCCGGACGGCAAGCAGAAGCGCCGGCTGGAGGAGATCCGCGCCGAGATCAGCAAGGAATCAGCCGCATGACGGCTCCGAAATCGGAAGGCCGTTCGCAGGCGATTGCGGCGGCCATCATCCTCGTGGCGGCTGGCCTGGTCCTCTATTTCATGCCGACCATTGTGCTCGCACTCGGCAGCTACTCACCTTATCTGGCGGCTGGCGTCGGCGCCTGCCTGATCCTTGCCTTCTTCGTTGTCTTCTGGCTGAGAGCACGCTATCAGCGCCGGCGCGGCAAGTAGCGCTGCAGGCGTTTGACTAGCTCTGCAGCGAGGCGCCGAGCAGCAGCGCGCCCATGGCAATCACCAGCAGGGCGCCTAGAATTTCTATCGTATTGCCGATCCAGGTCGAGGCGGCAGAGCCTCGGCCTGCGAGCCGCATCGCCGTGCCCTTGGCGGCAACGGCGAGCGTTGCCAGGAGTGCGACTGTTACAGCGGTGCCGAACGACATCGCGATCACCGACAGGACCCCGCCGAGATAGAGGCCGTTCAGCAGCGAGAAGGTCATTACCAGCAGCGCGCCGGAGCATGGGCGCAGGCCGACCGCGATGATGGCCGACCAGGCTTCCCGGATATTGAACTTTTCCGCGCCAAGTAGGGAGGGGTCTGGCATGTGTGATTGGCCACAGGTCTCGCAGGCCATGCCTGCAATGAATTTGTGTCCGGCCTTGAGCGCGTCTGCCTCGCCGAAGGCGTAGCTCGAGCCCTGCTTTTGTTCCTCATTCTCCTTCCAGTCCAGCATCATGCTGACGGGGCCGGAGGAGGTTGTCATAACCTCGCGGCGTGGCATGCCGCCGATGATCCCGCGCAGTTTGCGAAACAGCAGCCAGCACCCGAAGAGGGTGACCATGATGAAGCTGGCGATCTCCATCGCCTGCGTCGCTGCCGTTAGGGTAACGCCGGTGCCGCGCAGCACCAACCACGCTCCGCCGACCAGCGCGATTGCGACCACTCCCTGGAGGAAGGCGGACACGAAGGAGATCGATACGCCCCGCCTCAGCTCGATTTCGTTGGCGATCATGTAGGAAGAGATGACGGCCTTGCCGTGTCCGGGCCCGGCGGCATGAAAGACGCCATAGGCGAAGGAGAGGCCGATCAGTATCCAGAGATGCCACGAATCCTCGCGCATGGCGCGGAGCGCGCCCGTCAGCGCGCGATAGAAGGCCTGCTGCTGCGCGTTCACATAGAGTAGAATCGGTGCCAGCGGGCCGCCGGTCGGCTGGAAGCTCGGTTCCGACGTGCCGATGCCGAGCGGCGACTGCGCATGTGCAACGGCCATGCCCGCGATGAGCGCGAGTGCTATTTCCAGGGCAAGCGGCCGAAGGCGGTGCCTCAGCATGTCACGTCCAGTCGCGTCGCAAAGAGCTTAGACATGTTCGTCCCCGTCGGATCGTTGAAGAAAGCGTCGGTTAGGGACTGCTTGTTCTCGGCGATCACCTGGTCTGCATCCGGGCGAACGACCTGGTGCTTGCAGCTCTTGAAGCTGTCTCCGGCCAGGACCAGCTCGTTGTCGCTCGGAAAGTCGATCGACGTATAGAGCGTCGGGTCGTAGACGCCGAAGGTCAGGCGGCCCTTGAGCGGCATTTTTTCCGCTGGCTTGACCGCGAAGAACATCAGGAGCTGGCCCTGCTTGTAATCCACATGGATCAGATCGGGCTTCCCCACCTTGATGTTCTTACCGTTCATCGTGAGGTTCATGTAGTAGTCGTAGTCGACCAGAGAATCCCGCACGGTCTTGCCGACCTCGGCCAGTTCGTTCGGATCGAGCTTCAGGTCAGCGTTCTTGTCGAAATCCATCACGACGGATGACGAGAAGACCTCGTCGAAGCGCCAGACGTTGCGCAGTTCGGCAACATTGCCGTCATCGTCGGCGACGACCTCCAGCCGCGCCTCGACGAACACGTGCGGGTGTGCAAAGGCGGCGGCTGGCAGAAGCGACAGGAGCGACGCCATCAGGAATGTCGATTTCTTCATGCGTGCTCTTGCTGGGGGATCCCGTTGTTCACCGTGATTCCTCGCCAGAAAATGGGACGGAATTGGGACCAGCGCGGAGCGCCCGGCCGATCAGGGGTGCTTCCTGAACCAATTGTGAAGATAATCGACGAAGATTCGCACCTTGGCCGGCAGATAGCGCCGGTGCGGATAAACGGCATAGATGCCGCGATCGGTCGGAATGTAATCGTTGAACAGCGTCACCAGCTCTCCGTCTTCGATCGGCTTGCGGGCGATGAAATCAGGGATCAGCGCAACGCCAATGCCGGCAAGCGCCGCGCGCAGCGTCGCATGCGGGCTGTTGACTTCCATGGGGCCGGCGACGGCAACCGCGAAGGAGCTGTTGTCCGGATTGTAGAAACGGATGCTGCCCTGACTGCGCGAGTTGGTGTCGATGATGAAGGGGACGTTCGAGAGATCCGAGGGGTGGGCGAGATCGGGATGACGCTCTATGAAATCTGACGTTGCGCAAAGATGGACGCGGAAATCCGAAATCTTGCGGGCGATCATGCCAGAGTCCTCGAGCTTGGTCACGCGGATCGCGACGTCGAAGCCTTCCTCGATCAGATCGACGAACCTGTCGTCGGCCGCGATATCGAGGGCGAGATCGGGGTTTTCCTTGGCGAAATCGATCAGCGATTGTCCGACATCGGCATCGACAAAGGTGCGTGGCACCGAGATCTTCAACCGGCCTTTCAATTGCGCATTATTCTCGCGCACGAGATCGGCGAGGTTGTCGATCTCCTTGAGGATATCGGAAGCAGTACGATAGTAGGTGTGACCGGCTTCGGTCATGGAGAACTGGCGGGTGGTGCGGTTCAGCAGCAGGGCACCGAGTTCGTCCTCCAATTCACGCACGTATTTGGACAGCAGCGCCTTGGAACGGCCGGTGCGCCGCGCCGCGGCCGAAAAGCCTTCTGCTTCAACGACATCGATGAAGGCGCGGATGCGGGTGAGTGTGTCCATGGCTGATGTCTCCGAGCGCGTCGAACCGGCAGTCAAATCAATTGCTTGCTTGCCGTTTCACCACGTTGAACAAATTGCGGTGTATTGTTCAATTATTTTCTGCCGGGAGATGCGAAAAAACCGCTTGATTATGACGGTGAATATTCCTATCTCGTGGTCAGCCCAAAGTCGCACGTGCCCATGGGTGTCCGCCGAACCCTCGAATTGGTGAGGAAATCGGTAAGGTACCTGGAATTAACCCCTCCAGTCGCTATTCCGGCCAACCGGAAAATGCGAGGACGCCTGAAGCAACGACGGTGCGGGCCTTTTTGTTCTCTCCCTGCTTTCCATCAGCGGGGGTTACTGAAGAGGCACACCTTCATTGCCGGAAGTGCGGTTGGGATTCTCCCTCCAATCCATGGCAGACAAAGCCGGATCCATGTCGCTTATGCGGCGTTGATTCATCATTTGCGCGATCCAAGCGCTTGCTAAGGTTCCGGGGTCTCCACCGGCTGGTTCCTATGCGAGTGATTGGTTGCCCTTTGTCCTCCGGGTTTCCCGGAGCTCTGGAATTGGAAGAGGGATTGATATGACCACCCAGCGCATCCGCGACTTTCTCGCAACCCGACGTCCCGATGGTCCCTGCCTCGTGGTCGACCTCGACGTCGTGCGCGACAACTTCTCTGCTTTCCGCCATGCGATGCCGGACAGCGCGATCTACTATGCCGTCAAGGCAAACCCGGCTCCTGAGGTCCTGAAGCTGCTCGCCGACATGGGTTCCAACTTCGATTGCGCGTCTGTCGCTGAAATCGAAATGGCGCTCAACGCCGGTGCGACCGCTGCCCGTATTTCTTACGGCAATACGATCAAGAAGGAACGCGACGTTGCCCGCGCGCATGCGCTCGGCATCAGCCTCTTTGCGGTCGACAGCCACGAGGAAGTCGAGAAGATCTCGCGTGCCGCTCCCGGCGCCCGCGTGTTCTGCCGCGTTCTGACGGATGGCGAAGGTGCTGAATGGCCGCTATCGCGCAAGTTCGGCTGCGTGCCGCAGATGGCCGTCGACGTTCTTGTCTACGCGCACCAGCTGGGCCTCGAGTCCTACGGCGTATCGTTCCATGTCGGCTCGCAGATGACCAAGGTCGATGCCTGGGATGCGGCGCTTTCCGATGCCAAGCGCGTCTTCGTTCAGCTGGCCAAGCAGGGTATCCACCTGCAGATGGTCAACATGGGCGGCGGCTTCCCGACCAAGTATCTGCGCGACGTTCCGTCGGCGGAAGCTTACGGTCGTGCGATCTACCAGAGCCTGCGTGATCACTTCGGCAACCAGATTCCGAAGACGATCATCGAGCCGGGTCGCGGCATGGTCGGCAACGCCGGTGTCATCAAGACGGAAGTCGTGCTGATCTCGAAGAAGTCGGACAACGACGCTGCCCGCTGGGTGTTCCTCGACATCGGCAAGTTCGGCGGTCTCGCCGAAACGATGGACGAAGCCATTCGCTACCCGATCCGCACCGAGCGCGACGGCGACGAAATGGAGCCTTGCGTAATTGCCGGCCCGACCTGCGATTCGGCCGACGTGCTGTATGAAAAGAATCTCTATCCGCTGCCGATCTCTCTTTCGATCGGCGACGAGATCCTGATCGAGGGCACCGGCGCCTACACGACCACCTACTCGGCGGTCGCGTTCAACGGCTTCGAGCCGCTGAAGGCCTACGTCATCTAATGGAGCTCGCCCCGTAACCAGCCGGGGCGGCACTCTCACAATTCATATCAATCGCCGCTCATAACGGTTTTGGGTACGGGAGGCCACGATGGCCGCTGTTCTTGATGCTGTCCGCGCATTCTTTGCGCCTTCTGTTTTCACCATCGACGCCGAAAATGCCGGCGATGTCGTGGCGCGCGAGAATTTGCTCGATCGCGTCATGGGCCCGAACCGTCGCAAGAAGTCGTCGGAGAAGATCCGCCGCGGTCGCGTTCCGGCGGAAGGTCTGGCGCTGGTTGCGCGTGATCGTGACGGCCATGTCATCGGCACCGTGCGTCTGTGGAATGTCGAGGCTGGCGTCAATGCCGAGGGCGCGCCGATCAATGCATTGCTGCTCGGACCGCTGGCAGTCGATTCCAGCTTCGAAGGCAAGGGCGTCGGCTCGGCGCTGATGCGCGCTGCCGTTCTGGAAGCGAAAAACCGTGGGCACGGTGCGATCCTGCTCGTCGGCGATGCCCCTTACTACGAGCGGTTCGGCTTTTTTGCCGAGAAGGCTCAACATCTCGTCATGCCGGGTCCCTTCGAACGCTCGCGCTTCCTGGCGCTGGAGCTCACCGAAGGCTGGCTTGACGGTGCTGCCGGCATGATCGTTCCCTCGGGACGGATGCTGGCAAGCGCGCCGGTCCGCAGGGCGGCGTGATCGGCACAGCCTCTCCCCGACGGGGAGAGGCCTTTTTTCCCGGTTTCGGAAATCAAGTTTAGAGGCGCCGGAAGACCGGCGAACGCGTAGCCTAAACTTTTACGACTGCTTGCCCCCTTAGGCTTCGATCACTTCACGACGCTTGCGTCGATCAATTGTGTTCCGGCAGTCTGAACGACATTTTCAGGTATAGCGGCGATGAAGAACATCGTGAAAGCATAGACCGCGAATATAGTCGCTGCGGCAGTGGCCCTTAGAATCATTCATGCACTCCTATTCTCAGGAGTTCAATGTGGGCTCAAAAAGTGGCTTTCCAAAGAGTTTTCTGAACGCCAGATGAACAAAAAACTGTGAGAGCTAAAATTAATGATATTTTAGCAACACCTGAGTTTCGGCGCGGTGAGTATTATATTCATGGTTTGTTCTCGTGGATCTGCAATTATTTCAATCATTTAGATGAAAATTTCGGCAGAAGTTTTCCGCGCGCGGTGCAGGCTGATCTATGATCGGCTTGTCGTCGGGCAGGGAGCCGGGTTCATGAACCGTGCGTCCACCGTTCATATTTCTGCGCTCGACGGCGGCCGCAGAAGGTGGGTCTCACGCCGTCGGGGCGGGTAATCCAGCCGGAGAAGCCAGGTCGGGAGACGTTCCTGCCCGTGCTGGTCAAGCCGGCAAGCCGGATGCGGTCGGGCAGGCGGAGCAGCCTGACACATCATACAGCAATACCTCAGCCGTCTGCCCATCCCGTTGGGTTGCCGTCGCGGAGCAATGGCTCAACGCGGCACTTCGGCTTGCCCCGTGAACGCGGCTATGCCTGCAGTGTCGCTTCGCGATCGCCGACGGCGGCCGACCATAAACTTTCACGTCCGCGTGAGCCGCGCCGGGCGAGCGATGATTTCGCGGCGCGCCTACGCTAGTTCAGCGGGATGATCACGCGCCTCGCTTTTTTCGTCGTTCTTCTGCTGTCCCCATTTGCTGCCGTCGCGCAGCCGGAGAATGACCGGACGGCGGTTCTCCTCGGGAGGTTATCGTCACGCGCGGATTTGAAACCGCTGAAGACGGTGATCGTCGCCAGGGATGGGCGGACTGTCGCGGAGCAAGGCTATCGCGGCCACACGGCGAGCGAATCCGTCAACATCAAGTCCGCGTCCAAGTCGATTGTCTCCAGCCTCGTCGGCATTGCAATCGACAAGGGGCTGCTCGCAGGGCCGGAGCAGAAGATTGCATCCATTCTGAAAGCCGACCTGCCTGCCGATCCCGATCCGCGGCTCAACCAGATTACCATCGGCAACCTGCTCTCCATGCAGGCGGGGCTTGGTCGTCTGTCAGGTCCGAACTACGGCCGCTGGGTCGCCTCGCGCAATTGGGTGCGTTTCGCACTTGCCCAGCCTTTCGACGACGAGCCCGGCGGTCAGATGCTCTATTCGACCGCTTCCACTCACCTTCTCTCGGCGATCCTGACGAAGGTCGGCGGGAAATCGACGTTGGCTCTGGCTCGCGAATGGCTCGGGCCGGTCGACGGTTTCCGAATCGGCGCGTGGGAGCGGGATCCGCAGGGTATCTATCTCGGCGGCAACCAGATGGCGATGACGGCTCGCTCGCTGCTGGCTTTCGGCGAGCTCTACCGCAACGGCGGCAGGACGGCTGACGGCACGCAGGTGGTACCGGCGGACTGGATCGCGCAGTCGTGGCAGCACCGCACCAATTCCCGCTTCTCCGGCGACGACTATGGCTACGGCTGGTTCTCGCGGCAGATCGGCGGCGAAGAGGTCCACTTCGCCTGGGGTTACGGCGGCCAGATGCTCTACATCGTGCCCTCATTCGGCATGACGGTCGTGATGACATCGGACGAGAGCGGCCCGTCCGCACGCACCGGCTACCGGGATGCCCTGCACGGCCTTTTGGCCGAGATTATTGCAGCCATTCGCCCAACCTGATGAGCGATTTCGGCCCATCGTTAAAAAGCGAGCGAGCTGTAAAAACAAAATTCAACAGCGCGGTTATAAGGTGCGCCGGCCATAGGTTGGAGAGCGCCCGAAATGATACTGGACCTGAGAACGATCTACGTCGTTTCGGCCATGACATGCCTCGTGCTCGGTAGCGTGCATCTCGCGGCGTATGGGACCGGCCGCTTTGGACGCTGGCCGGCATGGTGGGGCATCAGCAATCTCCTGATCGGTATTGGCTCCTTGTGCGTTTCGCTGCGGAATTTCGTTCCCTCGTTCGTCTCCCTTGACGTCGGCAACGTCGTGACAATCGCCGGTTACCTCCTGACATTCGTTTCCGTTCGCGTTTTTGCGGAGCGGCTTGTCGACAAACGCTACTGTGCGCTTGCCGTTGCCGGCGTCAGCTTGCCCGTTCTGCTTTTCACGGTCGATCCCGCCACGGTGTCAGCCCGTATCTTCTATGTTTCAATCGTATGCTGCCTCTGTGATCTTGCGATCTTGCGGGAAGGCGCCGCCATTCACCGGCGCGAGAAGCTGTTCTCGGCCGGGCTGCTTGCCTGGCTCTATGCGCCGACCGCGGCGATCTTCCTGGCTCGTAGTCTGTTTGCGGCATCCGGCCAGATCGCCGGACCGGGCGCCTTCGGCGATAGTGTTGTTCATGGATGGATGGGTGCCACGGCGGTGGTCTTCTTCGCTCTGCGCAGCGTCGTGATTGTCCTGATGGCCGCCGAGCGCAGCAGGAACAAGCTCATCGATCTGGCGCATCGTGATCCGCTGACCGGCGCGCTCAATCGCGGCGGTCTGGCCCAACGCCTGCCATTCAAGCGAGCGCAGTCGTTTGCGCTGCTCGCCATCGATATCGACAATTTCAAACAGTTGAACGACCAACACGGCCATGTGTTGGGCGACGACATATTGCGGCTCTTTGCCCGAGTGGCGCAGACGATGTTGCGGCCCAGCGATCTGCTGTCCCGTCAGGGCGGCGACGAGTTCCTGGCCGTTCTGAAGGACATAACCGATGCCGAGGCGGTGCAGACCGCCGAAAGCATGAGGCTGGCGTTTTCAGCGGCCGTTGGGCAGGTCCCGGGGCTGACAGTCTTTCCGACCCTCAGCATCGGCGTTGCCACTTCCGGCGAGACAGATGTCGATTTCGAACAGCTTCTGCGAAAGGCGGATGAGGCGCTATATGCCTCCAAACGCCGGGGCCGAAACCGCGTCGAAGCGTCGGAGGGTGAGCAGGCCGCCTGAGCAGTGTGCGGTGGCGGCGAGGCCTCTTCGCAAAAGGTGACGAGGCACCACTGCCCTTGCGGAGCCTCGGCTATCCCTCACCTCGAGCCGGTATTTTTGGGCGGCACGCTCTTGCCTAGGCTGCGATATCGACCACGCCACAATCGCCGGCTTCGGACGCGAAGGCCAGCAGCTTGCCGTTCTTGCTCCAGCTCATCGAGGTAATCGCGCCCTTGCCAGGGCGGCGCAGCAGCGCTTCCTTGCTGTCGGCAATGCGCACAGCGAGGATCATGCCGTCGATGAAACCGATCGCCAGGATGTCTTCGACAGGGTGGAACTTCACCGAGGTCGCCATGATGTTGGCGCGGGTGCCGAGTTCGAGCGGTGCCTTGCCCATCGGGCCGTCCTTGCCCTGGAACGGCCAGACGATCGCGGCCGGCGCGCCTGAGGAGGCAAGCCATTTGCCCTTCGCCGACCAGGAGAGCGATTTCACCTTGGCCGGGTAGCCCGTCATGCGCATGTGGCGGGTCTCGGCGCCGGCCTTGGCGTCGAGCTTCCAGCCATGCAGCGCATTCTCCTGCATCATGGTGACGAGGAAATTACCATCCGGCGAGAAAGTGACGCCGGTGTGGGCGCCTTTCCATTCGAGATCGACGGGCTTGGCAGCGGTCCCGACCCAATGCAGCGACACGCCATTATAGCGCGCAGCGGCAATGCGCATGCCCTTCGGGGCAAAGGCGAGGCCTTCGACGGTGCGCTCTTCGGTAAATTCCTTGGTCGTGCCGTCGGCGAGGCGCACGAAAGCGCTCTTGCCATAAGAATAGGCGACGGCGCCCTGCGGGCCGGCGGCAAGCTGCGAAATCCACTTGCGCGGCGCGCTGGCAAGCTCGGTCACGCCGGCGTCGGCCGCGATGCGCAGCACCTTGCCGTCCTCGCCGCCGGAGATCAGGCTCTCGCTGTAGGGATCTCGGATGCAGCTCAGCATGCCCTGATGGGCTTCGCTCACCTTCTCGCCGCCATCGAGACGGTGGAAGGTGCCGGCGGCATTGGCGAAGAAAGGGGTGTCACCTAAAAATTCGACGGCCAGGATATGGCCGTCGAGATCGAACGGGGCAACTGTCGGCATCAGGCTGCCGCCTCGCACGCCTTGAAGGAGGCTTCGAGCTTTTCGCGATCGAGTTCGCGGCCGATGAAGACGAGCCGGGTCTCATGCTTCTCACCGTCCTTCCACGGGCGCTGGTGATCGCCTTCGACGATCATGTGCACGCCCTGCACGACATAGCGTTCCGCATCGTCCTTGAAGGCGATGATGCCCTTGAGGCGCAGGATGTTCGGCCCCTGCGTCTGCGTGACCTTCTGGATCCAGGGGAAGAACCGTTCAGGGTTCATTTCACCGCCGCGCAGCGAGACCGACTGCACCGTCACGTCATGGATCGGCGACATGGCGCCATGATGATGGTGGTCATGGTCGTGATCATGGTGGTGATGGTCATGATCGTGGTCGTGATCATGCGCATGGTGATGATGGTGGTCATGATCGCAATCCGGACCGCAGACGTGATCGTCGTGGTCATGATCGAGGAAGTGCGGATCGTTTTCCAGCGCGCGCTCCAGATTGAAGGCACCCTGATCGAGAACACGTGCGAGATCGACACCGGAGCGGCTCGTCTTGTAGACGCGCGCCGAGGGATTGATGGCGTGGACGATGTCTTCGATCTGCGCCAGCTCTTCCGGTGTTACGAGGTCGGTCTTGTTGATCAGGACGACGTCGGCAAAGGCGATCTGGTCTTCGGCCTCGCGGCTGTCCTTCAGGCGCAGCGGCAGATGCTTGGCGTCGACGAGGGCAACAACGGCGTCGAGTTCCGTCTTGGCGCGCACGTCGTCATCCATGAAGAAGGTCTGGGCGACCGGAACCGGATCGGCCAGGCCCGTCGTTTCAACGATGATGCCGTCGAAACGGCCGGGGCGGCGCATCAGGCCTTCGACGACGCGGATCAGGTCGCCGCGCACGGTGCAACAGACACAACCATTGTTCATTTCGTAGATCTCTTCGTCGGATTCGACGATGAGGTCGTTGTCGATGCCGATCTCGCCGAACTCGTTGACGATGACTGCATACTTCTTGCCGTGGTTCTCCGACAGGATGCGGTTGAGCAAGGTGGTCTTGCCGGCGCCGAGGTAGCCGGTGAGAACGGTAACCGGAATTGGCTTCTGCTGGGTGGGGATCGCGTCGGTCATAAGAACCTCGAGAGATGGCACGCCCGGGGGCGGGGCTGAAAATTGGTCGGTCACATATAAGGAGTTGCGAGCGGCAGTTCAAAGGGTTTTGTATGTTATAAGATCACATCGCGACGGGATGGTTTTCAATCAAGCTCTGCTGCGTCGAATGCGTCGACGTCCTGCAGCAGTTCGACCAACCCCTTTACGGAATGTGCAATCAGTGCCTCGCCTTTTTCCGCTGTCGCCAGCGATGCGTTGCCTGCCACGCCTGATGGGCTGAGATCCGACATTTTCCATCCGAAGGCATGTGGGCCGTAAGCACGCAAATGTTTGAAGCGGGCGGCAAAGTCGGACTGGCGGGACGGGAAGTCAGCGGCCTTGGTCACGTCGACCTTATCAGGGTGAAGCGCCAGCATCACCGACGTCTCGATGTCGCCGCCGTGGATGTCGATCGCTTTTGCCTCGGGCGAGATGATACCGGCGGGAACGCCGAAGCGTGTCCAGCTCGTCGCCACCGCTAGCATGTTGAAACGGACGCGAGCTTCCGTCGCAACGATCGTCATCAACGGCGAGTTGCCGCCATGGGCATTCAGCATCACCAGTTTACGAATGCTCATGTCGGAGAGCTTTCGGGCAATGCCCAGCCAGCGTTCGATGGCCTCGCCATATGTCAGCGTTTGCGTGCCCTTCACGTCCATATGCTCGACCGAGTAGCCGACATTTTCGGTCGGTAGGAACGTCACCGGCAGGGCGGCGGGAAGGGTGGCCTTGAGCCGGGCAACGATGCCCTTGGCGATCAGCGTGTCGGTCTCGAAGGGCAGGTGAGGGCCATGTTGCTCACGCGCGCCGAGCGGCAGAACAGCGATCCATCGGCAGCGGTCTGCGGGCGGCAGGTTCGGATCGTTATCCTCGAAGTCGCGAGAAGGCTCCGTCATCCGGCTAAGACCTCTTGTTTATGACGAAATGATGCGCAATGTCATAACGCAGCGTTCTCAATGCTTAGCGCATAACCCCTTAAATCGAAATCGATTTAGGGGACACTATTATGAATGTTCTGGCTCCCTTGCACAGGCAAGGTGCGTGCAACGCAGCAAAGTCAAAGGGATGGCGATGGGGAAGAAGCACAAGGACGGAAAGAAGCAGAAGTCCAAGAAGAAGGACCAGACCGAATATACAGTCGTCGATCTTTCGCCGGCTTTGACGCAGGCGGCTCGGTCGATGCGCACCGTCTTGTCGCGCAACCTCCTCGAAAGTGGCCTCTATGCCGGCCAGGACGGCGTGATCCTTCTGCTTGCCGAAAGTGACGGGATGACCGCCGGCGGGCTGGCGCAGAAGCTTGGCGTCAAGGCGCCCACGATGACACGCACGATCGGGCGCATGGAGGCGCAAGGGTTCCTCGAGCGCAAGGCGGATGCCGACGATGCCCGCCTGACCAAGGTCTATCTGACCGAACTTGGCCGCGGCAGTGTCAAGGCAATCGAAATGGCGTCCTCGGCCTGCGACCGGATGGCAACCCAGGAATTTTCCGAGAAGGAAATCCGCAATCTTGTCCGTCTGTTGAAGGCAATCGACGGCAACTTGCAGTCCGCCGCCATTCCTCTCGATGAGCCTGAGGAAATCTGACAGATTTGTGAAATTACGAATTGCCTCGCTGCGTTTAATCTTTTAATTAAACATTTTAATAATGCTCGACTCTTCTGATGTCGGGCGCATGAAAAACCGCGCGTTGCCTGGGGAGGACACGTGGCTCAAAAGATAAAGCTTTCGACGATCGCCGAAACGCTCGGCATTTCCACAGCAACCGTATCTCTTGCCTTACGTGACAGCCCGCTCGTGGCTGGCGCCACCCGAGACAAAATCAAGGAACAGGCGCGGGCGCTCGGCTATATCTACAATCGCCGCGCTGCCAGCCTGCGGACGTCCCGCTCCGGCATCATCGGCGTCGTCGTGCACGACATCATGAACCCGTTCTATGGAGAAATCCTGAAGGCGATTGAAAGCGAGCTCGATCGCAGCCGGCACACCTTCATTCTGTCGAACCATTACGACTCCGTCGAAAAGCAGCGCACCTTCATCGAAACGTTGCTGCAGCTCGGTGGCGACGGCGTCATCATGTCGCCGGCAATCGGCACACCACCGGAGGATATGCAGCTCGCTGAAGACAACGGCATGCCGGCGATCCTGGTTGCCCGCTCGTTGGACGGATTGGACCTTCCGACCTATCGTGGTGACGACAGCTACGGCATTTCGCTCGCTACCAACCATCTGATCGGCCTTGGCCATCGGTCGATCGCCATGATCGGCGGCACCGACCAGACGTCCACGGGGCGCGATCGCTATCAAGGCTACGTCAACGCGCTGCGCAAGGCCGGCATCGAAGTGGATCCGGGTCTGCGCATTCCCGGCCCACGCTCGATGCAAGGGGGCTTCGAGGCAGCGGTGCATTTCCTGTCGTTACCGCAAAAGCCGACAGCCGCCGTCTGCTGGAACGATCTCGTCGCGATCGGCCTGATGAACGGCATCGCCCGCGCTGGTCTCGTTCCGGGCAAGGATATCTCCGTCACCGGCTATGACGATCTCGAGGAAGCGTCGATATCGATGCCGGCGCTGACGACGGTCTGGAACGGCCAGGCGGAAGTCGGACGTCTTGCAGCCCGCGCGCTTCTCGATCGCCTGGCCGGCAGCCACGAGCCGGACGGCCTCCATCTCATCAAGCCCGAGATGCGCATCCGCCAGTCGACCAGCCCCCACCGTCCGCGCTCGTAAGCAAGCCAAGAGGAAATGCCATGTCCCGCATCGCTGTTCTCGTTCCCGGGAAGATACACGAGCGCGTCCTGACGCGCCTGAAGGAGAGCTTTGACGTTATCGAAGCCAATCCGGCGACGCTTGACGCGCAGGCCGCGGGCAAGATTCGCGGCGTCGCCGTCTCGGGCGCGTTCGATGCGGCTGCGATCGACGGCCTTCCGAATGTCGAGCTGATCTCCAGCTTCGGCGTCGGCTATGACGGCGTTGATGCGAAGCACGCGGCCACTAAGGGCGTGATCGTTACGAACACGCCCGATGTGCTGAACGACGAGGTCGCCGATACTGCGATCGGGCTGTTGCTCAACACGATCCGCGAACTCCCGCGTGCGGAAAATTGGCTGCGTGCCGGTAACTGGAAGCCAGGACAGAACTATCCGCTGTCGCGTTTTTCCCTGAAGGGGCGGCATGTCGGAATCTACGGTCTTGGCCGCATCGGCCAGGAGATCGCCAAGCGCCTGGAGCCCTTCAAGGTGAAGATCAGCTACCACACCCGCACGCGCCACGCCGATGCGCCATACGGCTACTATCCGTCGCTGAAGGATCTCGCCGAGGCCGTCGACACCCTGATTTCCATCGTCCCGAAAACCCCGCAGACCCACAAGACCATCAATGCGGAAATCCTCTCCGCACTTGGCCCTGACGGCGTTTTCATCAATGTCGGGCGTGGCTGGACGGTCGATGAGGATGCGCTTGCTCACGCCCTGAAGTCCGGAACCATCGGTGCCGCAGGTCTCGACGTTTTCTACGACGAGCCTGATGTGCCGGCTTCGCTGCTCGATCTGCCGAACGCCGTGCTTCTGCCGCACCTTGCGTCAGGCTCGGTGCCGACGCGCAATGCGATGGCGGATCTGGTCGTCGATAATCTCGTTGAGTGGTTCGCAAAGGGCAGACCTTTGACGTCCGTGCCGGAGACGCCGCCAAAGGCGTGAGGCCCCATCGACCGGTCCTTTGAGGGCGGGCGAAACGGAAGCTTGCGGCACGGCTTGAACGAAGCGGAGTGCGCATACATCTATCAGGATGCCGGTTCTGTTCACTGCAACCGTGCCGGGTCTCGCTGATCGAACATGGTTAGGAACGAAGCGTCATGAACGAAATGCGACGCAAGCTGACGACCATCTTCTCTGCCGATGTTCAGGACTATACGCGGCTGATGGGCGCCGACGAGGAGGGTACTCTCGCCATGCTCAAGTGGTCGCGCGATGCGATGTCGCGCCTGATCGGCGCGCACGGCGGCCGGGTGATCAATACCTGGGGCGACGGCCTGATTGCCGAATTTCCGAGCGTCGTCGAAGCGGTGCGCGCTGCCATCGACGTCCAGAACGAGCTCGTCGGCATGAATTCTGCCCGGCCGGCGGAGGGACGGATGCTCCACCGGATCGGCATCAACCTCGGCGATGTCATCGCCGAGGGTGACGATATTTATGGTGATGGCGTCAACATCGCCGCCAGGCTTCAGGCCTCGGCACCGGCCGGTGGCATCGTGATTTCCAACACGGTCTATGACCAGGTCCGCAACAAGGTTGCGGTTGGCTTCGACTTTCTTGGGCCGCTGACGGTGAAGAACGTCAGCGAGGCGGTGCCGAGCTATGCTGTGCGGATTGGAGACGACGTGTCGACAGCGCCCGCGCCACCGGCTCGTCCGCTACCCGCGGCTGCCGCGCCCGAACCGAGCCAGCCCTTTGGTCCGAGGGTGCGGAAGATTGGCGGCGTGTTCGCGGTTATCGCCATCGCTTTGATCGCGATCAATCTCGTGTCGTGGCAGGGCGTCTTCTGGGCCGTATGGCCACTTCTCGGCCTTGCCTTCGTCTCGGCGATGGCCTGGGTCCGCAAGCAGAGCCGTTTTGACCAGCGAATTGCCGGATTGGTCGTCATCGGCATTGGCATCGTCATGATCAATCTGCTGGCATGGCATGGGGTGTTCTGGGCGATATGGCCGCTCCTAGGCTTGGCGGTCACCGTCGGCCTGCGATGGGCCATGCGAGGGTAAAGGCCAGAGCTCCTGCTCTCGCTTCTCTGCCTATTCGAATAGTCTCATCAGGCCCATGGTCACTCTATCGCCATCCGGCAGGGCCAACGATCTGCCGCGCGCCCGCATGGGACAAATTGATTCGACTGCCTGTGACCGCTGTGATCCACTCGCCAGGTCTTATTGCCAATCTCAAAGTATCCAAACCAGGGAGCTGAACATGGGCAATACTTCTGTGCAGAGCGAGACTACGGTCAGGACTCCGGCAATGCGGACGGCCGACATGAAGCTTGAGGTCATCGTCGTCCCGGTGTCGGACGTTGACCGTGCCAAGCAGTTTTACGCCAATCTCGGTTGGCGGCTCGACGCCGATGTCGTCACGGGCGACGATTTCCGGGTCATTCAATTCACGCCTCCGGGTTCGCCGTGCTCCGTCATCTTCGGCAAGAATGTGACGGCCGCCGCGCCCGGTACGGCGCAGGGGCTCCATCTTATCGTCTCCGACATCGAGGCGGCTCGCGCCGAACTTGTGAAGTATGGCGTAGACGTGAGCGAGGTGTTCCATGATGCTGGCGGCGTATTCCATCATGCCGGCGAGAATTCCCGATTGACGGGACCGCATCCAGAACATCGCAGCTACGCCTCTTTTGCGTCGTTCAGCGATCCCGATGGCAACGGCTGGCTGTTCCAGGAAGTGACGGCGCGATTGCCTGGCCGAATAGACGCCGACGAGACGTTGTTTGCGTCGTCAACCGATCTTGAGGCAGCTTTGCGCCGGGCGGCGGCCGCCCATGGAGAGCATGAGAAGCGCATCGGCAAGCACGATGATGACTGGTCCACCTGGTATGCGGCGTACATGGTCAGCGAACGGGCAGGCCGGCCCCTGCCATCGTGAGTTGCTCGATGACGCGTCGGCGATTTGCGGGTCGATCAGGCGGAGGTCTTTTCGGCCGCTTTTGAGAGTTTGGCTGCAGCGTAGCCCCTCACCGCATCGCCGAAGGCGGTGAAGATCTGGTTCGATGGCTTGTCGGTCTCAGCCCAGTATTCCGGATGCCATTGAACCCCGACCGCAAAGGCCGGAGCATCGGTCACGGACACGGCCTCGATCGTACCGTCTTCGGCCACCGCCTCCACTTGCAGGCGCGGCGCGGTCTTGGCGATGGCCTGGCGATGAAGAGAGTTCACCCTAATCTCGCCAGGGCCGACGATGGCCGCGATGCAGGAGCCTTCCTTGACGAAGACGCTCTGGCGGATCGCGTACTTGCCGTCACGGTCCACCTCGGCCGGCGTGCGGTGATCCCATATGCCCGGCTGGGTCTGGATCTCGCTGGCGAGCGTGCCGCCCAGTGCGACGTTGAGCTCCTGAATGCCGCGGCAGATTGCGAGCAGCGGAATGGCGCGGTCGATGGCGCGGCGGATCAGCGGCAGGCTTGTGGCGTCACGCGCGATATCGAAGGGCCCGTCGGCGTCGGTCGCCGTTGCGCCGTAATAAGACGGGTGCACGTTGCTGGCCGAGCCCGAGACGAGAACGCCGTCGACGCGGTCCAGAATCGCGTCCGTGCCGTAGCCTTCCTCGAACGCCGGAATGATGAAGGCCATGACGCCGGCGGCGTTCAGCGCAGCGCGGACATATTGATGCTGGACGGCGTGCCATGTGGCACCGTCGAAGGTGCGGATATCGGCAGGAACGGCGACGATCGGCTTCGTCATTTTAACCCCGGTCGGTAGATGCGGTTCGTTATTGTGAGAGCCGAGAACGGCTTGGAAGTCAACGTCTCGGCGCAATCGCGGGCGGAATTGCGGCGCTGTCGGCCGGTTGCTCGGGCGTGTCTTGCCTAACTCGCTGATTTTGATGCAAATGCGCTTGGCGCCATATTGCCGTCGTGATGCCAAAGACTAATGGGACAGTGCTTGAAACACGGTCGCCACCGTGCTTAGGTTCCCGCCATTGCTGCGGGCAGAGACGAGGGTTCACCTCGCAGCACCATCTATACGGGAGGTTTTTGATGGATCGTCGTTCATTCATGAAGAAAGCAGGAACCGCCGGGGCCGGCGCGGTCGCTGCTGCGGGTACATTGGCGGCGCCCGCCATTGCACAAGAGAACCCTAAGATTTCCTGGCGCATGACGTCGTCTTTCCCAAAGAGCCTCGATACGATCTATGGCGCGGCGGACGATATCTCCAAGCACCTTGCCGCAGCGACTGATGGTAACTTCACCATCCAGCCCTTTGCCGCAGGCGAAATCGTTCCGGGCCTGCAGGCGGCTGATGCCGTCAGCGCCGGCACGGTCGAGGCAGCGCATACCTGCTCCTACTATTTCGTCGGCAAGGATCCGACCTACGCGATCGGCACGGCAATCCCGTTCGGTCTCAACGGACGCCTGACCAATGCCTGGTTCTACGAAGGCAACGGCAACAAGCTGATGAACGAGTTCTACGCCACGCAGGGCATTTACGGCCTGCCGGCGGGCAATACGGGCGCTCAGATGGGCGGCTGGTTCCGCAAGGAAATCAATACGCTTGACGATCTGAAGGGCGTCAAGATGCGTATCGCCGGTCTTGCCGGTCAGGTCATCAGCAAGGTTGGCGTCATTCCACAGCAGATCGCCGGCGGTGACATCTATCCGGCCCTCGAAAAGGGCACGATCGACGCTTCCGAATTCGTCGGCCCGTACGACGATCTGAAGCTCGGTCTGCACAAGGTTGCGAAGTACTACTACTATCCCGGCTGGTGGGAAGGCGGTCCGACCGTTCACGCCTTCTTCAATCTGGAAAAGTGGAACAGCCTGCCGAAGCACTATCAGGCGGCGCTGACCGATGCCTGTGCCTTTGCCAACACCAACATGATGGCGAAATACGATGTGAAAAACCCGCCGGCGCTGAAGCAGCTGGTATCGGAAGGCGCGACCCTGCGGCCCTTCAGCCAGGACATCTTGGAAGCTTGCTTCCAGGCGGCCCTCGGCATCTATGCCGAGATTTCGGCATCCAACCCGTATTTCAAGAAGATCTACGAGGATCAGACCGCGTTCAAGCGCGATGCCTACCTCTGGGCGCAGCTGTCGGAATACACGTTCGACACGTTCATGATGATCCAGCAGCGGGCCGGCAAGATCTGAGCGCTGGCTCAGGCCGAGACAAGAAAAAGCCCCGGATTTCGGTCCGGGGCTTTTTTGTTGGTGCGCCAGGCATGGCGCGTGGTGGGAGGGCACCGTTTGACCTGGATGGTATCCGGTCGATGACTTGGAGGTGCAAGTCCTCTGCGGGCCC
>NZ_JACHYW010000036.1:0-56500 GCF_014193145.1 Rhizobium sp. BK060
AGCTTGTCGCCAGCCGGCACCGCCTCGCCGGCCAGGACCCGCCGCTCGGTCTGGGCGATGATCCGTTCGATCAGCGGCTTATAGTGGCGGACTTGCGCCTGCCAGAGGTCAACCGCCGGGCCCGCCGCCAGGGGCAACTGTTCACTCGCCTGCTGCAGATAACTCAAGGTTGTCTGCGTGATCTTGAGCAGTGTGCGGTAGTGCTTGATCCGTTTCGGGCGGCCGCGGGAATATTCGATCGCCCGAGCCTGCTTCTTTGCCGCGCGGCAGTGGTCGCGCCATGGGATGGCACGACCCTGTGCATCGGCCTGCTGCAACAGCCGCACCATCACCCGGACAGCGTCCCATAACAGGCTGCTTCGGCTCGTGGATCAGTGCGGCCGTGACGGTGCTGTCCACACCCACGACCTTGCCACTTTCCAGCCTCTCCTGCCGGGCGCTCGCCAGTAGCACCTGGTTGATCTTTTCAAAGGTTTGCGCCCGGATCGCGCTGATCGTCTTGTGCAAGGCCGACTTCTTCGGAATCCACCCCCACGGCAGCCGGGCAAAGGCGCCCGAAACGAGGCGGAGTCTTCGAGATGGAAGGCCAGTTCCTGATAACTCAACTGGCGATGCTGCTTGAGGCACAGCCCTCGGCCGGCAGCCCCTCGCGACCGGTCTCCTTGAGACCATGCCGGCGCAGGTCCCGCGTCACCAGCCCGAGCAGATCGCGATCATCATCCAGCCATTGCGACATCGCCTTCAGTTCACGACCGATCTCGTGTTCGCGAAAAGATCGAATACACTGGCTTGGACCGTGCGTTCTTGGCGCATTGTCGGCTCCGGCGGTTACGGGTTTGTCTTTAGAATCAGTAGCTTGATCTAAAGTATACCTGAAACCGCCGGGCTTTGCCCGCGCAGATATCACGATTCATCTAATAATTTCAGCAGTTTACCGTTTACGGACGGGCGCTAGCTAGGAGTGGATGAGCCCACCTTGATAATCGAGTTCGTAAGCCCGGCGCTCGTTCACGACGATTACTTCGCGGCCGCTGAAATGGCTGCAGTCGCCGGTGCTTTGATCGGCATAGAAACCGAAGGCATGCTCGAATTCCATGCCGCCGAGAAAGCGTCGGTATTCGGCATACATTTTCGACAGCGCAGCCTTGATGACGGTCCCCGCTCGCTCTCCGTCGATCAGCGAATGCTCAACGATGCGGCCGAAATAGTTCATCGCCCAGATCGGTTCGCTGTCCAGCCACACCACTTCCTGCCCCGCGAAATCCGTTCCGCCGAAGTAGCTGTCGAGATAGCGCCACGGGCCGCGCTGATAGCCGATGTCATGCGATCCCGTCCGGCAGGCAGACGAAGGAATTCCACCGCCGACATAGGTATTGGCCTTGGCCTCGACGATAAAGCGGTTCAATTCGGCGATATCCATATCTTCGCCCTCCCGCTCGGCAGCCTCTCAATAATGGTGCCAATTGTAAAGAACAAAATAGGAACAAAGCTATTGCCCGCAGATTGCTTGTCCTGTGTCGTCCTTCCACTGGGCGATCGGTATGGTGCGGGGTTCGGCTTTGACGTCCTTGCCGTTCTTCTGCAGCTTGCCGGTCAAGGCGTTGTAGTCGCAGGAACCGCCGGCATTGGGGTCGAGCGTGTCGTAGTGATTGTAGGTGAAGCCGCCGACGACAAACTGCTTGTTCCGATAGGCAACCGTCAGCGTCTGGTCCCAGCGATCACGGCCGATGGCGCTGTTTTGTGAGTGTACGGCGATCGAGGATTTGCCGACGGCTTTCAACGACGGTTCCTGTCCGAAGACGCCCTCAGCGCTGGTGCTGCCCCAAATCTTGTTTGGCGCACTCAGCGAAAGTCGCAAGAGCTCGTGGTCGCTGTCGCGAAGATAGATGTATATGCCGATCTGGTCGTCGCTGGCGCTGCCTGCTGGCGCGACTAACAGTGCAAGATCCATTCCCCCGTCGCCATCCCAATCACCGGTCGCAGCATCGACGATGCGCGCAGCATCAATCTGCTCGGCATTGGCAGTAAACGCCGCCGATAAAGCCAATCCAGCAATTAATACAAACTTAAACATGCTTTTCTCCCGTCGCCACACCGCCAGCAGAGCGGAAAAGAATCCTGTTGACAATAGAACACTAGGAGAACAAAATAAAAACATAAGAGAACAGGAGAGCCAAATGACTGACATGATCCGTGATATCGCAGCATTCACCTCCATCGCAATGTTCGTTGCCAGCTTCTCGCTGATCTGCATGGCAATGTAAGAATTACGGGGACCGCATGACCGCCATGCGGACTGAACGCTTCCCTTCTCTGGACATCGACCCCTCAATGCTGAGAATAGCTCTGATTGATTCAGGTGATCGGAAGGCATGTCATGGCGGGTGCGGAGAAAGACGCGGTAAGCGGTTTCATCGGCGGTACGCCCGGCTTCGTTCACCTTCGGGTCCACTCGGCCTATTCGCTGCTTGAAGGCGCGCTGCCGCTAAAGAAGATCCTCTACAAGGCGTCGGGCGATAGCCAACCGGGGATCGCGATCACCGACACCAACAACCTATTCGTCGCCCTCGAGTTTTCTCAGAAAGCGGTGGATGAAGGACTGCAGCCGATTATTGGCTGCCAGGTCTCGATCGACATGGAAGACGGCCTGGAGACGGAACGGCGTGGCGGCCAGCAGGCGCTCGTCAAGCTCCCGTCTTTGGTACTGTTGGCTGCGACCGAGGCCGGCTACGAGCGGCTGGTGGATCTCGTCAGTCGGGCCTATCTCGGCGGTGAGGGCGGTCAGTCGATACACATTTGTGCCTCTTGGCTCGATGAGATCGGAACCGACGGCCTAATTGCTCTGACCGGTGCCTTGACGGGGCCGATCGATATGGCGCTGAAGGACGGCCATACAGCTCAGGCGGAAGCACGCCTTCTGCTGCTGAAGCGGCATTTCGGCGACCGACTGTATGTCGAACTGCAACGTCATGGCACCTATGACAAACGCCATGAGCAGAAGGTGATCGGTCTTGCCTATGAGTGTGATTTGCCGCTGGTCGCCACCAACGAAGCATTCTTCCCGACGCGCGACGACTATGATGCCCACGACGCCCTGATGGCGGTGGCCCACAACGCCATCGTTTCGGACGATACGCGGTTCCGCCTGACGCCCGATCACTACCTAAAGAGCCGCGCCGAGATGGCGAAGCTGTTTGCGGATCTGCCGGAAGCGTTGGAAAATACCATCGAGATCGCGCGCCGCTGCTCGTTCATACTCAAGACGCGCAAGCCGATCCTGCCGCGCTTCACGGGCGCCACGGCCGATCCCGAGGAAGCGGAACGCGAAGAGGCGCTCGAACTGCGCCGGCAGGCAGAGGAAGGGCTGGACAATCGCCTCGCCACGCTCGGCATGTCGCCCGGCTACGAGGAGAAGGACTACCGCGAGCGCCTGGAATTCGAGCTCAGCGTTATCGAACGCATGAAGTTTCCGGGCTACTTCCTCATCGTTTCGGACTTCATCAAATGGGCAAAGCAGCATGACATTCCCGTCGGTCCGGGTCGTGGCTCGGGTGCGGGCTCTCTGGTTGCCTACGCGCTGACGATTACCGACGTCGATCCGCTGCGTTTCTCGCTGCTCTTCGAACGCTTTCTCAATCCGGAACGCGTTTCGATGCCCGACTTTGATATCGACTTCTGCCAGGATCGCCGCGAAGAGGTGATCCGCTACGTGCAGCGCAAATACGGCCGCGAGCAGGTGGCGCAGATCATCACCTTCGGTTCGCTGCAGGCGCGCGCGGCACTGCGCGACGTCGGCCGTGTGCTGGAAATGCCCTACGGTCAGGTCGACAAGATCTGCAAGCTGGTTCCCAACAACCCAGCCAATCCCACGCCACTGTCGAAGGCGATTGAGGAAGAGCCGAAGCTGCAGGAGGAGGCCGGCAAGGAGCCGGTCGTCGCGCGCCTGCTCGATATCGCCCAGAAAATCGAGGGCCTTTACCGCCACGCCTCGACGCACGCCGCCGGTATCGTCATCGGCGACCGCCCGCTGTCGAAGCTGGTGCCGATGTATCGCGATCCGCGTTCCGACATGCCGGTCACCCAGTTCAACATGAAGTGGGTCGAGCAAGCCGGCCTCGTCAAGTTCGACTTCCTCGGCCTGAAGACGCTGACGGTGCTGAAGGTCGCCGTCGATTTTGTCGCCAAACGCGGCATCAAGGTGGATCTCGCTTCGATCCCGCTCGACGACAAGAAGACCTACGAAATGCTCTCGCGCGGCGAAACGGTCGGCGTGTTCCAGGTTGAAAGTGCGGGCATGCGCAAGGCGCTGATCGGCATGAGACCAGACTGCATCGAGGACATCATCGCGCTCGTGGCGCTTTATCGCCCCGGTCCGATGGAGAACATCCCGACCTACAACGCCCGCAAGCACGGCGAGGAAGAAATAGAATCGATCCATCCGACGATCGACTACCTGCTGAAGGAAACGCAGGGGGTTATCGTCTACCAGGAGCAGGTGATGCAGATCGCCCAGGTCCTGTCCGGCTACTCGCTTGGCGAGGCCGACCTTCTGCGCCGCGCCATGGGTAAGAAGATCAAGGCCGAGATGGACCAACAGCGCGAGCGCTTCGTCGATGGTGCCGTGAAGAACGGAGTGTCGAAGCCGCAGGCCGACAACATCTTCGAGCTTCTGGCGAAGTTCGCGAACTACGGCTTCAACAAGTCGCACGCCGCCGCCTACGCGATCGTCTCCTATCAGACCGCCTACATGAAGGCGCATTATCCGGTCGAGTTCCTCGCCGCGTCGATGACGCTTGATATGTCGAACACCGAAAAGGTCAACGACTTCCGCCAGGACGCCAAGCGCCTCGACATCGAGGTGATCCCACCCTCGGTGCAGACTTCGTTTCGCCACTTCGAAACCGGCGACAACAGGATCTATTATGCGCTGGCGGCGCTGAAGGGTGTCGGCGAATCGGCTGTCGATCATATCGTTGAGGTTCGTGGCGACACTCCATTCGCGAGCCTTGAAGATTTCTGCCTGCGCATCGATCCGCGACAGGTAAACCGCCGCGTGCTGGAAAGCCTGATCTTCGCCGGTGCTTTCGATTGCTTTGGGCTCGATCGCGCGCAACTGGCAGGTGGTCTCGACCGGATCATGGGCTATGCCCAGCGTGCACACGAAAACAAGCTGAGCGGCCAGTCGGATATCTTCGGCAGCGCTCTTTCGTCAGGCCCCGAGAAAATCTCGCTGCCGCCGTTTTCGCCGTGGCTGGCCTCCGAGAAGCTGCTTAAGGAGTTCCAGGTCCTTGGCTTCTACCTGACCGCGCATCCGCTCGATAGCTACCAAAACATTCTGCAGAAGATGCGCGTGCAGACCTTCGCCGAGTTTTCGGCGGCAGTGAAGCAGGGAGCAAGCAACGGACGCCTTGCGGGCACCGTCATTTCCAAGCAGGAGCGCAAGACGAGGACCGGCAACAAGATGGGCATCATCGTGTTTTCGGATTCATCCGGTCAGTTCGAAGCCGTGCTGTTTTCCGAGATGCTGAACCAGTACCGCGATGTGCTGGAATCCGGAAAGTCCTTCGTGATCACCGCGACCGGGGAGGAGCGGCCGGAAGGTGTCGGCCTTCGGCTGCAGACCATACAGTCGCTTGAGGAGAAGTCTCTGCAGATGCAGAAGGCTCTGCGCGTCTACGTGCGCGATTCCGGGCCGCTTCGCGCGGTCGCGGCGCACCTCAATGCCAAGGGTGATGGCCTCGTCTCCTTCATCGTGATTAAGGAGGAGGGCAAACGCGAGGTGGAAGTCGAGCTTCCGCAAAAATATCGCATCACGCCCGAGATTGCCGCGGCCCTTCGTGCGGCACCTGGCGTCGTTGACGTCGAGTTGGTCTGACGTCAGCCCCTTGTTAGGGTAATGAAGTCGGTTCCGTTGCCGGTCTCGAGTCCGAGGCCGGTGTCGGAAATCGTCAGTGTCGAGCCGGGGGTCAGCATGGCGTCGATTTTTCGCCGCGTCTCATCGGGAATATCGATACGGCTCAGAGCATTGGCGATCGGCGTGCCTGATATGATTGAGCTCTCGAGGCTGCTGATTCCAAGCCGCGTCATGGTTGCGCGCGAGAGTGTATTTGGAAGCGTCGCACCCATCCAGTCTGCCGAGCCGGTTTCGAAATCGATACTGCGTGCCATCAAGAAATGCGTGCCGAGGGCAAGGCGAGGGTTCTCGATCGAGATCGGCGCTTCAAGAACAGGCTGGAAACCTTGGCGGATCATGATGACGCCGTTCGGCGGCGTTCCCTTCCCGGCCGCGGCATAAACCGCCTTGGTGAGTGCGTCACTCGTTGGTGACTTGTCTGCCGTGGGCTCAACCGGATATTTCAATTTGAAATCGCTGATCGCCTGCAGCGTTGCCGAGCCGAGCAAGCCGTCGGGTCCACCTGCGGCAAATCCGAGCTCATTGAGGTGGGTCTGAAGGTCGATGACCTCCTCGCGCAGACTGCGGCGCGTGATGAGAATGCGGATCGGCGTGTCGTTCGCGGGCGCTCTTGCCGCCGGCGTTTGGGCAGCCGGTAGCGCGACGTCGTTCATCGCGACCTGAACGGGAGCCTGGCCGATCGCCGGCCGCAAAGCCGCGTCGGAAAGCAACGCTGCGGGCTCTGGCATGTCCGGCCGGAAGAGCGTCGGATGATCGATCGGTTCAGGCGTTAGTTCGCCATCGGTAATGATAACCGGAACGCCCATCTCCGTCAGCTGATAAAGCTGCTTGGCGAAGGCTGACGGCATGCGGACGCAGCCGTGCGATGCCGGGTACCGGGGCACGGAGTCCGACTCGTGAAGCGCGATGCCGGACCAGGTCAGCCGCTGCATGAAGGGCATCGGAGCCGCCGAATAGAGGTTGGACTCGTGATATCGCCGCTTCTCGATAACGGAAAAGATGCCGCTCGGCGTTGCATGGCCCGGCTTTCCGGTCGAGACTTTCGAGGTCGCCACGACCTCGGCGCCGTCATAGAGTGTGAGCGACTGCGCATCCTTCGATACGAAGATCTGCAGCGTGCGTGCATCCGCCGCGAGCGCGGGGTGCACGAGTGCGGTGGCCGACAGCAGGCCGAGGACAAAAACGAGACGCGACAACATATGACTCAACCGGTACGCAATACTTGAAACACCAGCCTAATCGGCGAAGCTTAAGGAAAACTTGAAATAGCGGACCTTGAGGCAGGCTCACATATTAGTGTTCGCGCTTGCCGCCAAACGTATATCCGGTCTGGACGGTGCCTTTGCCGAACTTGTCGCGCAGCTTGTCCATTGCCGCTTCGGCGGCTGCCCTGCGGCCGGATTGCGCATCGATAAGGTCGGGTGGATCGGCGCGCGCGGGGTCGCAAAGATCGGTCACGCCGATCCCGATCAGGCGAAACTTCGTACCGTCCGTTTCCTTCTCGAGAAGTTCCAGCCCGGTGCGGAAGATCCGGTCGGCAAGCTGGGTCGGGTCTTCGAGTTTGCGATTGCGAGTGCGCAACTTGAAGTCCGCCGTCTTCATTTTCAGAACCACCGTCTGGCCGGCAATGTCGTGCTTCTTCAGCCGCCAGGAGACCTTCTCCGAAAGACTGCGGAGGATCGGAACGAGTTCATCGTAGCGGGAAATGTCATCAAAGAAGGTCGTTTCGGACGAAACGCTCTTTGCCGCATCGTTCAGATGGACTTCGCGGTCGTCGACGCCACGCGAAAGGCGCGCCAGCCGCTGCCCCATGCTGCCATATCGACGCATGAGGTCGTTTTCCTCCATCCCCTGTAACTGGCCGATGGTGCGGATGCCGTCAGCCTCGAGCGTAGCCGCAAATGCCTTCCCCACGCCCCAGATCGTCGTCACCGGCCGCGGGGCAAGGAAGGAGACGGCCTCTTCCCGGCCGATGACCGAGAAACCTCTGGGCTTTTGCAAGTCGGACGCGACCTTGGCGAGAAACTTGCAGTAGGAAAGGCCGACGGAGATGGTTATGCCGATCTCCTTCTCGATGCGCTGGACGAACCTGGCAAGCGTGCGCGCCGGCGGATCGTGATGCAACCGCTCGGTGCCGCCGAGTTCCAGAAACGCCTCGTCGATCGAAAGCGGCTGAACCAGCGGCGTCAGTTCCTGCATCAAGGTGCGGACCTCGCGTCCGACCTTGACATATTTTTCCATGTCGGGCCGAATGACCACTGCCTGCGGGCAGGCCTCCAAGGCCTTGAACATCGGCATCGCCGAACGAACGCCATGGATGCGCGCGATGTAACAGGCGGTCGAGACCACCCCGCGCTTTCCGCCGCCTATGATGACAGGCTTGTCGGCGAGCTCAGGATTGTCGCGCTTCTCGATCGCTGCGTAGAAGGCGTCGCAATCGATGTGCGCCAGCGTCAGCTCGTACAGTTCCTTGTGCCGCACGAGACGAGGGCTTCCGCACGCCGCGCAGCGGCGCGTTTCGGCCTTCTGCTCGGCAAGGCAGTCGCGACAGAAGCCGGGTGTCTTGGCGTACACAGGTGTCATGACGAGAACAAAGATTGAACATTGCAACATTAGCCTCTAAACTTTTGAGTCTCAAGAGAGGCGAGGAGGATTGCATTGGATATCGATCTCCGTTTCGAGCCGGTGACCGCGAACCGGTGGGGTGACTTCGAACGGCTCTTCGGTCCTCGTGGAGCCTTCTATGACTGCTGGTGCGTTGCGCTCCGTTTGCCTCATGCCGTGCGAGCGAAGATGGGGCCGGGAGAGCGAAAATCGCACATGCAGGGCCGGATAGCCGTCGGTCCGCCGCCAGGCATCCTGGCCTATGCTGATGACGAGCCGATCGCTTGGGTCCAAGTCGGATCCCGGCACGACGTGCCGCAATTTAATTCGCCGCGAACGGTGTCCCGACCGGTGGAGGAAGGCGATGCTCACGATCCGTCATTCTGGGCAGTAAGCTGCTTTTTCCTGCTCGCGCATTTGCGGGGGCAGGGGCTCAGCCATCGTCTCCTTGCCGGTGCAATCGATCATGCGCGGCGTCACGGCGCTCGCTACCTTGAAGGCTGTCCGATCGACCACGTCAAGCAATCGAAGTCGGTGACGCTTTGTACGGGGTCGACTGCGATCTTCGATGCGGCTGGATTTGAAACCGTGGCAAAGCGAAAGGATGGCCGGCCGCTCATGCGGCTGGATTTGCGCTCGTGAGGGCATCGGCCGCGAAATGTGCCCTTAGCAGCTCTGCGGCATGGTCCCAGCCAGTGGCCGCCACGATGTTTCCAACCGGCGGTAGTGCGAACGGCTTGAAATCCGCGTTGGCCATCATGGTCAGGAGCAGGCACTCAGGCAGATGATCGGCAACGGAAAGGAGATTGCGCTGCATATCATCGATGAAGGCGACAGGCAGGCTTCGCCGATCATGAAGCCTTGCGACAACGGGCCCCTTGGGCTCCTCCGTGGCGATCAGGTCGAAAGAGAGGTCGAGCTGGTTGAGAAATTCTCGTCGGATACCGTGGTGCCGAGGTGGCATTGCGGTCAAGAAGACGATGTCGGCGTCGGCCGAGAGCGCCTGCAGCGTTTCGACCGCGTTTTCCGCCGGCCTCTGCCAGAGGTGCTGGTTCGCGAAGAATACTTCCTCAAACGAATCGATGGCTGCTTTATCCAACTCGCTGCCATCGAGCAAAGAGACGATATTGCCGTAGAGGCGGAACGACCGTGGCAGGAGGTCGTAACTGTGCGAGCGCAGAAAAGCGGTAAAGGGAGTGAGGAACTCGAGAACCACTTCGTCGATGTCGCAGACGACCAAAGGCCGGTCGCCGAGGCGCACCTGGCTGATGTTGGTAGCAGTATCCATGCTCAATATTCTCCCGAGCCAAGTCCCGGCGGCGAAAAGTGCAGCCATGCCGCATTCAATGCGTCGAGCGCGGTGCCGGTCGCCTGGCAAAAGGCCATCGCTGTCGGCTCGTGTTGCATGATGAAGTCCATCATGCCGGAAATAAACCCAGGATCGCTGATCGCGTGGCGGACTTGCGCCGGTTCGACGCCGGTCAACGCGAGGAAACGACTGAACAGTTCCGGTTCGTTGGCAAGCCAGGTGAGAACGGAGATTGCGGTCAGCTGTGGATCGGCCGCGAGTTGTTTCGAAGTCTTGAAGTTGCTTTGCATTTCTCTGGGTAAATTACCTATTTTTCAACCAAATAGCGATAGTGTGCCGCCATCGGTTCTATGGAACCAAGCCGCCGCATAAGTCTTCTTCTTGCGGGGAAGCGGTACCAGAACGGACGTAGGACGCGTGTCATGCCCAAACAGGTGATGATTGTAGAAGACAACGAGCTCAACATGAAGCTCTTTCGCGACCTTATTGAGGCGTCCGGCTACACGACGATCCAGACCCGAAATGGCATGGAGGCGCTCGATCTCGCGCGCAAGTACCGGCCGGACCTGATTCTGATGGACATTCAGCTACCTGAGGTTTCCGGTCTCGAGGTTACGAAATGGCTGAAGGAAGACGATGATCTGCACGTCATTCCCGTTATCGCCGTCACAGCATTTGCCATGAAGGGAGACGAGGAACGCATCCGCCAGGGCGGCTGCGAGGCCTATGTCTCCAAACCCATTTCCGTTCCTAAATTCATTGAGACGATCAAGACCTATCTGGGCGATGCCTGACGCATCGGAAAGAAGCCTATGACTGCGCGCATTCTGGTGGTTGATGATATTCCGGCCAACGTCAAGTTGCTTGAGGCTCGGCTAGTCGCCGAGTATTTCGACGTACTGACCGCCGGCGACGGCTATCAGGCCCTGGCAATCTGCGAGCGGAACCAGGTCGATCTTGTCCTTCTCGATATCATGATGCCTGGAATGGACGGCTTCGAAGTGTGCGAGCGCCTGAAAGCCAACCCAAAGACTTCGCATATACCCGTCGTCATGGTGACGGCTTTGGATCAGCCGGCCGACCGCGTGCGTGGCCTGAAGGCCGGCGCCGATGACTTTCTCACCAAGCCGGTCAATGACCTTCAATTGATCTCGCGGGTGAAGAGCCTCTTGCGGCTGAAGACGCTCAGCGACGAATTACGGATTCGCTCTGACACCGCCCATACGATGGGAATCGACGAACTGCTACGCTCGGGCGAGGGACGGGGCGACGAATCTGCCCAGGTCCTGCTCGTCGACGGGCGCGCCAATTCGCAGGAACGCATCATCAAGGCACTGAAGCCTATCGCCGACGTCTGCGCGATCTCGGATCCGCAGGCGGCTCTTTTCGAGGCGTCGGAAAATCCCTTTGAGCTCGTCATCATCAACGCCAATTTCGACGACTACGATCCCCTGCGTCTGTGTTCACAGCTTCGCTCTCTGGAGCGCACGCGTTATCTGCCGCTCCTGATCATCACGGAGCAGGGCGATGACGACATGGTGATCCGGGCGCTGGAACTCGGCGTCAACGACTATATCGTTCGGCCGGTCGATCCCAACGAACTGGTGGCGCGCAGCCTCACTCAGATTCGCCGCAAGCACTACAACGATCGCCTACGCGCGAGTGTCAAGCAGACGATCGAGCTTGCCGTCACGGATCCGCTAACCGGGCTCAGCAACCGCCGCTACCTGGATAATCACCTGAGCACGCTGTTCAATCGCTCAATGGCGCGGGGCCGCCCGCTATCGGTGCTGATCACCGATATCGATCGGTTCAAACAGGTCAACGACACCTATGGGCATGATGCCGGGGATGATGTGCTTCGGGAGTTTGCGAACCGCATTCGCTCCACCGTCCGCGGCGCCGATCTTGCCTGCCGCTACGGCGGTGAGGAATTCGTGGTGGTCATGCCCGATACCTCGCCCGAGGTGGCCGCAACCGTCGCGGAGCGGTTGCGCTCTGTGGTCGAAACGACACCGTTCCTGCTGAAGTCATCGGGGCAGGAGTTGAGCGTGACTGCCTCCTTCGGCATCTCGTCGCGAATCTCGTCGGTCGTTACGCCGGGGCAGCTGATGAAGCAGGCCGATCTTGCGCTCTACGAGGCAAAAACGGGCGGTCGCAATCGGGTCGTCGCCGCGGCTTGAGTAACACTTCTATGAAGCATTTGGGTCATCCACAGCTACCTGATTCATGCCTGCCGACGCGTGGCAGCCAAGTAACTTGAATGCAAAGCCGGCCATTTGACCTGAACATTTGTTGGCTCTCGATAGCAGATGCGGTACGGGCTCAGTGATAAATGTGAGGATCAATCAGATTTAGGCGACATTTCGCAAGTAGCTGTGATAACCAAGTTTCGAGGCGTAAAGGCGCAAGCTAATACTATTGACCTATAGTTTCGCCATTCTTTGTCAATTTGGCGCTATTCTTGCTATTGGAGGCGACTCGAAGCTCTAAAAACTGTCCCAAAGCCGTACTTTTAACCATAGAATCAACCTCGGAGATCTAACCATTAAGAATTTGTTGATTTTCTTTCATTTTCGAGCAAATTATCGAACCATAAGAGATAAGCACTCCCCGTGAGGAGTCTGAGATACCCCATGATGCTCAGGTCCGCCGCATCTCCTGGGTCGTGGGGTCGGTCGGCTGGTTTGCAACATTTAGCGGTTCCTCGTGCCGCGTTGCTTGCCGGTCGACCCCCTTTCAAGAAAACGCCGTCCTTTCCCATTTCGGGAGGACGGCGTTTCTGTTTTCAGGCATCAGAAATCAGACAATAAAGCCGGCGAACAAAAAGCGCGCAGCCCGTAGGCGCGCGCCTTTTTGAAGACGTCAGATCAAGCGATTACTTGATCTTGGTTTCCTTGAACTCGACGTGCTTCTTAGCGATCGGGTCGTACTTGGTCTTCGTCATCTTGTCGGTCATCGTACGGCTGTTCTTCGTCGTGACGTAGAAGAAACCGGTGTCGGCCGTCGACAGCAGCTTGATCTTGATTGTGGTAGCCTTGGCCATGGTCGTCCTGCCTTTAATAAAATGAAAGCCGTGGCAGGCCGGATAGGCTCCACGGCAAATTCTGGCGCGAAACTACGAATCCAGCCCGAAAAGTCAAGCCCGCTTTCGGAGGAAAAGCAGTCTGACGGCGGAAAGCAGGGCATAAAGCCCGAAGAATCCAGCGATCGCCCAGGCAAAACCGTTGTTGCCCGCAACGTCGATGGCCGCGCCGATGACCTGCGGTCCGGCCACTGTGCCAACCGCATAGCAAAACACAAAGGCCGCGTTGGCTGCCGCGAGGTCGGAGCCGGTCAGGCGCGAGCCCAGGTGACTGAGGCCCACCGTATAGAGTCCCGCAACGCAGCCGCCCCAGAAGAGGAGAACCGTCGCCATCAGAATCCAGCTGTGCACGAGGACCGGCAGCATCAGGGAGCCGATCAGGCCCATGAAGGCCATGGCGGCCAGCAGCGGACGCTTGTCCTTCATGCGGTCCGAAAGTAGGCCGACGGGAATCTGGAAGATCACGTTGCCGATTCCCATTACGGTCAGCAGCAGGGCTGCCTGCGATTCGGTAAAGGCGGCGCGCACTGCATAGATAGGGAACAGCGCCAGACCACCGGCTTCGACGGCCCCGAAGATGAAGACGGCAGCTGTTGCTGTCGGCACCAGGAAGACGTAGCGCATGAAATGCAGCTCGGGTTTCTCTTCGAGGACCGGACTCTCATACCGCGCGATATAGATTGGAATGGCTGCCAGCAGAACGGCGCCGGCGCCGACAGCAAACGGCAGGATGCCATCGCTGCCGAGAATCGAAAAGAGCAGCGGTCCGCCGGCAAACCCCAGCGACAGGACAGTGGCATAGATGCCGAGCACGAAACCGCGCTTGGAAGGCGGCGAGGCGGCGTTGATCCAGAATTCCGACAGGATGAACAGCGTCGTTGTCGCGCCGTGAAAGGCGAAACGCAGCGGAAACCACATCCAGAAATCCTGGGCGTAGTAGAAGGCGAGCGCGCTGATCGCTGAAATCACGACGGCCCAGATCATGGTCGGGGCGACACCATATTTGTGCGCCAGCTTCGTGGTGATGGGCGCAGCCGCCATCGCGGCAACCCCGGCCATCGCGGTGTTCAATCCGATAAGCGTCGACGGAATGCCGCGCTTTTCGAGAATGATGCTGAGAAGCGGAAGCCCGAGGCCGATTGCTATGCCGACAGCGGAGATGGACGAGACGGCTGCCACCAGCGAAGGCCAATGAATTTCTTCGACATCGCCTGCTGCTGTGCCGTTTCGCGGCTGAGACATATACGCATCCTTAGAGACCTGCTGCACAGAATCGCTCACCGCGAAGCACCATAGAAAGGCACAGGAGTACCAAATCCGAGTGACGGCTGTGCTTTACAAGATGAAACGCGCTGGCGGCAATAACCTGGATGATCTTGAATGGATATAGTCAAAGAACCTTACCGAATAGGCATGAGATTTCGCCCCGCGGAACCGGGGCACGGCTGGGCGTGCCACTACACGTCAATTGTGTCGTGAAGGTGAAGGGGCAGGTACGCGCCTAGCGTTTGCGGCCCGGTATCTCGTAGGCGTCGTGATCGTCGGTTTGTCCACCGAAGCCGTGCATCTTCAATGCCCATTGCAGGCCGATGACGCCGCCTTTGATCGGCTGGATGATCAGCAGTGTCGCCAGCAGCGTGATAGGCGTCCAGATCGCGAACGTCAGCCAGAGGGGCATTGGCCAGAGGAGGTCGGTTGCCATGTAGCCGCCGATAATGAGATGGCCGATGACCACGATGGCGAGATAGGGCGGCAGGTCGTCCGAGCGATGGTGGTGCATGGCCTCGCCGCAGGCGGCACAATTGTCCACCGGCTTCAGGAAGCTTTTGAAGAGTTTGCCGCTGCCGCATGCGGGGCAGGTGTTCAGCATGCCGCGCTTGATAGAGCGGCCGAGCGGACGCTCCACCTCCTCACTGCCTCCGTAACGGATTGCCTGGTCGGTAGAGGTGGTCGTCATCGTTCGTTTCCTTTCGCGGCGTCCCTACCCGCCTATCGCCGCCCTCTTGGCGGCCTTGTTCCGGCCTTCTTGCGCGCGCGGCTAGCGTCGCGCCGGCCCGCCTTGTGGAACGAACGTACAGCTGTGGGCATCTTTCGCCCTTCGCTGATCATCTCGAAGCGTAGCGCACCGGCAAGCGGAATGGCTTCTGCAAGCTTGACCGTGACACCGTCGCCGAGGCGATATCCAAGCCCGGTCTTTTCGCCAGACAGCGCCTGGTGTGCCTCATCATAGATGAAGTAGTCCGTTCCGAGCGTAGATATAGGAACGAAGCCGTCCGCTCCATAGTCCGGGAGAGTGACAAATAGTCCCGATTTCGTCACACCTGATACGCGTCCTTCGAATTCCTCGCCGACGCGACCGGCAAGATGATGGGCGATCAGGCGATCCACCGTTTCGCGCTCGGCAGCCATGGCGCGCCGCTCGAAGGTGGAGATCTCGGCGGCGATGTCATCGAGCACCCCTTCCTCATCGGGGGTGATGCCACCTTCGCCGAAGCCGAGCGAGCCGACCAGCGCACGATGCACGATGAGGTCCGCATAGCGGCGGATCGGCGAGGTGAAGTGCGCGTATTTCATCAGGTTCAGGCCGAAATGCCCGATATTCTCGGGGCTGTAGATCGCCTGGCTCTGCGAGCGCAGCACCATCTCGTTGACCATCGTCTGATGCGGGGTGTCATCGGCCTTGGCAAGGATCATGTTGAAATTGTTGGCGCGCATGTTGCCGCCCTTGGCGAGCGATATGCCAAGGGTCGCCAGAAACTCGCGCAGCACTTCCTGCTTGGCGAGTGTCGGGCCGTCATGGATGCGATAGATCAGGACCTGCCGCTTCTTCTCCAGCGTCTCGGCGGCCGAGACGTTGGCCTGGATCATCATTTCCTCGATGAGCTTGTGGGCATCGAGGCGTGGCGGCACGAAGACACGATCCACGGTGCCATCCGGCTTCAGCAGGATCTTGCGCTCCGGCATGTCGAGTTCGAGCGGCTGGCGTCGCTCGCGCCCGCGCGTCATCACCCTGTAGGCATTCCAGAGCGGCTTCAGAATGGGTTCCAGAAGCGGTCCCGTCTTGTCGTCGGGTTTTCCGTCGATCGCTGCCTGTGCCTGCTGGTAGGAGAGCTTTGCCGCGCTCTTCATCATGATGCGATGGAAGGTATGGCCGATCTTGCGGCCGTCCTTCGAAAACACCATGCGAACGGCAAGCGCCGGGCGGTCCAGACCTTCTCTCAGCGAGCAGAGGTCGTTTGAAATCCGCTCCGGCAGCATCGGCACGACCCTGTCGGGGAAATAGACCGAGTTACCGCGTTTCAGAGCTTCGCGGTCGAGTGGCGAATTCGGCCGCACGTAATAGGAAACATCGGCGATGGCGACGGTGACGATGACGCCGTCCGGATTGTCCGACGAAGGATCTGTCTCTGCATAGACCGCGTCGTCATGGTCCTTCGCGTCGGCCGGATCGATGGTGATGAGCGGGACATCGCGCCAATCCTCGCGATGCGACATTGTCGCGGGCTTGGCATCATCCGCCTCGGCGACAACTGCCGGCGGGAATATATAGGGAATGCCGTGCGCATGGATGGCGATCATCGAGATCGCCTTTTCGGATGCAACGGAACCGATGATTGACAGCACCTTGGCGCGTGGCAGGCCGAAGCGACCGAGGCGAGCGACTTCGACTTCGACGAGATCGCCGTCCTTGGCCTCGCCCTTGTACTCAGGGTCGATCACCATTTCCTCGCCGCGCCGCTCAATCGGCAGCAGACGGCCGGCTCCACCCGGCGCATCCTTGAAGACGCCAAGCAGCGCGCCGCGGCGCTTGTCGAGGATCTTGATGATGCGCGCCGTGTAGGCTGGCCCGCCGCGGTCGGCGGCCGGAAAGATCTTCGCCAGGATGCGATCGCCCATCCCGGCAACAGGGGCCTTGCCCTTGCCGTTGCGTCCCGCCGGGGACGTCGACTGGCGGATGGCGACGGCGGGCGCAACGCCCTGATCATCAGGCCACTCCGCCGGACGACCGATCAGTTCGCCGTCCTTGTCGCGCGTCGTGATGTCGAGCACGGTGACGGGCGGCAGGGCGCCCGGCCGGATCAGCGACTTTCGCGTCTTCTGGAGCATGCCTTCCTGCTCCAGTTCGCGCAGGAGGTGCTTCAACTCGACGCGGCTTTCGCCTTTCAGCCCGAAGGCCTTCGCCAGTTCGCGCTTCGACGCCTTTTGCGGATGATCGGCGATGAAACGCAGGATCACTTCGCGGGAAGGCAGCGTGCCGTGGGCCATGTTCAGCGGTTCGGCTGCGGGTTGCTGGCTGGCGCGTCCGATCTTGCCCGGACGCTTGCCCGTGCCCTTCGTTCTCTCCCGCGGGATTTTGCTCACTCTTTGCTCTTCTTCGTCTTTGCCGGCGCCTTGGCCGTCGTCGGCTTGGCGGCGGTCTTGGTCGTCTTGGTTTCGGCGGCCGCGGCCTTCGCCTTCGGTTTTGCCTTGCTCTTCGAGGCCGGTGCCTTGCCCGCCTTGGCGGCGATCAGCGCCAGCGCTTCCTCGACGGTCAGTGCCTGCGGATCAGTGCCCTTCGGCAGCGTCGCATTGACCTTGCCCCAGTTCACATAGGGGCCGTACTTGCCGTCACGAACGGTGATTGCGCCGCCATCGGGATGGTCGCCGAGTTCCTTCAGCGCTGCTGCTGCCGTCCGCCCGCGTCCGCCCGGCGCCTTGCTCGCTTTCTCGGCGATCACGGTCACAGCGCGGTTAAGACCGATCGAGAAGACGTCTTCGACGCTTTCAAGGTTGGCGTAGCCGCCATCGTGCAGCAGAAACGGCCCATAACGACCGATGCCCGAAGAAATCATCTTGCCGGTTTCCGGGTGCTTGCCGATGTCGCGTGGCAACGAAATCAGAGCCATCGCCTTTTCATAGTCGATGTCCTCTGGTTTCCAACCCTTCGGCAGGGAAGAGCGCTTGGCATCCTTGCCATCTCCACGCTGTATGTAGGGACCGAAGCGCCCGGAACGCAGCGTCAATTCCTCGCCGGTCACCGGATCGGCACCGAGATTCTTCGGCTCGTTCAGTGCAACGCCTTCGGCTTCCGAACCGCCTTCGGATGAAAGCTGGCGGGTATAGTTGCATTCTGGATAGTTCGAGCAGCCGACGAAGGCGCCGTATTTCCCGAGCTTCAGCGACAGATTGCCCGTGCCGCAAACCTGACAGATGCGGGGGTCCCCGCCGTCTTCGCGTTTCGGGAAAACAAGCGGCGCCAGCGCCTCGTTGAGCGAGTCGAGAACGTTGGTGACGCGAAGCTCTTTCGTGTCCTCGATCTGGGAGAAGAAATCCTTCCAGAAATCGCGCAGAACCTGTTTCCAGTTCAGCTCGCCGGCCGAGATCCGGTCGAGCTTCTCTTCGAGATCCGCCGTGAAATCGTATTCGACATACTTGGTGAAGAAGCTTTCGAGGAAGGCCGTCACCAGCCGTCCCTTGGCCTGCGGGATGAGTTTGCGCTTGTCGATGGTGACATATTCGCGGTCCTGCAGCGTCGCCAGCGTCGCAGCATAGGTCGAAGGGCGACCGATGCCGAGCTCTTCCATCTTCTTGATCAGCGACGCTTCCGAGTAGCGCGGTGGCGGCTCGGTGAAGTGCTGGGTCGAATTGATCTTCTGCTTCGCGAGGTTCTCGCGCGCATTGATTTCGGGCAGGCGACCATCTTCGTCACCGTCGTCGCTCTGTTCGCCATCTTCCTTCTGGTCGGTATAGGCGGCGATGAAACCATCGAAACGGATCACCGAGCCGACAGCGCGCAGGCCGGCCTTCTCGCCGTTGTTGTCGGCCGTGATTTCAGCCGTCGTGCGTTCGATCTCGGCCGAGGCCATCTGGCTCGCGATACCACGCTTCCAGATCAGGTCGTAAAGCTTGATCTGGTCGGCATCGAGGAACTGACGCACGCGATCGGGCGAGCGATTGAAGTCGGTCGGCCGGATTGCTTCGTGGGCTTCCTGTGCGTTCTTCGCCTTGGTCGAATAGACGCGAGCTTTCTCGGGCATGTAGCGCTGGCCGAATTGATCGACGATGGCCTTGCGTGCCGCATCGATGGCTTCGGGCGCCATCTGAACGCCGTCCGTACGCATGTAGGTGATCAGACCAACCGTCTCGCCACCAATGTCGACACCCTCGTAGAGCTTCTGGGCAATCTGCATGGTACGAGACGCTGAAAAGCCGAGCTTCGAGGAAGCGGCTTGCTGCAGTGTGGAGGTTGTGAAGGGTGGTCCCGGGTTGCGTTTGACCGGCTTCGCCTCGACGGTATCCACTACATAGGTGGCACCCTCGAGAAGCGCTTTCAGTTTGCCGGCTTCCTCGCCGTTCGCGATCGAGCGAGCCTGCAACCGCTTGCCATTCGCTGCAACCAGCCTTGCCTCGAACTCGTCGCCTCGCGGCGTCTTCAAGAGAGCCGAAAGGTTCCAGTATTCTTCAGAGATGAAGCGCTCGATTTCGGATTCGCGATCGCAAACGAGGCGCAGCGCCACCGACTGCACGCGGCCGGCTGAACGTGCACCGGGAAGCTTGCGCCAGAGTACGGGCGACAGGTTGAAGCCGACGAGGTAGTCGAGGGCGCGGCGAGCCAGATACGCATCAACCAGCGGCACGTCGATATCACGCGGGTCGGCCATCGCATCGAGGACGGCCTTCTTCGTGATCGCGTTGAAAACGACCCGCTTCACAGTCTTGCCGTTCAGCACGCGCTTTTTGTTCAGCATGTCGAGGACGTGCCAGGAAATCGCTTCACCCTCGCGATCCGGGTCGGTTGCGAGAAACAGGCTGTCGGACGACTTCACCGCATCGGCAATGTCCTTGAGCCGCTTGGCTGACGCACTATCGACCTCCCACAGCATCTCGAAATCTTGATCGGGAAGAACCGAGCCGTCTTTGGCAGGTAGATCGCGGACATGGCCGAAGGAGGCGAGCACCTTGTATCCGGAGCCCAGATACTTGTTGATCGTCTTTGCCTTGGCAGGCGATTCTACCACTACAACATTCATCATGATTCTCTAAAAAATGGGCCAGGCCGGCGGATAAGCAGATGGAATCCCTGCCGTGCCAAGATAACCGGTTCCTCGACATGGACAGGGAAATCGTTTCGGTCAAGTGGTTTGACTGCATTTTTACGCATTATAATGCTACGCAACCAATGCGAGATAGCAATCGTATTACAATTTGTGATAATTGAGGTATCGTTTTTGAAGTGTGGTTCAGGCTAGCCGAAAAGGCAGGGTTTCTCTTTCCTGAGAGACTATCCCATGGCGGCCAAGTTCGCAAAGAAAGATACCGGACGATCCGGCTCGCATGAGAACATCGCCTTCATAAGGCCGATGCTTGCTGAGTTGCGACGGGTGGCCGAAAAAGAGAACGCCGATATAAATGATTAATGAGGTCGCGAAAGGTCGCCGGTCCGACATTGTCGGAGCGGATAAGACGCAGCCACGCGATGCGTCGGCGTTCTGTCAGCGCAATTCCCTTTGGCCTTGCGCTGCGAGCGTCCATCCTATCCCTTCGCCCCGATTTTGCTTTCCGTCCCGCTCCTCAGGCGGGAGATGTTGGCCTTGTGCTTCCAGAAGGAGATTGCAGTCATGATCGCCGTGACAGCTGCAACCTTTTCGGCCCCCAGTATCCATAATGCAACCGGAATGACAAGCATTGCAACCAGTGCGGAAAGCGACGAGTACCGGGTCGTGAAGGCGACCGCCAGCCAGACCGCAGCAAAGGCAAGAACCATGATCGGCGCAACGCCGAGCAGCGTGCCGATATAGGTGGCGACTCCCTTGCCGCCCTTGAAGCCGATCCAGACCGGGAAGAGGTGCCCGATGAAGGCAAAGAAGCCTGCAATCAGCGCTGCTTCGTTACCCAGGAAGTAGCCGACGATCCAGGCGGCTGCGGATGCCTTCAGTGCATCGAGAAGAAGCGTTGCGGCAGCAAGCTTCTTGTTGCCGGTTCTGAGCACATTGGTCGCGCCGATATTGCCGGATCCAATGCTGCGCACGTCGCCAAGTCCGGCCGCCTTCGTCAGGATCAGGCCGAAGGGGATGGAGCCGAGCAGGTAGCCGATGGCGCCTGCCGCCAAAGCGATCGGCAGCGTGATCTGCCACGTCATGAGATCCGAGACCATGTTCCCCTCCGGTGGTCTTTTTATATCGTATGCACGCACTGTCCGGCGACGTAGGTCGCAACAGCGCGTCCGCTGAAGCGCGCGTCTTCGAACGGCGTGTTCTTCGAGCGGGAAAGAAGCATGTCCTTCGAAACAAGCCAAGGGTCATCGAGATCGATCAGCGTAATATCTGCTTTCGCTCCCGGCTTCAGCGTGCCGGCCTCGAGGCCGAAGATCTGCGCCGGCCGCGTCGACATCGCATCGATGAGGCGCATGAGGCTTACCTGACCGCTGTGATGCAGGCGAAGCGCCGCAGCGAGCATCGTTTCGAGGCCGACGGCGCCGTCCGCGGCCTCGCCGAAGGGCAGGCGCTTCGTGTCGACGTCCTGCGGATCGTGCGAGGAGACGATGATATCGATTGCACCGCGGGCCAGCGCATCCACCATCGCCACGCGGTCGTCTTCGGACCGCAGCGGCGGGTAGAGCTTGAAGAAGGTGCGGTACTCGCCGATGTCGTTCTCGTTGAGCGAGAGATTGTTGATCGAGATGCCGCAGGTCACGGTAGCGCCGCGGCTCCGGGCAAGTTCAATCGCTTCGACCGATTCCGGCACGGAGATCATCGCGGCGTGGTAGTTGCCGCGCGTCAGCTTCGCGATGCGCAGGTCGCGTTCGAGCGGGATGAGCTCGGCTTCCTTCGGAATGCCACCGAGACCAAGCCAGCTCGCGAACAGTCCCTCATGCATGACGCCGGTGGCGCCGAGATATTTGTCGCGAGTCTCACAGGAGATCACCGCGCCGAATTCACGCGCATAGGTCATGACCCGGCGCAGGACCTGGGTGTCATGGACGCTGGAGCGGCCATCGGTGAACGCGACGGCGCCTGCTTCAATCAGCAGGCCGATCTCGGTCATTTCTTCACCGGCAAGGTGCTTGGTGATCGCCGCTGCAGGATAGACGTTGACGAGTGCCTTGTCCTTCGCCGTCTTCTTGACGAACTCGACCAACGCGATGTCATCGATGACAGGATCGGTATCCGGCATCATGATGATCGACGTGACGCCACCGGCGGCTGCCGCACGGCTCGCCGACGCGATCGTCTCGCGATGTTCTGCGCCCGGTTCACCGATATGAACGCGCGCATCCACCAGGCCTGGCGTGGCAACGAGGCCGGTGCAATCGCGCACTTTGGCGCCAGCGGGCGTGCCCTGGTTCTGCGCATCCGCACCGGCTGCAACGATCACGCCGTCCTTGACGATGATGGTGCCGACTTCGTCGAGATTGCGCGAGGGGTCGACGATGCGAACGTTCTTGAAGACGATCGAGTTGCTCATGCGCCGGCTCCTTCGGTGCGTGGACCCTGATTTTGCGAGACAAGCAGCGTCTCCATCACGGCCATGCGCACCGCCACCCCCATTTCCACCTGTTCTGCGATTACGCTCTGCGGTCCATCCGCTACCTCCGAGGAAATCTCGACGCCACGGTTCATCGGGCCGGGATGCATGACCAGCGCATCGTCTTTCGCCGCCTTGAGCGTTTCGGCGTCGAGCCCGTAGAAGTGATAGTATTCGCGCACCGAGGGCACGAAGGCGCCAGACATACGTTCGCGCTGCAGGCGCAGCATCATCACCACGTCGGCGTCCTTCAGGCCTTCCTTCATGGAATGGAAGACTTCGACGCCCATGTCGGCAATGCCGGCAGGCAGCAGCGTCGCTGGAGCAACGACGCGTACGCGCGCGCCCATGGCGTTTAGCAGCAGGATGTTCGACCGCGCAACGCGGGAATGCAGCACGTCACCGCAGATCGCGACGATGATGCGCGACAGCTTGCCCTTGGCGCGGCGGATTGTCAGCGCGTCGAGCAGCGCCTGGGTCGGATGCTCGTGCTGGCCGTCGCCGGCGTTAACGACCGAGCAGGAAACCTTCTGTGCGAGTAGGGCGGCTGCGCCGGCGCTGGAGTGGCGGATAACCAGCACATCGGGCCGCATCGCGTTCAGCGTCATCGCCGTATCGATCAGCGTCTCGCCCTTCTTCACCGAGGAATTGCCGACCGACATGTTCATCACGTCGGCGCCGAGGCGCTTTCCGGCGAGCTCGAACGAAGATTGTGTACGCGTCGAGGCTTCGAAGAAAAGGTTGATCTGCGTGAGGCCTCTCAGCGTCGACGTTTTCTTCTCCCTTTGCCGGCTGATCTTGACGGCCTCGTCGGCCTTGTCGAGGAGAAAGGTGATATCCTGCTCTGTGAGCCCTTTGATACCGATGAGGTGGCGGTGGGGAAAGAAGACCATGAACCTGCCTCTTGCTGTCGTCTGCGGGGTCTATAAAGAGTGCGCCGGGCGGCGGCAAGCTTGCGCTGTGGGAAAGGCCCGTCTCCCCCTGCAATTTTGCCCGAATTCAACATTGCAGAGATAGGGAAATTATAACTTCCGGTTTCCCTTTGCCTGCCTCTTGCACTAGAAGCGATTCATGATGCCCGCCGAAGAGAAACTTGCCGAACTCAACCAGCCGAGCCTGTGGTCCGGGATCAATGCCTACAGGTCCGATCCGCTGATCGTGGACCTGACCGGCACGTTGCCGCGCGGGATCCGCGATGATCTCGACAATATGGGGCGCTACGTGACCTCTCCGGAGGCGCAGGAGCTGGCGCGCATGGCGAATCAGGGAACGCCGCAGCTGCGCACGCATGGTCCGCGCGGCGAGCGGCTGGATGTCGTCGAGTTCCATCCGGCCTGGCACGCGCTGATGCGCCGTTCGATGTCATCGGGGCTTCACTCGTCGGTGTGGGATCCGCAGGCGGATACCGAGGCGAAGGACCAGGCGCACAAGGTCAGGGCGGCGCGCTTCTATCTGACGGCGCAGCTCGAATCTGGCCATCTTTGCCCACTGACAATGACGAGCGCCTCGGTCGCGGCCCTTTCCGCCACGCCGGCCGTTCAGAAGGATTGGGCGCCGAAGATACTGTCGCGCAAGTATGATTCCACGAACAAGCCGGCCATGCAGAAGTCCGCCGTGACGATCGGTATGGGCATGACGGAGAAGCAGGGCGGCACCGACGTCCGCGCCAACAAGACGACGGCCGAAAAGGTCAGCGAAGGCATTTACCGCCTGTCCGGCCACAAGTGGTTCATGTCGGCGCCGATGAGCGACGCTTTCGTGATGCTGGCGCAAACGAAGGATGGGATGGGCTGCTTCCTCGTTCCTCGGCTGCTGGAAGACGGTTCGGCGAACGGCCTCCACTTCCAACGTCTGAAGGACAAGGTCGGCAATCGCTCCAACGCCTCGTCCGAGGTCGAATTCAGCGATACCTTCGGCTTCCTGCTCGGCACGCCGGATGGTGGCATCCGCACTATTCTCGACATGGTGACGTTGACGCGCCTCGACTGCGCGCTGGCCTCCTCGGGCATGATGCGTGCCTCGCTCGCGGAAGCCGTGCACCATACCCGCGGCCGCAGCGTCTTCGGCAAGATGCTGGTCAGCCAGCCGATCATGACGCGTGTCTTGGCCGATATGGCCCTCGATGTGGCGGCCGCGACAGCGCTGTCCTTCCGCCTCGCCGATGCGTTCGACCGGGCGCGCGGCAGTGCCGAAGAGGCGGCCTACGCCCGCGTCATGACGCCGGTTGCGAAATACTGGTGCTGCAAGATCGCGCCCGCACTGATCTACGAGGCGATGGAGTGCATCGGCGGCAGCGGCTACATCGAGGAGCGCCCGATCGCCCGCCATTACCGGGAAGCTCCGGTCAACGCGATTTGGGAGGGCTCGGGCAACGTCATGGCGCTCGACGTGCTGCGCATCCTGAACCGCGGCAAGGATCTCTTCGAAACCGTGTTTGCCGGGCTCGCGCGCGATCTCGGGCCGGCCGGCAAGAAGACGATCGACGTGCTGCGCGCCGCGATGGCGCTCTGCGAGCGGGACGAAGGCGCTGCGCGTCTGCTGGTCGAACAGCTCGCACTCGCTGCCGGCGCGGCCGAACTGTATCGCCTGGGAGCAGGCCGGATCGCCGACGCCTTCATTGAGACGCGGCTCGCAGGCGGCTGGCGCTCGACCTACGGCATGCTGGATTCGCGCTTCGACGCCAGCTACATCGTCGATCTGCTCTATCCGCCGGCAAGCTGATGACTATACTGCGCCCCGTCCGTGCCGATGATCTCGAACAGATCTATCGAATCTCGCTGGTGACGGGCGATGCTGGCCGCGATGCGTCCGAGTTGCATCGCGACGGCAAGCTGATCGGCCATGTCTACTCAGCGCCCTACGTCTTGCTCAGTCCCGAAACGGCTTTCGTGGCAGAAGATTTTGAAGGGGTTGCCGGCTATATTGTCGGTGTCTTCGACACGATTTCCTTCGAGGAGCGGCTTGAACGCGATTGGTGGCCGGCGCTCCGAGAGACGTACGCCGATCCACAGGGCGATCCGGCCAGCTGGGATGCGGATCAGAAATATATCGCCGCGATCCATCACCCGTCTCTGGTGCCTGCCGCGATCGTCGAAACCTTTCCAGCCCATATTCACATGAACCTTCTGCCGCGCCTTCAAGGCCAGGGGATGGGCACCGGGCTTCTTGATCGATGGTTGACGAATGCCCGAGACGCCGGCGTAACAGCAGTCCACCTCGGTGCCAGCGCCGATAACCATGGTGCCCTGCGCTTCTGGGGTTCCCGTGGGTTTGCACGTCTCGAACCTCCCTTTGTGGATGCTTCCGATCCGACGGCCTGGTTTGGCCAGGAGCTCTAGGGTCAAGCAGCGTCATGTCGCCGAACGGTGACAGTGCCCTGACTGCCGTCACCTTTGGCAGGCTGTCCACAATCTTTCAAAGGCTTGTCCGTTGTCGGTGTTGGGTGGTGTTGCTACTCACCGCAAGTGACAATTCGGACCGAATCCTAATGCTCAATGATCCCATGGTGCTAACGCCCGTTGCCGACGCAATCCGTGTCGAACCGGAAAAACGTATCCGAGACCGAAGCGCGACGGAGAAGGCAATCCTTAAGGCAGCCAAGTCGCTGCTGGCGGAGGAGGGGTTCCAGAATTTCGGGGTCAACGCAGTTGCCCGCCGCGCGGGATGCGACAAGCAGTTGATCTACCGTTACTATGGGGGCCTCAACGGCTTGGTGGAGGCGATCGGCGCTGATCTCGGCACCTGGGTCAAGGATCGTATTCCCGAGGACACCGGCGGCATGTTCCTTCTGACTTACGGCGACCTGATGGAGCGCTTGTCACTCTTGTTCCTCGAGGCCTTGAGGGATGATCCGCTTGTTCGTCGTATCGTTGCCTGGGAGGTTTCCGAAAACACCGAGCAGGTCAGGCGGCTTTCCGAGGCGCGGTCGAAGGCCTTGGCAAACTGGCTCGACCGGATGCGCGGATCGCTGACGCCGCCGAAGGGCGTCGATGTCGTGGCCGTCAATGCGATTCTGATCGCAGCCATTCAGCATCTCGTGCTTTCCGCCTCCGCCGGCGGCCAGTGCGCTGGGCTGGCACTCAAGACGCCGAAGGATTGGGAGAAGGCGGCAACCGCCCTGAAACGCATCGTTCGCGGCGTCTACGGCTGAAGCAGAGACAGTCTTTCCACAGGCCTTCCGTCGCGCGTTAACCTTAACAAATGGTTTACGTTGCGCCTTTCCGGTTAAGAAGTCAGGTTGCTGGGGCAGTCCAAAGTGTTGGGTGTCCGGAACCATGGGAACCAAAATCGCGAGAGCCGCGTTTCTTGTTGCCGCGATGATGTTTTTCGCTGTGCTTGCGCTGGATATCGCTGTGCCGGCGCTGGTTCTGGGTTCGATGGCGTTGTCGATATGGCTGGTTTCTTACGAGGGGCTATCCATTCGAAGAGAACGAGAGACGACCGCATGAAGTGGTTTCTGATCTTCTGGGCCGGTCCCATTGTCTTTCTGGCGGGATGGTACTGGCTTTCCTACTATGACATGAGCTTCGGCATCTTCATGCTGAGCAGGCAGGTTCACGACCTGACCTTCGAGATTTATGGGAAGATCCTCGGCATTCCGCCGGAAACCATTCCGCCGCTGGTCGCGCGTGCGATCGTCGTCGACAGTCTCGTCGTTTTCGCAATCATTGGGTTCCGCCGACGCAAGGCGATTGCCGCCTGGTGGCGTGCTCGTCACGGATCCAAGTCGTCGGATGCCGCTCTGCCGAGCAAGGAAAGCCTGTCCAGCGCTCCCTGAAGAATGAAGCTTGCCGCGGCCGAGTCGATGCGCTCGGCACGCTGCCTGCGCGATACGTCCATTTCCAGCAGAGCACGCTCGGCGGCGACCGTCGACAGCCGCTCGTCCCAGTACACGAAGGGCAGGGCGGTTTTCTGCTCCATGTTGCGCACGAAGGCGCGCGTTGCCTGTACGCGCGGTCCGGCCGATCCGTCCATATTCATCGGCAGGCCGATAACGAAGGCGGCAACCTTTTCCTTCGTGGCAAACTCCAGCAGCGTTACCGCATCGATCGTGAATTTCTCGCGTTTGATGACAGGCCGGGGCGTCGAAAAGCGCCGACCGAGATCGGACATCGAGAGCCCGATCGTTTTCGTGCCGAGATCGAGACCCGCGATCGCCTGTCCCGGCTGCAGCACCGTCGCCAGTTCCTCAATCGTCAGCACCGTCATCGTCGTTTCATCCCGTCAAAAGAAATTGAAGCAGCGCCGCTTTTCTTTGTGGCCGCATCGGATATGTCCATAACCAGCAAAGCAGGCTTTTGCATCCCATAATAAGAGGAGAATTTCATGAAGATCACTTGGCTTGGTCACTCCGCTTTCCGCATCGAGATCGGAAAGGCGAAAATCCTGCTGGATCCGTTTCTCACGCACAATCCGTCCTTTGCGGGCCAGAATGCAAAGGATGTCGCGAGCGGTGTTACACATATCCTGCTGACCCACGGTCACGGTGATCATGTCGGCGATACCGTCGCACTTGCCAAGGAGACTGGCGCGGTCGTTCTCGCAAACGCCGATCTTGCCGCCTGGCTGAGCTCGAAGGGCCTGAAGAAGATCGAAGCGGGCAACACCGGCGGTACGATTTCGTTCGACGGCTTCTCGGCGACCTTCACCAACGCGCTGCATTCCTCCGCCCAGATCACCGAGGATGGCGTTTCGCACGCCCTTGGCAATGCCAACGGCCTGATGCTGCACTTCGACGAGGAGGCTTCTATCCTCGCCATGGGCGACACCGACATCTTCTCCGACATGGCATTGATCAACGAGCTGCATCAGCCCGACATCGGCCTCATGCCAGTCGGCGACCGCTTCACCATGGGTGGCGCGGTGGCGGCATTGGCCTGCCAACGCTACTTCAACTTCAAGACCGCCATACCCTGCCACTACGGCACCTTCCCGATCATCGACCAGACGCCCGAGAAGTTCGTCTCCGGCATGGACGGATCGAAGACAGCTGTGAAAACGCCGAAGCCGGGCGAAAGCCTTTCTCTCTAGTCGAGGTCTGCCGAAATCGCTTCGATTTCGGAGAAGGAATTCCACGCAATCCAAAGACCATGCCCGTTGCGCACAGCGGGCATGGCCTTTATAGCGGGTAGGAAAAATCCCATCCGGAGAATGTTATGTCCGTCGACTTTGCCACCGTTAAGCGCGTAGCGCGCCTTGCCCGTATTGCCGTCTCGGAAGAAGAGGCAAACCGCATGGTGGGCGAGCTGAATGGTATTCTCGGCTTCGTCGAGCAGCTCTCGGAGGTCGATGTCGAAGGCGTAGAGGCAATGACATCGGTCACTCCGATGGAGATGAAGAAGCGCAGGGACGACGTGACCGACGGGAACAAGGCCGCCGACATTGTCTCGAACGCTCCTGTCACCGATCAGAATTTCTTCCTGGTACCCAAAGTCGTCGAATAAGGCTCTCGCTGCTTTCCGACCTCCGTTGCCATTCCAGATTTGAAGCGAATTACCATGAGCGAACTCACCAGCCTGACCATTGCCGAAGCCCGCACGAAGCTGCGCGCCAAGGAGATCAAAGCAACCGAACTGACCGAGGCCTACATCTCGGCAATCGAAGCGGCCAACGAAAAGCTCAATGCCTATATTAAGGTCACGCCCGAGAAGGCGCTGCAGATGGCGGAAGCCTCAGACGCGCGTCTCGCCGGCGGCAAAGGCGGTGCGCTCGAAGGCATCCCGCTCGGCATCAAGGACCTGTTCGCGACCGAAGGCATTCATACCCAAGCCTGCAGCCACATCCTGGATGGTTTCAAGCCGCACTACGAATCGACCGTCACCCAGAACCTGTGGGACGACGGCGCCGTCATGCTCGGCAAGCTCAACATGGACGAGTTCGCGATGGGCTCTTCCAACGAAACCTCTTACTACGGCGCGGTGATCAATCCCTGGCGTTCGGGCGGCTCCAACCAGCAACTGGTACCAGGCGGTTCCTCCGGTGGTTCCGCAGCTGCGGTTGCAGCCCACCTCTGCGCCGGTGCTACCGCGACCGATACAGGCGGTTCGATCCGTCAGCCGGCCGCCTTCACCGGCACGGTCGGCATCAAGCCGACCTATGGCCGTTGCTCGCGCTGGGGCACGGTGGCTTTCGCCTCGTCGCTCGATCAGGCCGGCCCGATTGCGCGCGACGTGCGCGACGCCGCGATCCTGCTGAGGTCGATGGCGTCAGTCGATTCCAAGGACACGACCTCCGTCGACCTGCCGGTTCCGGACTATGAAGCCGCGCTTGGCCAGTCGCTGAAGGGCATGAAGATCGGCATTCCGAACGAATACCGCGTCGACGGCATGCCAGAGGAAATCGAAACCTTGTGGCAGCAGGGAATTGCCTGGCTCAGGGACGCAGGCGCCGAGATCGTCAACATCTCGCTGCCGCACACCAAATACGCGCTGCCGGCCTACTACATCGTCGCCCCCGCCGAAGCCTCGTCGAACCTCGCCCGCTACGACGGGGTCCGCTACGGCCTGCGTGTCGACGGCAAGGATATCGTCGACATGTACGAAAAGACGCGCGCCGCCGGCTTCGGCAAGGAAGTCAAGCGCCGCATCATGATCGGCACCTATGTTCTCTCGGCCGGTTACTACGACGCCTACTACATCAGGGCCCAGAAGGTTCGCACGCTCATCAAGCGCGACTTCGAACTGGCCTTCAATGCCGGTATCGATGCGATCCTGACGCCCGCGACACCGTCGTCCGCCTTCGGCGTCGCCGACGAAAACCTCGCCTCCGATCCGGTCAAGATGTACCTGAACGACATCTTTACGGTGACGGTCAACATGGCCGGGCTGCCCGGCATCGCGGTTCCGGCCGGCCTCGATCACAAGGGCCTGCCGCTCGGTCTACAGCTGATCGGCAAACCGTTCGACGAAGAAACGCTGTTCAAGACTGCGCATGTGATCGAGCAGGCCGCGGGCAGGTTCACGCCTGCCAAGTGGTGGTAAGCGAGCTGACAATCCGGAAAAATGACCGTCGCCGACCATCATATGGTCGGCGACGTCGGTTTTGCGGCATGGAAATCCAGCGGCGCTGGCGAAGCTGGTTTCAACCGGGCTGACGTCATCGAAGGTGCCCGCAGAGCATTCTTCGACTATCCCGCTACAGCAAAGGGCGATGTCATCGTCGCTGAGTTCGAAGGTAGGATAGCCAGCTGGGGCGCCCGGGAAAACAAACCCAATTACATTTCTGACAGCTGGATCGATCCCGCCTGCCAGGGCCGCGGCATCGGTTCCGCCATGGTGCGCTACTTCATTGAACGCATTGCCGCTGACGGCTTCAAAGTTGCAAAAATCCACACCCGCGCTACCAATGGCGGCGCCATCCGACTTTACGAGCGGGCCGGCTTCTCGATCGTCTGGCGCGGTGAGAAGTTTGATGCGGAACTCGGCATTCCGCTCGAAAAGGTGCATCTGGAGAAGCGTCTCGGCTGAAGGCGCAATTTCGGGAGGAGGCCTATGGCCAAACAGAATATTGCGGACATGATCGAAGCATTCGACTGCCTCGCGGCGGCAGGTTTCACCGTGGGTGCGGAGTGGCAGGCCGTGCATGCAATCTGCCAGGCGCACGAAGGCGAGGCGCCTTTCGATTGGGGTCATGCCTTCTGCCATCGTATCGAAGGCGACGACTGGAATGCTGACTACTGGTACCGCCGTGCTGGCAAGCATCGTGGGAGCGGCTCGGTGGCCGAGGAGTGGTCGGCGATGAAGGCCGAGCTTACCACGCGTCTTTGAGGAAGCCGCGCGCTGAGGCGACGCGCGGCCAGGAGTTTATCTGTTGTCCTGTTCCGCTCTCACCAGAACCAATCCCCGTTCGGTGATGCGATAGGGCTTGCCGCCCGAGGATTTGATGGCCCTCTTCTGCTTCAGCTTGCGAAACAGCTCGAGGCCGAAGCCGGGATAGACCCAGCCGTCGCGGGTGAAGCACTTCACCGCCTCGATTTTCCGGTTGTCGTCGCGTTCGATTTCAATCCGGCCACCTTGGGCCAATAGTGCAGGATGCGCTGCTCCGTGCGTGAAATATCCATGGAATGTTGATCCGGTCGTAGCGCCTTGAGGAGGCGCGTAAAAACGATCTGGCGTCCGATTGGACGTCAGGGCTTCGTTTTTTCGGGCCCGTGCGCGCAAGAAAAACCTGCGGGCAGGGCCCCTACCGGGTCTGAGAAGACCAGTTCAACATAAGGTCGTCATATCCGCTGACCTCAATTTCGTCAAGTTTTGCAACCAATGGGGGATGTTGTGCTGGGTCTCGCGCTCGAAACCCAAGGCTTTGATAACGCGGTGATTCGGTGTTTACTTCTGCGAAAACGCGGAGAGGCTATTGATCCACATTCGCAATGCCCGCGAAGGCGAAGCGGAGCTTTTGAGCGAGATCGGAATAAGGGCCTGGCAGAAGGCAATGGCATCCATCGGCGAAGGGGATGCCATGGTCGATTCCGCGCGAAGCGCGTTTTTCGATTTCGTTACGGGTAGCTGGATCACCGTCACTGTCATCGAATGGAACGGGCATGCGGCAGGATGGGCGGCGCGCGAGACGCTCGACGAGAAGATTTCGGATTTCTGGATCGATCCTGCCTTCACCGGTCATGGTCTCGGAACTGCACTCTTGCAGGATATCGAGAAAGACATAGCAGCGCAGGGCTTCGATACGGCAATGATGCAGACGCACTCCGGAAACTCCGAAGCGATCAGCTTCTTCCAGAAGCGTGGATACGCAATTCATTGGCTATCGATTGTCTACAATCCCAAGCTCGATCGTGATGTGCCGTCAGTCGGTCTGTCAAAGGCTCTGGAATCGGCGGACGACGGCACATACGGTCTAGTCTAGCAGCGTGCCGTCCGACACGACGTAGCCGAGGGCGCCTGATAAAAGAAGCGCGGTCAGCATATGAAACATGGCAATGGCCCTGAGGATCGATCGGAACGGTTCTTTCTGCGTCTTGTGACGTAGGAGCCTTTGCGCGCAAACCGCGCCCAGGCTGCCACCGACGAATGCGAGCGTCAGCAAGGTTTTCTCGCTGATCCGGCGACGATGATGGCGAGCAGCCTGCTTGTCGAGGAAATAGATCGAGAACACGAAGGCATTGAGTGCCGGGAAGAGCCCGAGGATCATGAGAATATCAGTCGCCGTCATGCGGGCCACGCTAGCGACATTGCGTTAACACGCCCCAAACCGGCTGGCCCGCCCAACGGGACCGCCGAAAGCCTTGCACCGGCAAGCCATTTCCGTTACCTCACGAGTTGAAAAGAACAGCCTCAAAAAGAGCATCTCAATGACCATTGTCGACGTTCGTACGCCTGATCCGAAACGCTTCATTCCCGGCGCCACTGGCGATTGGGAAGTCATCATCGGCATGGAAGTTCATGCACAGGTGCTGTCGAATTCGAAGCTGTTCTCGGGCGCGGCGACGGAGTTCGGCAAGCCGCAGAATTCCAACGTGTCGCTCGTCGATGCGGCCATGCCCGGCATGCTGCCCGTCATCAACGAGGAATGTGTCAGGCAGGCGGTCCGCACCGGTCTTGGCCTGAAGGCGCAGATCAACAAGCGCTCGCTCTTCGACCGCAAGAACTATTTCTATCCCGACCTGCCGCAGGGCTATCAGATTTCGCAGTTCAAGGATCCAATCGTCGGCGAAGGCAAGATCGTCATCTCGCTCGGGCCGGATCGTCAGGGCCAGTTCGAGGACATTGAGATCGGCATCGAGCGGCTGCATCTGGAGCAGGACGCCGGCAAGTCGCTGCACGACCAGCACGCCACCATGTCCTATGTCGACCTGAACCGCTCGGGCGTCGCACTGATGGAGATAGTCTCCAAGCCGGACATGCGATCGTCGGATGAAGCCAAGGCCTACATGACGAAATTGCGCTCGATCGTGCGCTATCTCGGCACCTGCGACGGCAACATGGACGAGGGCTCCATGCGCGCCGACGTCAACGTCTCCGTCCGTCGCCCGGGCGAAGGTTTTGGCACCCGTTGCGAGATCAAGAACGTCAACTCCATCCGCTTCATCGGCCAGGCGATCGAATACGAAGCCCGGCGCCAGATCGGCATCCTGGAAGATGGTGGCGCGATTGAGCAGGAAACCCGTCTCTTCGACCCGAACAAGGGCGAGACGCGGTCGATGCGCTCGAAGGAAGATGCGCACGATTACCGCTACTTCCCGGACCCGGATCTTTTGCCCCTCGAGTTTGACGATGCGTTCGTCAAGGCGCTTGAAGCCGACCTTCCGGAATTGCCCGACGACAAGAAGGAGCGCTTCGTGCGCGAACTCGGTCTCTCGGTCTACGACGCTTCCGTTCTGGTCTCGGAAAAGGCGATCGCCGACTATTTCGAAGCCGTGGCCGAAGGCCGCGACGGCAAGGCAGCCGCCAACTGGGTCATCAATGATCTGCTCGGTGCCTTGAACCGGACAGGCAAAAGCATCGAGGAGACGCCTGTCTCGCCGGCGCAACTCGGCGCAATCATTGATCTTATCAGGGCGGAGACTATTTCAGGAAAGATCGCGAAGGACCTGTTCGAAATCGTGCTGAACGAAGGCGGCGATCCTGCCGAGATCGTCGAAGTCAGGGGCATGAAGCAGGTGACCGATACTGGCGCGATCGAGAGGGCGGTCGATGAGATCATTGCCGCCAACCCGGATCAGGTGGCGAAGGTCCAGGCCAAGCCGACGCTTGCCGGCTGGTTCGTCGGTCAAGTGATGAAAGCAACGGGTGGCAAGGCAAACCCGCAGGCAGTCCAGGCTCTGGTCAAGGCGAAGCTCGGCATCGAGGAGTAAGACCGTGTATTTCGTGCGCACCGCCAGCGAGGGTGATCTAAGCAAGATGCGCACCTTGCTGGATGAGGGCTTTCGCGCGACCTATGCTGGCCTCTATGGCGAAGCGAAGGTAGCCGAGCTCATTGCGCATCTGTTTTCGCCGGCGGCGCTGCAGGCGCGACTGGCGAAGAAGAATGCCGAGTTCCTCGTTGCCGATAACGGTAAGGATATCGGCGGTATCGGTTACGCCGCCATGTCGGATGAAATGACGAAGACCGTCATGCTGCATCTGCTCTATGTTCGTCCACCGCTGCATCGCCAGGGTATCGGGCGGGAGATCTTTGCCGAGTTGGAAACCTGTTTTCCCGATGCCGAGATCATGCGCTTGGAGGTAGAGCCGCGGAACAAGACGGCGATCGCCTTCTATCATGCTCACGGCTTCGAGGATGTCGGCCGCAATGAAAACGACGGGCCGGGGCAATCCGGCATACCGACGCTGATCCTCGAAAAACCTCTCGAACAGCGCTAGCCACAATGTGACCATGAGCCAAACCATCATTCGCGAGGCGCGCAACGCCGGACGTGGCGGCACTCGTTGCCATCTTTGCCGGGGATGAACTCGGCGGCCACGGCGATACGACGGCGCCTGAGGCCTTCGGCGACTATCTCCGGGCTTTCGAGCGGGTCGCCTCATCACGCGACCAGACGCTCTACGTCGCCGAACGCGAAGGGCAGGTCGTCGGCACGTTCCAGACGATGATCGTGACGTCGCTGGTTGGCAGGGGCTCGTCCTCGATGATCATCGAGGCGGTGCAGACGCGGGGCGACATGCGAGGACAGGGCATCGGCGCTCAGATGATCGAGTTTGCCATCGCGGAGGCAAAACGTCGCGGTCTTCGGCTCGTGCAACTGACCTCGAATGCCAGCCGCAAGGATGCGCACCGTTTCTATGAGCGACTGGGCTTCAAACAATCGCATCTCGGCTTCAAGATGGCGCTGAAATGAGCCGGTGTGGCGCCGGAATCACTGGACAATGTGGATCGCTGGCGGCATAAGCGAGGGATCAAATTCTGGTCCCGCTCGCCGTCCGGCTAGCTCAAGGAAAAGACATGAAGAATCTCCTCGTGCAAATCTTCACCTGGTGGAACGGTCAGACGATCGGTACGCGTTTTGCGACATGGCGTTTCGGTAAGCGCGTCGGTGAAGACGAATTGGGCAACGTTTATTACGAAGGTGGCATGTCGTCCTACGGCCTTCCGAAGCGTTGGGTGATCTATAAGGGCTATGCCGAAGCCTCCGCAATTCCCCCGGGTTGGCACGGCTGGATGCACCACCGCACGAACGTTCCTCCGAGCCAGGAAAACTACGTCGCCAAGGAATGGCAGAAGCCGCATCGCGCAAACCCGACGGGTTCGCCGCAGGCTTATCGCCCGCCTGGATCATTGGTCGTTCCTGGCGAACGTCCGCGGGTTACGGGCGACTACGATGCCTGGACACCTGGCAACTGAGCAGGCCCCGCCGGCCCCGCTTTTGGCCACAATTGACCATTACCCGCAGAATGGCCGCAGCGATTGCGGCCTTCGATTTCAAGATGCTGTGGAGACGGGCAGATATGAAGCTTTTCACGCGGAAGAATCTCCTGCGTGCCGCCGGGCTCTCCCTGGCGCTTGGCCTTCTGCCGCAGGTCGCCTCCGCTGCGCGCATCGAGAACTCGGTCGCTGTTTTCTCCGGCCTCGACAAGATCACCGGCCGCATCACGACGTTCGATGTCTATGTCAACGAGACCGTGCAGTTCGGCGCGCTGCAGGTGACACCTAAGGCCTGCTATTCGCGCGATCAGGCCGAAGCGCAGAAGATAGATGGTTTTGTGGAAGTCGACGAGATTACGCTCGACCGCAAGATCCGCCGCATCTTCACCGGCTGGATGTTTGCCGACAGCCCCGGCCTCAATGCCGTCGAGCATCCGATCTATGACGTCTGGCTGAAGGACTGCAAGCAGAACTCGGACGTGCCCGCGCCCGACAAGGCAGCCAACTAATTCTCAAAATTCCAGGTGCGGTGATTCAATTGCTGCCGCGAGTATGTGAGCGTACTCATCCTTCGGAACATCGATGGCTCCGAAAGTCTTTAGGTGCTCGGTCGTAAACTGTGTATCGAGCAGGGTAAACCCCTTGGTCCGCAGCCGTTCCACGAGATGAACGAGGCAGATCTTCGAAGCGTCCGTCCGACGTGAGAACATGCTTTCGCCGAAGAACGCCGAACCCAGCGACACTCCGTATAATCCGCCGACAAGCTCGTCACCGTCCCATGCCTCGACCGAGTGCGCGTGGCCGATGCGATGCAGCGTGGAATAAAGCGTCTTGATCGTTTGATTGATCCAGGTGCTCGGCCTGTCCCCGGTCTCCGCCGCGCAGGCTGCGATCACCGCATCGAAATCGTGGTTGAAGCGGATGTCGAAAGGCTTGCGCCGGATCGTCTTGGCGAGGCTTTTGGAAACGTGGAATTCATCAAGCGGCAGGACACCGCGAAGATCGGGCTCGACCCAGAATATCTCTGGGTCATCAGCCGATTCGGCCATCGGAAAGAGGCCGATAGAGTAGGCGCGCAGGAGGATTTCCGGTGTTATGCCTGGAGACTTCCTGCGCGATCCTGCCATTCTCTGTTACGCCGGTTTTTTGGCCAGATAGTTTTCCAGCCAATGGATATCATAGTCGCCGTTGGCGATGTCTTGATTGTCCACCAGATCTTGGAACAACGGAAGCGTGGTCTTGATGCCGTCCACGACAAACTCGTCCAGCGCGCGACGCAGACGCATCATGCATTCGACACGCGTGCGACCGAATACGATGAGCTTGCCGATGAGGCTGTCATAGTAAGGCGGGATCTTGTAGCCCTGGTAGGCGCCGCTATCGACGCGAACCCCAAGACCACCCGGCGCATGGAAGTGCGTGATCGTGCCCGGAGAGGGCACGAACGTACGCGCGTCCTCGGCGTTGATGCGGCACTCGATGGCATGGCCGTGGAAGTTGATCTCTTCCTGCTTGACGGAGAGCCCGCCGCCGGAAGCAACGCGAATCTGCTCGTGGACCAGATCGATGCCGGTAATTGCCTCGGTAATCGGATGTTCCACCTGCAGACGGGTGTTCATTTCGATGAAATAGAACTCGCCGTTCTCATACAGGAACTCGATCGTGCCGGCGCCGCGATACTTCAGCTTCTTCATGGCATCGGCGCAGACCTGGCCGATCTTCATTCGCTGCTCGACGTTCAGGGCCGGGGAGTTGGCTTCTTCCCAGACCTTCTGATGGCGGCGCTGCAGCGAGCAATCGCGTTCGCCGAGATGGATCGCATTGCCTTCGCCATCGCCGAACACCTGGATTTCGATGTGGCGCGGCTTGCCGAGGTACTTTTCCATGTAGACGGCATCGTTGCCGAAAGCGGCTGCCGCTTCGGTACGGGCCGTCGACCAGGCTTCGATCAGGTCGGCCTCGGACTTGGCAACCTTCATACCGCGGCCACCGCCGCCTGCGGTTGCCTTGATCAGCACTGGATAGCCGATTTCAGCGGCAGTACGCAGTGCGTCTTCCTCGGTCTTGACCTCGCCATCGGACCCCGGAACGACAGGGATACCGAGCTCCTGCGCCGTTGTCTTGGCGGTGATCTTGTCGCCCATGAGGCGGATATGTTCCGCCGTCGGGCCAATGAACGTGATGCCATGCGCTTCCAGGATTTCCGCAAACTTGGCGTTTTCGGACAGGAATCCGTATCCCGGATGCACGGCATCGGCACCCGTGATTTCGCAGGCGGCCACGATCTGATGAATGTTCAGATAGCTTTCGCGCGAGGGCGGCGGGCCAATGCAGACGCTTTCGTCGGCAAGGCGCACATGCATGGCATCGGCGTCGGCAGTCGAGTGAACCACGACGCAAGGAATGCCGAGCTCTTTGCATGCGCGCAGCACGCGAAGCGCGATTTCCCCGCGGTTGGCGATGAGGATTTTCGAGACCATGACGCTCGCCTTATTCGATGACGACGAGGGCTTGGCCGTATTCGACGGGGCTTCCGTCCTCGACGAGGATTTCGGTGACCTTGCCGGACTTCGGCGAAGGGATCTGGTTCATGGTCTTCATCGCTTCGATGATGATCAGCGTCTGACCTTCCTTGACGGTGGCGCCGAGCTCGATGAAGGGACGCGCGCCCGGAGCCGGAGCCATGTAGGCCGTGCCGACCATCGGAGCGCTAACGGTGTTGGCAGGGTTGCGCGCGGGAGCCGCAGGCGCCGCGGCGGCGGCTGGAGCTGCAGCGACCGGCGCTGCGGCGGCAAATGCAGGCGCGCCGATCGGAGCCTGGACGTACTGGGTGTTGCCGGCGCGCGAAACGCGAATTCGCAGATCGTCCTGCTCGACTTCGATTTCCGTCAGATCCGTATCGTTGAGGATGTTCGCGAGGTCGCGGATCAGTGCCTGGTCGATACCGTTTTTCTTCTCAGCCATGAGTGTTTGCCCTGTGTTCTTCTTATGCCGTGAGATTCTTCAGCGCATGCAGCGCTAGAATATAACTATGAGGCCCGAAGCCGCAGATGACGCCCTTAACCGCAGGCGCAATCATCGACTTGTGGCGGAATTCTTCTCGCGCGTGGACGTTGGAGATATGAAGCTCTATCACCGGAATGGAAATAGCGCGAATTGCGTCGTGGAGCGCGACCGACGTATGCGTGTAGGCTCCGGCGTTGATCGCCACGCCAACGGCCTTGTCGTTTGCTTCGTGAAACCAGTCGACGAGCATACCTTCGTGATTGCTCTGGCGAAAATCGATATCGAAACCGAGCTCACGCCCAGCCGCCTTGCAATCCGCCTCGATATCCTGAAGCGTCTTGCCCCCATAGATGCCCGGCTCTCTTTTGCCGAGCATGTTCAAGTTGGGCCCGTTCAGGACGAATATCGTTTGCGTCATCGAGTGTTCCATCAAGTGCGAGACGGCAACCTATAGACTCCCAACGAACCTAATGAAAGCCCTTTGGGAAACGCAGCCCGAATCGCGCCACATTTGTCCACATGGCTGAAACGCTTCGATTTTGGCGATTTGATGGGCGTCGTCTCAACAACTCGTCTTACCGCAGGCGCGCATGTTCTTGACCTTGGTTTCGAGATCATCGAAACCGACTGCGCCCTGAACCAGTTCGTTGCCGATCACGTAGGACGGTGTACCGGTGATGCCGAGGCTCTGGGCAAGTTGATAGGTCTCCTTCACGGAGGCATCGCTGGAGCTCTTGGCCATCTCGTCACGGATTTGCTTTTCGCTGACGCCAAGCGACCCGGCGACTTCAATTGCGCTCGCTTCGTCGGCGCGGCCATCACTGCTGAGAAGCGCGATATGGAACTCGCTATACTTTTCCGGCGCCAGCTTGCGGAACGCATCGGACACCTTGTGGGCGGCGACCGATTCCGGGCCGAGGATCGGGAATTCCTTGAGCACGAAGCGGACATTCTTGTCCTTTTCGAGCATCGTCTGCATGTCGGAAAGTGCGTGTCGGCAATAGCCGCAATTGTAATCGAAGAACTCGACGATCGTGATGTCGCCCTTCGGGTTGCCGATCGTCATGTCATACTTCGAATCGAAGATCGTTGACTTGTTGTCAGCAATCACCGCATTGGCTTTGACGAGGCGCGCCTGCTCCTGCTTCTTCTGCAGGGCATCCTGAACATCCAGCATGATCTCCGGATTTTCGATCAGATACTGCTTGATGAACTCGCCGAACTCCTTCTTCTGCGCTTCATCGAGCGCCGATGCCGGGTAGGCCGTTGCCACCGAGGCAGTCAGCGCCAGTGCGGTGAAGATTTTCGGAAGTATGGCCATTATATCCTCGTTATCAGCAGTTCGTATGCATCGTTCTAGGCGCCGGATAACACTGCCCGGTTAACGGCGGAAATCAGATGCCGTCAAATTATGGTGCGTCCGGTCGTCTTCAAACAAGAATTTTCGCATCCGCTGTTCAATCGCGGGATTGTGATGATCCGATTATTGCGGCAATTGTCTGGCCGCAAGCAAAGTTAGAGAGAAGCGATCTTGTTTTCCATTTCCCAACGCAGTGAAGTCGAGCCCTTCCATGCCATGGATGTTCTGGCCGAAGCGACAAAGCGGCGAGCGAGCGGTCACCCGGTCATATCCATGGCTGTCGGACAGCCCTCCCATCCGGCGCCACGCGCTGCTCTGGAGGCCGCGCAGGCAGCGCTCGTCGAGGGCAGGATCGGCTATACGGACGCGCTCGGCACGGCGAGGCTGAAACATGCGCTGGCCGGGCACTATCGCAACCGTCACGGGCTGGAAATCGATCCGGCGCGCATCGCGATAACCACCGGTTCTTCCGCCGGCTTCAACCTTGCCTTTCTCTCGCTGTTTGATGCCGGAGACGCGGTCGCCATCGCCCGGCCGGGCTATCCTGCCTACCGCAACATTCTCGGGGCTCTTGGGCTTAGGGTGATCGAGGTACCGGTGACTGCCGACACGCATTTCACGTTAACACCCGAGAGCCTGGAGGCTGCCCAAACTGCAAACAACGTCAGACTGAAGGGCGTGCTGCTGGCGAGCCCCGCCAACCCCACTGGCACGGTGACCGCTCGCCAGGGACTGAAGGCGTTGGCCGACTATTGCGCGGCGAATTCGATCGCGTTCATTTCAGACGAAATCTATCACGGGCTGACTTTTGCCGGCGAAGAGACCAGCACGCTGGAATTGACCGACGAGGCGATCGTCATCAACTCCTTCTCCAAATATTATTGCATGACCGGCTGGCGCATCGGCTGGATGGTGCTGCCCGAGCGGCTGGTGCGCCCCATCGAGCGTGTCGCGCAAAGCCTCTACATCTCGCCGCCCGAACTCTCGCAGATCGCCGCGACGGCAGCGCTCAGCGCGACCGCGGAACTCGATGTCTACAAGGCAAGCTACGCCGCCAACCGCGAGTTTCTGCTGAAGCGCCTGCCGGAAATCGGCCTGTCCATTGCCTCGCCGATGGATGGTGCCTTTTATGCCTATGTCGACGTATCGCGCTTCACCAATGACAGCATGGCGTTCGCCAAACGGATGCTGGCAGAGATCAACGTCGCCGCGACGCCGGGTCTGGATTTTGATCCGCTGGAAGGCAATAGGTCGATGCGCATGTCCTACGCCGGCTCCGAGGCAGAGATCGTTGAAGCAGTCGAGCGCATTGCAGCGTGGTTGCAATAATTCTATATCCTAGGTAGTTGTGGAGGCTCCCTAAATCAATTTCTGAGCGGCTCACTAGAAGGCAGCAAGCCGCTCGACCGTTCGCGCACTCACTTCACCGGTCGGCAATTCTCCCGGTCAAGCTGCGACACCAGCGCCAGGATCGTTTCGGAAACCGGTGTCGGCGTTGCGGTCAGGCGGCCCAGTGAAACGACCATTCCCACCAGCGGGGTAATCTCCAGCGACTTCCCCGCCAGGAGGTCTTGCAGCATGGAGGTGCGAACCGGCCCGATTTGCCGGGCCTGTTCCAATCGCTGCTCGACGGACATCCCGACATTCGCGCCAAGTGCCTCTCCAACAGCCTTTACCTCCTTCATAACCTTGCCGATCTGGTCGGTGATCGCGGCATCCGCCATCAGATCGGACATCAATGATCGCGTCAGCGCGCTGATCGGGTTGAAGGAGGCGTTGCCCATCAGCTTGCTCCAGATATCGTCGCGGATGCGGCTCGAGAGTCTCACACCGATATCGGCGCGCTGCAGGAGCACTTCGATGTCGCGCAAATCTGCAGTGATCTCGCCGGAGGGCTCGCCGAGAATAAAGTGGCCTTTGTTGCTAAGCCTGATCTCGCCGGGCTTGCTGACTTCGGCGCCCTGGTGGGCGACGCAGCCGACCACGCGCTGCGGACCGACAAGGCGCCAAAGCTTGCCATCCTCATCGAGCTCGTCGAACTGCCGTTCCGCATGCCCGCTGTCCTGGTCGCGATGAAAATACCACCACGGAATGCCGTTGAGGATCATCATGACGCGTGCGCTATCTTTCAGCAGATGGTCGATTCCCTCTGCGGCGGCGCTGAGCTGATGGCCCTTCAGCCCGGTGATGACGAGATCCTGCGGCGGCAGTTCCCTCGGATCGTCGGTAGCTGTCAGATTGACGGTGACGGGTGCTTCTACACCGGCCTCAATGAGGCGCAACCCATCGCTTCGGATGGCCGCGAGATGAGCGCGGCGGGCAACGACCGAAACCGTTGCCTCTGCGCCGAGAGATAAGGCAAGCTTGGCGGCGATCGCGCCGCCGAGTGCACCGGCGCCGAAGATGCAGATATTCTTGAGGGACATGCGATGATCTTTCCGCGATTGGTGGGTCGCGCAGAACTTAGGTCATCCCTTCCTCAAGGCGAATGATTTTTTAGTGACCGCTGCCGGGAAGAAGTTCGTTGCGGCGAAGCTCGTCGATGGCTGCCACCGCATCTTCCGCAGACCAGCCCGCGCGAATGGCGGCGCCGATCATCCGGACCTCGGCCTCCTCTTCGATCTTGAGGAACAGCGGTTCCAGGGCCTCTTGGGCGGTAAGAATATGCTCGTTTGGAGGCGTAACTGACTGGCGGGTGGCGGGCGTAGGCATCTGCACGGTACTCCTCTCTCTGGCAGGGGACGATTCAAAATAAAGCGCGAGGGCAAAAAAGGTTCCGGATAAAGTTTCAGACGGTGTCATCTTGTTCTTTCGCCCCGGCTCTGCCTTGTTGCGCGGCTAGGCTGATGCTCGATTCGGTTCCCGACAAGAGGCGGAGCCATGACAAAAACGCACGAAGGAGATTGCGATGACGAACGCCAAGAACGGGATTTCCGAAATGCGACCGAGAATTACAGTAATTGGCGTCGGCGGCGGCGGCGGCAATGCGATCAATAACATGATAGCGGAAAATCTCGAAGGCGTCGATTTCATCGCGGCCAATACGGATGCGCAGGTGCTGGCGACATCAAAGGCATCCCGCCGCATACAGCTTGGCGCGCATATAACCGAAGGGCTGGGGGCCGGTTCGCTGCCGGAAGTCGGTCGCGCAGCCGCCGAAGAATCGATCGATGAGATCATGGATCATCTGGCTGGCTCGCATATGTGCTTCGTCACCGCAGGCATGGGGGGCGGCACCGGAACGGGGGCTGCACCTGTTATTGCCCAAGCCGCCCGCAACGCCGGCATCCTCACGGTCGGAGTGGTTACTAAGCCCTTCACCTTTGAAGGCAACCGCCGCATGAAGACAGCCGATGTCGGTATCGAGGCGCTCCGCGAGGCGGCCGATACGGTGATCGTCATCCCGAACCAGAATCTTTTCCGCATCGCCGATGCGAAGACCACGTTCGCGGACGCCTTCATGACCGCCGACCGCGTGCTTTATGCCGGTGTCGGCTGCATCACCGACCTGATCGTCAAGGAAGGCCTGATCAATCTCGACTTCGCGGACGTGAAATCCGTGATGCGCGGCATGGGTCGGGCGATGATGGGTACCGGCGAGGCTTCGGGCGAGGGGCGTGCGATGAAGGCAGCCGAGGCTGCGATCGCCAATCCGCTGCTCGACGATATTTCGATGAAGGGCGCCAGGGGTGTTCTGATCTCGATCTCCGGCGGCACCGACATGACACTCTTCGAAGTGGACGAAGCGGCAAGCCGCATCCGCGACGAGGTTCAGGATGAGGCCGATATCGTCGTTGGCGCGATCTTCGACCGCAACCTCGACGGCAAGTTCCGCGTCTCGGTCGTGGCGACAGGCCTCGACGGGGTGGCAGTTGGAACGCAGGCCCATCAGGGCGTGGCACTCGGCCAGGACATGCAGACGCGTACGCTGCAGTAAACCGTCCTATCGCCTGCGTGTCCGATCGGGCGCGCGGGCTTTCCAGATTGATGTCGTTTCGGTGTGGTGTTGCCGTTGCGCCAGCGGCTGGCGCAGATCGAGGAATGGCGCGAACGAGCCTCGCGGCCGATTTCCCGAAGGCGTAAGGTCGCCTCCGTAGCACCGACGCCTGCAGAACCAGAGCGCAGGCGAAACGGGCATCGCGCAGCTGGTGATGGAGGACATCGAATGGTGAAGTTTGGCTATTTTGCTGCCGGTCTGCTCATCCTGATCGGAGTGGTCTGGATGGGGCAGGGCAGCGGCTATTTTCCCTATCCCGAAGAAAGTTTCATGATCAACCAGACGCCTTGGGTCTATTGGGGCGCTCTTGCCGCGATCGTCGGAATTGTTGTGATTGTGGTGACGAAAAACGCGCAGCACCGGTAACGATCGGGCCTGTGGCGTAGCATATCAGCGTGGCCAACCGCGCTGACGGGACTGCGACATTCAACGGACGGGCAGGGTAAGCTGCCTGCATGGTATCACTGGCTGGTGACATTGATCTGGGCGAGGGCAGGCCAAGGGGGCACCGGATTTGGCATCTGAGGCCCCTAAAATAATTCGCCGGCAAAAGAAGCCTCTGGGGGAGCTTCCGCCGGCGAAGGATGTGATCTGTACAGAAGCGTCTTACGCTCGGCGGAAACGAGCGTCCGCCATGTCGGGCCGCGTGCCATCAGGAGCGCGAAGGCCGTAGTGCTTGCTTGCGAACACCCATTCCACATTGCCGGGCTCGAACGGGCGGCGCGGGTTTCTCAGCGCCATCCGGCGTTCGGAGAGGCTGCGCGGCAGGGTGTCGATCATATCATTGACGAAGGTTTCAACGCTGTCTTTCCAGCGGGGGGAGATCGAAACATCGACGCCGCCAAAGCGATGGAAGTCAGGATGTTTGCGGGAATAGCAGGCGCTGAGCATCCAGGCATGCTGCTGCTTCAGAAAACGTTCTTTAATGGTCATTCCTAGTCTTTTTCCTTGGCGTCATCGACGACATCGGCTTCGGGGCGGTCGCCTCCGTTCGACCGTTCCGTTGTCCAGCTGCCGTTTGCACGCTGATATGTAATGTCCGCATCCTGGCCACCGAGCTGTTGTCGCTCTGCGGCGTGTTTGGCCGCTGCCAGTGCTTCTCGTGAGTTGGGAAAGTTTCCGACCAGACATCGTCCAGGCCGTAAGCCCAGGCGCCATCATGTTCGGCGACGTGGTAGGTAATCGACATCGATCTTTCCTTCAAGAACTTTTCGCAGGAATTTGCATGGGGCTCCACGCAGATTGAATAACTGCAACGGAGCTCGCCCCATGCTTGTTTCCTCGGTGCCTGGCCTGTGTGGGGCTGGATTCAGCGGGAGGTGCGATCTTGCGCGAGCGCGGAACGCTTCGTAGGCTTGAGGCGTTGATGGATTCGTTCAACGCCTTTCAATAGGAACCCCATGCGCGCTCAGTCGAAGCCGTTCATCGTCGAAGTCAAATCATCCCGTCGCACGGAGCGTCGCCAGTCAGCGTCGATCTGGGGGAACCTCGATCTCGCAGCCGTTGCCGAAGAGATTGCGGAAGAACTGCCGCAGTCGGCGGCCGCGCCGGCAGAAGCCGCCGACGCGCAGTAACCGCTTCGAAACCTACGCCGAGACAAACCGGTAGGACGCATCCTTTCGTTCAGCATAGCCGACGCCCGGGTAGCTCCAGTGATAGCCGAGCATCTTGAGCTTGTCGGTCGCGGCACGATCCAACAGCGTTTGACGGGTCTTCAGCGCGATCTCCGGCTCGGTATCGAAGCCGAAATGCCACGCGGGATGCTCAAAGAAGATCACGTCGTTGGTGCAGGAGTCGCCTGTGATCAAAAGGTCGCCGTCTCCAGCCAGTTCGATTGAGACATGGCCCGGTGTATGCCCGCGGGTTTGCACGATCCGCATCCCTGGAATGATCTCCTGATCGGGCCGCACCAGCGTCAGCCTGTCCTTGACGGCAAACAGGTCACGCTGCGCACCGCGTGCAAAGTCATGAAGCGCGGATGGCATGTGCGTCTCGTAGTCCTTGTCGGTCCAGAAGCTCCACTCTGCTTCGCTGACGAAATACTGCGCGTTCGGATAGAGCACCTTGCCATTGGCGGTGGTCGTGGCGCCGGAGTGATCCGGATGGGCGTGGGTGAAAACGACCTTGGTGATCGCTTCCGGCGCGATGCCGAGTGATTGCAGGTTCGCCGCCAGTTTGCCGGCGCTTGCCTGGAAATGGCTGCCGGATCCGGTATCGATGAGGATCAGGTCGTTGCCATGGCGGATCAGCGGAATGTTGGCCTGAACGGGGGCGACCGCCGAACTACCGCCCAGCCGCTGCATGATCGCCTGGCGCTCCTCGGGCATGGCATCGGGAAGCAGAATCTCCGCGGGAAGTGTCAGGAAGCCGTCGCTGACGACGGTAATGTCGAACGTGCTGTGCTGGAAGCGGTGGAAGTCGGCTGCAATCGCGTTGCGTGAGGCAAGCATCGCCACTGCGGCAGCCGTCAGCTTCAGCAGGTCGCGTCGGGACAACCCGCTCGGAATGGTATCTCGTGAGGTCACGAGCGTCTCCTTTGATGAGCAGATGCTGGTGTGCGGCAGGCGGGTCCCCAAGGGATCCGCCTGCGAATGTTCGAACGGTATTCATCCGTCATACGATCGCCGGTCCGTATAGAGCCGGGCGAATGATCCTCCATCTCAGTCCAGGAAGAATTCCAGCAGATCGGCGTTGATGACATCAGGATGCGTGGTGCACATGCCATGCGGGAAGCCGGCATAGGTCTTCAGCGTGCCGTGCTTCAGGAGTTTTACCGAAAGCGGTGCCGAGTCGGCATAGGGAACGATCTGATCGTCGTCGCCGTGCATGACCAGCGTCGGCACCGTGATCCGCTGCAGATCCTCGGTGAAATCCGTCTCGGAGAACGCCTTGATGCAATCGTAGTGAGCCTTGGCGGCACCCATCATCCCCTGCCGCCACCAGTTCTCGATGACGCCCTGGCTGACTTTAGCGCCCGGGCGATTGAAGCCGTAGAAGGGACCTGCCGGGATGTCGAGGAAGAACTGGGCGCGGTTGGCGACAAGCGCCGCGCGGAAGCCGTCGAAAACCTCGAGCGGCAGGCCGCCCGGGTTCTTGTCCGACTTGACCATGATCGGCGGCACAGCGCCGATCAGCACCGCCTTGGCGACGCGGCCGGGCTTTGCGCGCGCGACGTAGTGGGCGACCTCGCCGCCGCCGGTCGAGTGGCCGACGTGGATCGCATTCTTCAGATCGAGCGCATCGGTAAGCGCGGCGAGGTCCGCCGCATAGGTGTCCATCTCGTTGCCCTGCCACGTCTGGCTGGAACGGCCATGTCCGCGCCGGTCATGGGCAATCACACGATAGCCTTTGTCCAGAAAGAACATCATCTGCGCATCCCAGTCGTCGGCGCTGAGCGGCCAGCCGTGATGGAAAACAACGGGCTGGGCATCGAGCGGACCCCAATCCTTGTAGAAGATTTCGGTTCCGTCCGTGGTCTTGATGAATGGCATGATCAGGGTCCCTCTTTCTGGATTGATTGCTTTGATGGCGGCAAAGACACGTGAGCCTCCCTCCGGCGCCCATGTCATCGGGCACCCGGGCAGAGCCCGCTCCTCACCGCTGCCACGCTACGTCATGCACATGACGAGGCTTTTAGCGGCGTCGCGAACCAACGCTAATTTGATGCAAATGATCCAGAATGGAAGATGCCGGTTTGAAGAATGATGGCGCAGGAAAGGCAAGAACTTGTGAGCGCCATATTCGAACGAATTCTTGCCGAGACATGCGGGCCAAGCCCGTATGCTGCCGACGTCAAGATGCACGAATGGCTCTCCTATTTCGACGCGGTGGCAGAGGAACCGCATTTTGGCCGGGCGGCGGCCACGGTCTATATTGCCCAGCCGCCGCTTTCCAACGATGTGCAGGCGCTGCAGCGGGAACCTGCTCAAGCCACGGGTGTCACGGTGACGAGCAGGGAATTGACTTTTATGTGTGACCACATCCTTCAACGAAGATGCGCGCACAGACCCTAGCTCGTGCCACGATATCATCGTCTGAGATTTCGGGGATCTGCCCGAGCATAATTGCGCGCTGCGGTTCCATCGCCATCATGCCCCGGAGCATACCCGTCGCCGTGGGAACGTCCTTGATGACGACGCGCTTCAGTTCGACCTGCCGGGTCAGCCATTCCTCCATCGTCTTGCTCGTGCGGCGAATCGCCTGCTCGTAGAAGACGGCGGCAAGTTCAGGGAAGCGGTCTGACTCGCTGAGGACGAGCCGGGTGATCACGATGGTTTCGGAAGAAAGCGTCAATCTGCCGTACGCTATCAGGAGGCGCTCGAGTCCCTCGACGAGCGAGTTCCCTGATAAGCTCTCGGCGTTGAGGCCAAGGAAGTATCGACTGATTTTCGCTGAGATCACGTCGGAGAAGAGGTCTGCCTTGGCCGGAAACAGGCGATAGAGGGTCTTCGTCGATACGCCCGCGGTCTGCGCGATGGCACTGATGCTCGCAGATGCGTAGCCAGCCTTCTTGAATTGGTCGTTCGCAGCGTCGATGATGACGCCCTTGGTCTCTTCGTCGGATCTCTCCTTAGGACGTCCTCGCGAACGTTTCTCAGCCTGCACTACTTCCTGCATTCCCCAATTCCTATCTTTGGCTTCCCCATTACCATAGCGTTTATTTAGGAAAACTTCAAGTTTCCTAAAGGCTATGTCGCCGAAGCACCGCTCCCAGATGCTCGATCATACGCCTAGTCGTGATCCGCTCTCGATAGCTCGATACTAGGGAACTCCGGATCGAACCCAAGTTTAGAGATGGAGGCGTCAGATGCCGTTGTCTTCGGGGGGCTAACTTTTTTCATTGAGCGTTCGACCGTCCGCATAGAAAGCAATCGACGCACTCTGACGCCCGGCGCCTGATCTCGTCGGGCGTCATTGCTCTCTGCTTCAGAAGGAGTGACGCTCTCTGGGGCTCCATGATCATCATACCGCGAAGAATTCCGCTTGCTTCCACCGGACTGTCAATCGAGAGTTCGCCGGTCTCCATGCGTTCTCCTAGCCAGCATTCGATGATCTTGTTCGTCGGCACGATGGCCCTGTCATAGAAGGCGGCGCTCACCTCTGGAAATCTGGCGGACTCTGCAACAACGAGTTTCGCCATCCGCACTGCATCTTCGGACAGAGTCAGAATCCCGTAGGTCGTCATCAGCCGCGTCAGGCCCTCGCGAAGATCCAGATCACGCAGTGTCGCAAGATCGATCTCCATGAGGAAGCGATGGATCTGCCTAGAGATGACCTCTGCAAGTAGCTCAGCCTTTCCAGGGAACAAGCGATAGATCGTCTTCGTGGAAATGCCCGATACGTGGGCGATCGTGCTCATCGCGGAATTCGCATAACCGCTGCTACGGAAACCTTCGTCGGCGACGCTAACGATGTGGTCACGCGTCTCCTTGTCGGACCTCGATCTGGGTCGCCCCCTATGCCTCGGATGGTCGCTCTTATTTTGGAACATGAAAATTTTCCAAATTATCGTTGACATCCGCTAGATAAGGCATATTTTGGAAAATAACAAGTTTCCTTAATGCAATGCGGCTGCGGCCCAAGCGACGGCAACCGAAAGCAGGAGTGATATCGATGGATGAGAATGTTATCGCGCTGACCGGAAAGTCCGACCGCAAGGCCGCCCCGGCTGCCCCGGAGGCACCTACCGCTGATGCTGGTAACCGTCCGGCACCCGCCGCTCCAGTGGCCGCCGCACCCGCGGCCCCGGTAGCCACGGAACGGAAGGGCGGTGGCATCAAGAAGCTCGTGATGGGCGTCTCGTTGCTTGCCGTAATCGCCGGCGCCGCCTACTATGGCCACAACTACTGGACAGTCGGCCGCTTCGAGGTGTCGACTGACGACGCCTACATCAAGGCAGACAACAGTGCCATCGCCCCGAAGATCGCTGGGTACCTGGCCAAGGTACTCGTCGGTGACAACCAGGTCGTAACGGCAGGGGACGTGCTGGCCGTCATCGACGACCGTGACTATGCCACCGCACTCGACCAAGCCAAGGCCGACGTCGATGCAGCCCGCGCCACGATCGAGGCGAAGAAGGCCGCCCTGGTGACACAGCAGTCAGTCATAGCGGCCGCCCATGCTTCCATCGAAGTGGATCGCGCCAACGAGACATTCGCCGAGCAAAACGACAAGCGTTATACTCGCCTCGCCACCAATGGCTACGCACCGGTCCAGACTGCACAGCAGGCATCCTCACAGATTGCCGCGAACCGGGCGACCACGGCTCGGGACATTGCCGCCCTGGAAGGCGCGACGAAGCAAGTCGACATCCTCAAGGCCGAGGTTGCGCAGGCTGAGGCAGCGCTCGCACGTGATATAGCTGTTCAGCGACAGGCTGAACTGAACCTCTCGTATTCGAAGATCGTCGCTCCGATCGACGGCGTCGTCGGCAACCGGACACTGCGTGTCGGACAGTACGTGCAGGCTGGTACCCAGCTCATGACGGTCGTTCCGACGAAAGCAGCCTACGTGGTCGCCAACTACAAGGAGACGCAGTTGACCGACGTGCGGCCCGGACAGGAAGTCGATATCGAAGTCGACATGTTCCCAGACCGCGTCTACCACGGCCGCGTCGACAGCCTTGCTCCGGCCAGCGGTCAGGAGTTTGCACTTCTGCCTCCCGACAATGCCACTGGCAACTTCACGAAGGTGGTCCAGCGCATTCCGGTCCGCATCGTGATCGATGCCGAGAGTGTTGCTTCCGGCGACCTTCGTCCCGGCATGTCCGTAACCCCCACAATCGATACCAAGGTCGGCAACGAGTAGCCCTAGAGGCGATCGCCCGGATCCAGGAGGATCAAGTCATGTCTAACGTAGCAACGTTGCCGACATCAGCGGCGATGGCGGCTCCGGCTGCCTCGCAGAAGGCCGGAGCGAAGGAATGGATCGCCGTCCTCGCAGGGATGATCGGCGCCTTCATGGCCATTTTGAACATCCAGATCACAAACGCCTCGCTCCTCGACATCGAGGGAGGCATCGGGACAGGCGTCGACAACGGCGCCTGGATCTCGACCTCCTACCTGATCGGCGAGATCATTGTCATTCCGCTGACGGCGTATTTCAGCAGCGTGTTCTCGTTTAGGAGATACATCCTGGTCAACACGATCCTGTTTCCGCTATTCTCGATGGCTTGCGCCTTCACGCATGACCTGAACTCGATGATCGCCATGCGCGGTCTGCAGGGTTTCGCAGGCGGCATCCTGATCCCGATGGCCTTCACCATGGTTCTCACCAAGCTGCCGAAGCCTCAGCAACCCATCGGTCTCGCCATCTTCGCACTTTCGGTCACCTTCGCGCCCGCGATCGGCCCAACCATCGGCGGCTATCTGACCGAGAACTACGGATGGCAGGCCATTTTCTTCATCAACACGATCCCGAGCGCCATCATGGCGATCGCTCTTGCGGCTACGCTCGAGAAGCAGCCGATGCGCCTTGGCCTTCTCCGCGAGGGCGACTGGGCTGGGATCGTAACGATGTCGATCGGACTCGCAGCTCTGCAGACCGTCCTCGAGGAAGGCAACAAGGACGACTGGTTCTCGTCGCCGTTCATCGTGAAGCTGAGCATCATCGCCTTCGTGTTCCTCGCTGCATTCATCTGGATCGAGCTGAAGGTCGAGAAGCCGCTCGTGAAGCTCCGCCTGCTAAAGCAGCGCAACTTCGGCATTGGCGTTGCCGTCAACGTGCTGGTCGGCGTCGCCTTGTTTGGTACGGTCTACATTCTGCCGCAGTATCTGGGCCAGGTGCAGCGCTACAACGCGCAGGAGATCGGCAATGTCCTGGCATGGACCGGGTTGCCGCAGTTGTTGCTGATCCCGCTGGTTCCGATCATGATGAAGCGTTTCGACGCTCGCTATATCGGCTTCCTCGGTATCAGCATCTTCGCCATTAGCTGCTTTATGAATATCCTGCTTTCGGCTGACAATGCTGGCGATCAATTCTGGATCCCGAACATTGTCCGCGCAATTGGGCAGGCTCTCGTGCTTACTCCGATCACCGCCATCACCACAGGCGGGATCGCACCCCAGGATGCTGCGGCTGCGTCCGGCTTGACGAACATGCTGCGTAACCTTGGTGGCGCCGTCGGAACGGCTACGCTTGGAACGGTGCTGACAAAGCGAGAACAGTTCCATTCGAACATCATCGGGCAGTCTATCACGATGGGCAGGGATGAGGTCCGCCAGCGCATCGATACGCTCACTGCATACTTCCAGTCGCATGGCGTCTCCGACCATGCAAAGGCGACGGGGCAGGCGATCGTAACCCTCGGCAGGACCGTGAAGCGCCAGGCTCTGATCATGGGCTTCAGCGACACCTTCGCTGTGATCGGCGTCGTTCTGGCCATCGCCGCAGTCGCCTTGCTGCTGACCCAGCGGACCTCTGGTGGAGGAGCTGGAGCCCATTGACGGCAGCCGCTGGTGGCGGGGCATCGCACCCCGCCCACCATCCATCCGTATAGTTTACTCCCAACACAGAGGCTTCTCCGGGTCGCGTAGACCAGAGGCATGTATCCAGAAGGACCGGGCCTGGTAGTCGCGACCATCCCAGTTTGCAATTACCGCGTCAGCCATGCCCTTCCACCGCACTCATTCGGGTTGATTCCTGTTTTGTTCCTTGAGGCATTTTCCGGGCACCGAAGTGCCCGGAAAGGTAATTACTCGTCCGCCAAAAAGGTCACTTTAGTGACATTTGAATGGCGCAGTGGCGAACCTAGTGGCGCGCTACTAACTACAGTCAGTCGTGAGAAAACGGACCAATTCCTGGCCAATGTGTCTGTAACCCATTGATTTTTGGTCATCGAAAGCCAAATCCCGAACCGAAACTGGCCGGGCTGGAAGCAAAAACCGGCCAAGTCGCAGGCCAAAAGAAAAGGCCGGGATCAAAACCCGGCCTCAAACGGTGCTAATCACGTCAACAACTACAATCGATCGAGATCTGACGCCTTATAAAATGATGTTCCAGCCGCTTCGAAGGCGGGCCAGACTCCTGCTGCTTCAAACCGGTTCTGAAGGCTCCAGGTCCTTGTTCCAAGTGCCGTCGCGATATTCCCAATTGATACGTATGTTGACGTGAATTGTGACAAAGCTTTTGGCTCGACCACTGTTTGAAGCGCCCGCTTCACCGGATTGCGAACCTTCTTCGAGGTCAGGTGACCGTCCACGATGAGAGCTTTCACAATCCGGCTGGCGGCCGGAAGAAGCTTCTCGATTTCCCGAAGAGTGAAGCAGCCATGATGATCCTCCAACCGCGTCTTCGACTTGACCTCTTCCGGGTCGAGACGGATGTCGACAAAGGTCGACTCCGGAGCAACAGTTGCAACGCGTTCGAGGTGGCCGCCCAAAAGCAGATCGAAGATTTCGCGCAGGGTGCAGTTCGCCTGGCGGCGCACCGAGCTGATATCCGCCATGTTGTCTATCGCCTCGGTGGTAATCGCCGAGCGCAGCTTGCCGAGTAGCTCATCGGCTTGACTGATCTGGAAACGGCGATCAACCCGCTTGGAGACCTCACTGTCGTCACCGGCACCTCCGTATGGAACCAGTTCGCCTCCGCTCACAAGCTCCTCAAACCAGAGACGCGTCAGGCCGAGACGGTCCTTCGTTTCCTTGACGTCGATCGTCGCCTTCGCATCGCTCGCGAACTGCTCCATCGCCGCGGCATCGACGAGGATCCGTTCGAAGGTGTTCTTCGGGCCCCTCGGGTCGACGGTGCCGGAATTGACCAGGAGCTTGTAAAGACGCTTCGGGTGAACGTCGAACTGCTTGGACGCCGACTGTACGGAATGAAGTCGCCGTTCGGTGACAGGGCCAAAGAATTCGTCGCCGGGGCCGAGCGGAAGCGACCTAATCGCGACGTCCTTCATGATGTCGCGAATGGGATCGAACGCGGGATCCCTCGTTTCATGCGCCACCATCTCGTACAGACGGCCGAACAAGGATCGACCGCCCATACCCGCGAGAGGATCGAATACACCGGGAAGTTTGAAATACCGATCGATCAGGCCGTAGTCGCAGTCCGACGTGACGAGGGGGATGCCGTAGCTGATCGAGATCGCTGCAATTAGAAGGTCGTGACCTATCCTGCGATGCTTGGTGTGGGGCTGAACATGCCAAAGGTGCTTTAGCGCGTTCACGGAGAGCATCTCAGCATAAATGTCGGCCGAGCCCTCGGTGCCGATGTAGAGGAAATCCGCCTGCAGCACTTCTTCTATCATATCGCGGATGCGTCTGGACTGCGCGGCGTCGGACGAGAGCAGGAGGCCACGCTTCATTTCGACCATGACCGGAAAGCAGATGCAGAAGTCGACTGTCTCGCTCGCCTCGGCCAGCCACTCTCTCAAGCCGACCGGCGGCCGCTTCCTGGCGCGAGCGGTCAGGATGTTCGTGTCCAGGAGCAGCAAAGGTCTGGCCCCAAGTTCGCGGCCACGGTTGCTAGGCAACATCACGAGTCCAGAAAAGAAAATGACTACAATGAAAATCTGCAAATTGCTCTGGGCGAAAAGAAACAGTAGATTGAGGCTGGCGTCAAAAACAAAGATGCAACCCGTCAGAGATTCTATTGCATGAGCAAATATCGGCTTCCGATCCGCGACTTCTGCACTCGGGAAGAGTTCGAAGCTAATCCTGCACCCGCCCTTGATGCGGCCATGAAGGCGCCGGTCGTGATCAGTGCATCGAATGGCAGGTTTGTTCTTCGGTTCGAGGAAGGTCTGAAGCGGTCGGTCAAGGACTGGGCCCTGAGTCCCGGCCAGCTCGAGGACGACGATCGCCTATAGACGCGACTACGGCGAGAACTCGGCTTTTGGCGAAGGGCGATCGTTGAAAGCTCCCTCCATGGGCTCCCGCCGCCTATCGACACCGCTAGACGGCCGGTCTCACCCGCAATTCTGAAGCAGAACGGATCGAGCGCTTCCTTGGCGGCAGAGCTGAAGTCCTTGAGAAGGAACTCGGTGTCACCGCTAATTCCCGAGACGCCGAGAAGCATCGTTCTTCACAAGGTTGGCGTAAGCTATCCGATGAAAAAGGCAATGGTCGCCGAAGAGATTGCGATGATTCCAAAATATTAATGGCTTATCCCGTTTGCACAGGGACATACCGTAGATAGCATAGGGCATCGCTCAGCTTTAGCGCCGGGGCGGATTACACTGGCTTTGGCTGTGGCAGGAAAGGAAGCGCTGCTCGGCATCCTCGATGTCGTTCGTGACAATGCAGCGAGCCAACCACGAATAGAGTTGATTGCTGCAGCGCGTGCCGAAGCTTTCCATCATGCGTCCAGGCTCGATGCTCGACCTCGGCGATCAGGGTGGGCTGGACCCAAACAATGTTATTTCGCCGCCCATCGTAATCTACCGGCGGCCGCTTCCTGACGCGATGCGATCCAGCATGCTGCGGAGCGACGCCGCGCTGTTTTCGTTAAAGCCGGTGCCGACGTTGCCGAGGCCTTTTCGAGCAGCCAGTAGCAGACTGCCGATCCGAGGCTTATCGTCTAGTAGCAGGCGATCACCTTATGGGTTGGCGAGGCGGTGCAATAGCCGCTTCCGGGGCACGAAGGGTCGTCGCCCCACTTACAATAGACAGCGAGTGCCCCTAATCTCAGACGGTAGATTACCCGACCGTTGAGACAGCATGAACCTTCATGTCATCGCGAACTTCATAGAACTTGTTCCCGTCGATATATATGGAGTGGCAACTTGGCTTCTCGCCCTTTCCGTTCGAGCAAGCTTTGCCATCTTTGAAGGTAAGCTTGGTCTTCACGTCCATCATTTTCCCGTCGACGTTGGCCTTACCGGTGATAGTGCCCTTCTTCCAACTCCATACCAGATCGGCGGTCACGGGCTTCTCCAGATCGAAAATCTCGACCCTTACATGCTTGCCGTCAGCAAAGGCTTTGAACTCGTCCATCGTGACCTTCTTGGCACCTGCTGGAAGGTCCACGGCATATGCGTTTATGCCTGATAGTAAGAACGCCAGTGAACCAATGCTTGATAGAAACTTTCCCATGGCAAGGTCACTCCACCAAAAACTAGTACTAGCTAGTGCCCGTCCATAAACGGTTGGTTTTCTAGTGCTTGCAGCGCGTTTGGGTTCCGCTTGGTGGCCGCTTTGAAGCCATGCGGTGTGGCTTATGGGTGCTAATTGCGGCGGCCAGGATTTCTGGTGGAAATGCGCGCATTGGCAACTGCCGGCGTTCCGCCGGTCCGGTTTTGGCTGGCGACATGGGAGTCAGTTCGGTCTGAGGCGGGCGAAGAGGGCGAGATTGTAAGCGACCACCGAGGATCAGACATAAGTCTTGAAGTGGTCGAGCCCACGCCAGGTGCAGCGGGCCAGACCATAGGCACGCTTCAGGCAGGAGATGCCGGCCTCGATGCCGGC
>NZ_JACHYW010000037.1:0-56196 GCF_014193145.1 Rhizobium sp. BK060
TCACATTCGCAAGCTCGACGCCTGTGCCATCGCCCTTCACGCGGATCTTCACGTTGTAATCAACCACCCGCTTTACGGGGACGAGAATTTTCATGGGGTCCTTCCTTCAACTCTTTCGCCAAGAAAATGCGCGTTTCGGCGCTGCTCCGATTGTCGAATGGCGACATGGATACGCGTTTTTCCTCCAAACACAACGCTTCCACGACGCAGACAGGCAAATTGAGCTCGTCAATATATGACGTTTACGTTCACGTCAATATTGCGGTTATTCCCTGTTCCAGGGAAGGCGCGGGCGTAACTGCTGGCCGGGCGCCACGGCCATTGCCGGGTTAGCTGTTCGCCGGTCTCTGACGGCCCGCGGTGTAACGACTTCCCGATCGAACAGAGGGACGCCGCGGCGGCGCATGAGAAGGACCAACAGGCCGCCGGCGAGGATGCCGCCCACATGGGCACCCCAGGAGATGCTGCCATCGGGTTCCAAGACCAGCATCACGAATTGCTGGCCGATCCAGAGAAGGAGCGGGACGAAGGCGGGCAACGGCAATGGCACGCGCATCAGCACGAGTACCCAGACCTTTACGCGAGGATGCAAGACGACGTAGGCCGTAACTACGCCCGAGATCGCACCGGAGGCGCCCACAAGCGGTGCTTCCGATGTCGTCCCCACGAGGCCATGAACGAGAGCGCCGGCCGCCGCGCAGAGCAGATAGAAGACAAGAAAGCGTAGGTGACCCATCGCGTCTTCGACATTGTCGCCGAAGACCCAAAGGAAGAGCATGTTGGGAGCCAGGTGCCAGAAACCCGAATGCACGAAGGAGTAGGTGATGTAGGTCAGCGGTTCCGGGATGAAGGCCAGCGCCGGCTCCAACCTTGCGTGGTGAAAGGCAACCGCGGGAATGTAACCCAGGCCCACAATCGTCGCCTGCGACACGGATTGGCTGGCGACAACCCCAGTGAATAGCCAAACCACGAGGTCCACCGCAATCAGCCCCATGGTGACCCATTGGACCTTGATATGCTTCAGCGTATTGGCATCGTGCAACGGTATGAACATGAAGCCTGCCCCCGGCGTTCGCGTCATGTGGTCGAGGGCGAGGTTACCTGTTTTTTCCCGGAACCCAAAGCACATCCGCATTGCCACGGTCATTGGCGTGACGGGCGGCGACGAAGAGGAAGTCCGAAACCCGATTGACATATTTCAATGCGGCGTCGCTGACGACCTCGCCATCCGTGCGGGCAAGTTCGACCATCAGCCGCTCCGCGCGACGTGCGATCGTGCGGGCGAGATGAAGATGAGCGGCAGCCGAGTGCCCGCCCGGCAACACGAAGGATTTCAAGGGCTGCAGGTCGGCGTTCAATTCGTCGATGTCGCTCTCGATGCGCGCGACCTGGCTATCGACAATGCGCAGCGGCTCGTGTGCGGGCGGCTTGCCATCATCTGGCGTCGCAAGGTCGGCGCCAAGGTCGAAGAGGTCGTTCTGGATCAGCGTCAGCATCCTCTCCAGGACGGGCATGCCCTGCATGTGGAGCCGCGCCACGCCGATGGCGGAGTTGGCCTCGTCGATGGTGCCGTAGGCCTCGACGCGCAGATCGTATTTCAGACGGCGCGGCCCGGAAACGAGTGCGGTGGTGCCGTCGTCGCCGGTCTTCGTGTAGATCTTGTTGAGTCTGACCATGCCTACCCCTCCCTTTCCTGACTTAGCTAGGGCGGCCGCCACCGGTCAGCCAGAGCGTCAGCATGATCAGGAGCACGGCGATCGCCTGCAGTAGCACGCGCAACTGCATCAGCTTGTTGGAGAGGTTCGGATTGCCGCCCTTCATCATGTTGAAAAGGCCGCGAATCAGCACCAGGGCGACGATGCCCATGACGATGATCGCGAGAATGTAGGTGACCGTGGACATGCTGGCTTTGGCTTTCCTGATTAGTCCACCCAGCGCATCAGGCGGTAGAACAGGTCTGCAGGCAGCAGCCTCTTCAGCACCATACCCTGCTTGGCCGGCGTGGTTACGGGGTAATGTGGTTTCGGATTGTTCGAGTTCAATGCGTGCTTCAGCACGGCATAGACTGCGTCCGGACCGAGCTTATGTCGATTGGGAGGGCCCGATCCGTCAAGCCGTGCAAGCTGACGGCGGTAATCTGCCGCATGCACCGAGTTTTTCACGTCGATGTGCTCATTGATCTTTGCGAGCGCGTTTGCCGTGAAACGGGAGGCGATCGGGCCCGGCTCGATCAGGCTTACGTGAATGCCACTGCCTTGCAACTCCATGCGAAGGCTGATGCTCAGACCTTCGAGAGCGAATTTGGAGGCGGTATAGGCGCCGCGGAAACGATACGGCACGACGCCGAGGATCGACGAGCACTGAACGATCCGGCCCTGGCCGCGCTTGCGCATCAGCGGCACGATCTGACGCGTCAACTCATGCCAGCCGAAGACGTTCGTTTCGAATTGAGCGCGCAGGGCGTCCGTCGGAAGGTCCTCGACGGCGCCGGGCTGTCCGTAGGCACCGTTGTTGAACAGCGCGTCGATGCGTCCGCCGGTCAGCGCCGTCACATCGCGCACGAAATCCGAAATCGTGTCGATGCGCGTATAGTCCATGCGGAAGGCCTCGATGCCGTGGGCTTCCAGCGGCGCCAGATCATCGCATTTGCGCACCGTGGCAAAGACCCGCCAGCCATCGGCCTTCAGCGCCCGGGCGCAGTATGCGCCGATCCCGGAAGAGCATCCGGTCACGATGATGGTGCGCTGGTCCGACATGGAATGATTCCTGTACAAAATGGGAGTGGTTTCCCATATTCGAACGGGCGACACAACGACCAAAGCCGGGACACCGAATGCCGAAGATAATGCGCATCTTCTATGATGTGGTCTACGATGCTATCTGCCACCTTATTGAAGACGACGGCTTCGCGATGGCGAGCCATGTCGCATTGTCTACGCTTCTGGCTGTCTTTCCGTTTCTCATTTTCGGCACGACGCTCGCGACCTTTCTGGGCGCTGACCAATTCTCAGACCGGGCGATACATCTGATCTTCGATACCTGGCCGGAGGCGATCGCCAAGCCGTTGGTCGACCAGGTAATCCAGGTCCTAACCGTGCCGCGCGGCGGCCTGCTGACTGTGTCCGTCTTGGCGGCGGCTTACTTCGCCTCGAACGGGGTCGAGGCGCTGCGGATATCGCTCAACCGCGCCTACCGTGTTCAGGAAACGCGGCCATGGTACATCACCCGCCTTGCAAGTCTTGGCTATGTCATCATCGCCGTAATCATCTTTGCGGCTGTCAGCATCCTGCTTGTGGCCGTGCCGCTTGCCCTCGATTATGCGCGCCAGTGGTTCCCTCTCTTTGCCGATACGCTCGAAGTCGTCTTCAGCTGGCGCGTCTACGGAACGCTGTTCATGCTGACCGTCGGCCTCTTCGTCGTTCACCTGTGGCTGCCGGCCGGGCGACGCCGTGTGTTCGATGTCGTGCCGGGCGTGCTGGTGACGCTGTTGCTTTGGTTGGCGGGAGCCCTGATTTTCGCCTATTACCTGGCGACGTTCGCCAACTACACCGCGACCTATGCGGGTCTGGCATCGGTGATGATCGTTCTGATCTTTCTTTATATGGTCGGTGTCATCTTCATTATCGGCGCCGAGCTCAATGCCGCCCTCCTGAAGTTTCGCGTGCGTGCGATCTTCAAGAACAACTTCCTCGGCGGGAGGCAGAATAAGACGTCAAAGCCCCACAAGGCGGCGGATGTCGGTCGGTGAAAGACCGCGCCCGCGGAGTTCGGCGAGCCCTGTGTCGCTTTCGCTCTTGGAAAGCTTGCGGCCGCCCTCATCGGTGATCAGGCGATGGTGGTGATAGACCGGCGCCGGCAAGCCGAGCAGGGTCTGCAGCAGTCGATGCACCGAAGTCGAATGAAAGAGATCGAGCCCGCGAACCACATGGGTAACGTCCTGCAGGGCGTCGTCAAGGACGACCGAGAGATGATAGCTCGACGGCGCATCCGACCGCGACAGGATGACATCTCCCCAGGCGCCGGGATTTGCGGCGATCAGGCCACGGTCGGCGTCTCCGGTTTCCTCCCAGGAAAGGGCCTCGCCCAATGCCTCCAAAGTCTTGCCCATGTCGAGCCGCCAGGCGTGCTTGAGGCCCGATGCGAGCAGTTGCCGCCGGTCGACATCGGACCGCTCGCGATCGTCAGGCGGATAGAGCGGCGAGCCGTCTGGGTCTCGCGGCCAGAGCTTACCATCTGCTTCGGCGGCTGCGACCAACGTCCTGGTCTCGCCCCGGGTCATGAATGCGGGGTAGGCGAGGCCGAGGTCGATCAACCGTTCAAGGGCTGATTGATATTCTGCGAAATGCTCCGACTGCCGCCGCACCGGTCGTTCCCAGTCTATGCCGAGCCATTCGAGGTCGGCATAGATGCCCGCCTCCAATTCGGGTGTACAGCGCGTCAGATCGATGTCTTCTATGCGTAACAGGAAGCGTCCTCCGGCCGATATCGCCATGTCTCGGTTCAGAAAGGCAGAGAGTGCGTGACCAAGATGAAGCGGGCCATTTGGGCTCGGCGCAAAACGAAAAACAGGCTTTTGACGAGGATTCGCGGTCATGCTTTCTTCTGCCATGGATTCGATAGGATCGCGAGGAAGCGTGTTGATCATTCGCAGCGATGATGATGTGAGGGAGGGGCTGGAGAACCTGCTTCGTCTTGATCCGCGGCTTGCAGCCGTTGCGGCCGAGGCCGGGCCCCTCCCTTTGCGGTTGCGCGAACCGGGTTTCGAGGGTCTCGCGCACGTCATCGTCTCGCAAATGGTGTCGCGAGCCAGCGCCGAAGCGATCTGGAGACGGATGCGACCGGTCGAAGGCGTGCTGACGACGGACAACTACGTGCTTCTCCATCCCGACGCGTGGCGCGAGTTCGGCCTCTCGCGCGCCAAGGCGGAAACGCTATCGCGCGTTGCCGACGCGGTCGCCTCCGGGCGCCTCGATCTCCTCGCGCTCTCCGCCTTGCCTCCTGACGAAGCGCTGGTTGAGCTTACGGCTCTCAGGGGAATCGGTCCCTGGACCGCCGAGGTTTACTTGATGTTCTGCGGCGGCCACGCGGACGTCTTTCCCTCCGGCGACGTTGCCCTGCAGAACGCGGTGGCTGCGGCATTCGGTCTCGGCGCTCGCCCGCCTGCCCGCGAGCTGGCGTCGTTGGCCCGTGCGTGGTCGCCATGGCGGTCGGTCGCAGCAAGGCTTTTCTGGGCCTATTATGCCATCAAGCTCGGCCGTGGCATGTTGCCGATCGACTGAGCGACAGCGCTTTGCATCGCGGCATTGATGCTTGAATTTATTAGACTTCACAATGCCGTCACAACCGGCCTAATATAAGAGGGCAGATGCCGAATCGATCAGGAGAGTCCCTTGACGATTGCAGTTTCCCCACAGGCCCTGCCGGCGCTCGTCCTGAACGCTGACTACAGGCCCCTGAGTTATTACCCCTTGTCGCTTTGGTCCTGGCAGGACGCGATCAAGGCGGTATTTCTCGACCGTGTGAATATCATTGCAGAATACGAACATTCGGTATCGTCGCCGAGCTTTTCGATGCGGCTTCCAAGCGTCGTCTGCCTCAAGACCTATGTCCAGCCTTCCCGCAATCCGGCCTTTACCCGCTTCAACGTGTTCCTGCGCGACAAGTTCGAATGCCAGTATTGCGGCGAGCATGACGACCTGACCTTCGACCATGTCATCCCGCGTGCCCATGGCGGGGAGACGACGTGGCAAAATGTCGTTGCGGCCTGCTCCCCCTGCAATCTCAGAAAAGGCAGCAAGCTGCCGAAACAGGCTGGCATGTTCCCGAATCAGAAGCCTTACCAGCCGACGGTACAGGATCTGCACAACAACGGCCGGCTCTTCCCGCCAAACTACCTGCATGACAGCTGGCTCGACTATCTCTACTGGGACAGCGAACTGCAGCCCTGATCAGTCTCCCATCCGTCAGGCTCAGGCCGTCTTTCGGACGCCAATAAAGGCGAAGGCCGCCAGGATGAGGCTCGCAATCACGTTCCAGCCTGCGAAGGACAGGCCAAGGACGCGTAGCGCGGCGTCGGTGCACGACGGACCCTTGATGCTGTTCAATTCACCCAACAGGTCGCCGGCGTTCTGTGTCATGCTGCCCGCCGTCGTGGAGCAGGTTGCCGGCCCTTGCCAGAACTGCCACTCGACACCGGCGTGATAGACGCCCATGCCGGCGCCGACGATCATCAGGATGCCGGCGGCGAGCAGAAATGCGCGGCCGATCCAGCTGGGAAGACCGACTGCGGAAGCAATCGCGCCAAGGATCGCGATCGGAATGCCGTAGTAATAGGGCTGCCGCTGCAGCAGGCAAAGGGCACAGGGAATGTAGCCGCCAAGATACTGAAAGCCGAGCGCGGTGCCGACAACCACCGCCATGCCGAGTGCGAGCACCATCGAGTAGCCGACGACCGGGCGAGCAAGGGAATACGAGGCAGGCATGAACGGACTCCGCGCAAATGGCTCAGTGGGCAAGTAATTTATAGGCGATCCCGAGGGCAATGGCGACGGCGGCAGCAACGCCCGCAACCTGCCCGAGGCGCTTTTCGATGAAGTGGCGGATCGGCTCGCCGTAGCGGCGCAGCAGCCACGCGAGGAAGAAGAAGCGCGCGCCGCGTGCGACGATCGCCGAGATGATAAAGAAGCCGAGATTCATGTGAATGACGCCGGCGAGGATCGTCACGACTTTGATCGGCGGTAGATGGGCCAAGCCTGAGGTCACGAGCAGCAGCAGCAGGATTTCCCACTCGTCGTGGATATAGAGTCGCAGCTGCTCGAAGGCGTCGAGCTTTCCGTAAAATTCTAGAACCGGGCGGGCGATCGCGTCATAGGCGTAGTAGCCGAGCATCCAGCCGGCGATGCCGCCGAGGACGGAGGCGGCGGTCGCGACCAGCGCGTAGCGATAGGCGCGCTCCGGCTTAGCGAGCGCCATCGGCAGGTAAAGAACGTCGGCAGGAACCAGGAAGACAGAGCTTTCGACGAAGGCGATAACGGCGAGCCAGACTTCGGCCGATTTCCGAGCTGCGAGAGACATGGTCCAGTCGTAGAGTCTGCGGAGCATTCCAATCCTTTCGCTTCGAGCGCATGAGCTTTATGGGGCGTCGGTGCGGCTGTAAATGCTTGCTGTGTCGTTCGTAGGGTGACGTGCCAAAAAATCTTCGTGATCGCACTGAGCACGGAGCTCACGAGTCGACGCGGGAGGGCTGATCGTGCTTCTGCCGCATGACGTTCATTTCCGTTCGTTCGCGGGCCATTTCGCTGACGGCCTGGCGCAAAACGGGATGCTTTGCCGTGAACATGTTGAAATCGCGCCTTTCCAGCACAAAGAACTGGCAGAAATCCACGGCGACGACGTCTGCGGTGCGGCGACCGCCGCTGAGCAGCGCCATCTCGCCAAAGAACGCGCCAGGGTCCAGTCGGATCGGCTCACCCGGCAGTTGAACTTCCACCGCGCCCGACGACAGGAAGTACATACCATCGCCTCGGTCGCCCTTGCGCATCACGCGCTCGCCTGGCAAGGCCGATTTCGGCCGAAAGAGGAGCAGTAATTCCTCCTGCGAATCCTCGTCTACTTTGGCAAAGAGTGGAAAGGTTTCGATAAGCTCCTGCATCTCGAGCTGATGCTTGTGCTCGCGGGCTTCGTTGATCGCTCGGATCTTTTCAAGTTCGCGGCCGAGTGCCTCATGCCGACGGCGGCCGAAGTGATTGCTGAGCGCCGGCCATCTGGCGTGGATTTGGGTGTGCAGCGCTTCGGCGCCCACGCATACGAGCGGATTGAGCGTGATCGAAATGATGGCGGACGCGAGGATGATGTCCTGCCCGTCATTCGGCAGCAATCCGAGAGAAACGCCGAGGCTAGCAAGAATAAACGAGAATTCACCGATCTGCGCCAGTCCGCCTGATACGGTCAACGCCATTCCGATCGGATAGCGAAGCATGACCACGATGAGGAAGGAGATGACGGTCTTGCCGATGATGATCAGCGCCAGGGCGCTGATTACGGCCATCGGCTGGCGCACCAGGATCGAAGGATCAAACAGCATGCCGACCGATACGAAGAACAGCACCGAGAAGGCGTTCTGAAGCGGCAGCGAATCGGCAGCGGCGCGATGGCTGAGGTTGGATTCGCTCATGACCACGCCGGCGAAAAAAGCACCGAGCGCGAATGAGACGCCGAAGATTTGCGCGGAGCCGAATGCGATGCCCAGCGCTATGGCGAGGACCGTCAGCGTGAAGAGTTCGCGTGAACCGGTTCTGGCGACGAGCGTCAGGAGCCAAGGGACGATCTTCGGGCCGAGAAAGATCGCCATGACCGCAAAAGCGCCGACTTTCAACAGTGTCAGCGCAATCGTCAGCGGAAGAGGCAACCCCGCACTTTGTGCAAGGCTGCCGCTGTCGGCATGGCCACCGAGCAATTCGGCGACGGCGGGCAGAAGCACCAATGCCAGAACCGTGGCAAGGTCTTCGACGATCAGCCAACCAACGGCAACGCGGCCGCTGGCCGAATTGAGCAGATTGCGCTCCTCCAAGGCCTTCAGCAGCACAACCGTGCTTGCTACCGACAGGCTGAGGCCGAAGACGATCCCCGCGCCCAGGCCCCAACCCCACCATTTGACGAGGGCGACACCGAGCAGCGTAACGATAACGATGCGCGCGATTGCGCCCGGCACGGCGATGCCGCGTACCGCGAGGAGATCGGCGGTGGAAAAATGTAGGCCAACGCCGAACATCAGCAGGATGACGCCCATTTCTGCCAATTGACTGGCAAGCCCGGCGTCGGCGACGAAGCCGGGCGTCATCGGCCCCATGGCGATACCGGCCAACAAGTATCCGACAAGCGGCGGCAGACGCACTCGATCGGCGATATAGCCGAGTATCGCCGCACAGACGAAACTCACAGCAACTGTGGCAATAAGCGATACTTCCTGATGCACGCGTGCACTTTCCCTCTTGGCGGGCGCAGTTTGGCCGAAACGCCCGAGAAATTAAACAGTTGATTTGCCACGTCCGACCAATTGCTGGGTAGAGCGCAATTGAGGCAGCAATGCTGCGAGCGCTGGTGGCGCAGGCGTTGCAGTGAGGCAACACACTTTGTCGGAACGGCGCTGGCAAGTGCCTTAAATGGCGGGTGAACCGCTATACAGTGCATCAGAAGAATTGCATGTTCCTGTCAGTGAAGATCCGATCAAGCCGATCGTGGGGCCGAATTGACTGATACTGCTGATGGTTCATACGTTTCCGCGCCACGCGCTGCGCGGCTGGACGCGCTTTTGCCTGTCCTACTATTGGCGACGTACTTCACGGCAAGCTTTGCCCTTAGGCTCCTTCGCGGTGGCGATCTCGGGTCCGACGAGGCAGAACAGATCAGGCTCGCGCATGCCTTGCAACTGGGATACGGCGATCAGCCGCCGCTCTACAACTGGCTGTTTTACTGTTTTGGCAAGGTCTTCGGCGTGTCGGTCGACACACTCGCCTTCTTGAAAAATGCCACGCTGCTGGTGAGCTGCATCTTTCTCGGCTTGGCGGCCCGCAAAGTGGTGGGGGCGCGCGACACTGCTTGGATCTCCGTCCTCGGCCTGCTCAGCCTGCCCGCGATCTTTCTGCTCTCGCAGCGGGATTTGACTCATAGCGTTGGCGCCTTCGCTGCCGTTGCATTCTTCCTGTACGTGCTGGCGCTAATGGCGGAACGGCCGTCAACCGGCAACTATGCGCTTCTCGGCGCGGCTGCCGGTGTTGGATTGCTTGCGAAGTACAACTTTGCGATCATCCCCGTCGCGACCGTCGTCGCGCTCCTACTTGAACCCGGTATGCGGCGATTGGTCCTCAACTGGCGCCTGGCGGTGACCATCGCGATTGGTCTCGCCGTCGCCGGGCCGCATGTCTACTGGGTTATGACCCATCTCGATACGGCAACCGGCGACACGCTGACGAAGATGCGGGGAGTAGCAACCCACGAGGCTCCCGTCCAACTGGTGGCCGCGTGGCAGCTGCTGGCATCGATTGTCAAATGCTCTGCGTTGACGCTGGCTATCCTTGCCGTCGTCTATCGTGGTCATATCCGCACGATCTTAACCGCGAGCAGCGAATGGACGCGGGTGATCGGCCGTATGCTTCTCATCTGCATGTTTCTGGTCTTCGTGATCATGCTTGCCGTCGACGCGACGATGATGCGTCCGAAGTGGATCACAATCTTCTTCGTGGCTTTCCCGCTCTATCTGGCATTTAAGGTCGATGCGGCAGGCATTCAGGTTCCTGGTGCAACCCGGAAGCTTGTGGCGCTTGTGGGGGCTGTGATTTTTATCTCCCTCGGCGTCGTTTTCGCTGAGAGTTTCCACTGAAGCCTGCCACGCCTGCGGCCGAAAAGCACGGGAGCGGATCGCACGATGACACTTTCGTGGATTGTCGGTGGTGCCCCATGCCGGGGTCGAACCAGCACTTCTTTCGAAACTCGATTTTGAGTCGAGCGCGTCTACCAATTCCGCCAATGGGGCAACGGATACCGACGAGGCGGCTGTCTAGCATGCGTTCGCCCGCGCGCGCAAGACGGCGGGCGAAGTTCTCGGCTTGATTTATTGGAGTTCCCGGCCTGCCACCTGCGGCCGGAAACAGCATCAATGCGCGCCAGCGGCGGCGGGCTGGTGGAGACCGGACTTCTTCAACGTGATCGCAAGGATCGAGGCGAGCAGGCAGAAGGCGCCGGCGATGAAGAAGGCGGGCAGATAGCTCTGCAGTTCGGTGCGCGACCAGCCGGCGCCGTAGGCGGCGGTTGCCGCTCCCAGCTGATGTCCGGCGAAGACCCAGCCAAAGACGAGTCCAGCCTTTTCGCGGCCGAAGCGGTCGGCGGCGATCTTGACCGTGGGTGGGACGGTGGCGATCCAGTCGAGGCCGTAAAAGACAGCAAAAATCGACAGGCCGTAGAAGCTGAAATCGCTGAAGGGCAGGAAGAGCAGCGAGAGGCCCCGCAGACCGTAGTACCAGAAGAGCAGCCAGCGATTGTCGAAGCGGTCGGAGAGCCAGCCGGAGCCGATGGTGCCGAAGAAATCGAAGATGCCCATGACGGCGAGGACGCTCGCGGCAGCGACCGGCACGATGCCGAAGTCACCGCAGAGCGTGACGAAATGCGTCTGGATCAGGCCGTTGGTGCTGAGGCCGCAGATGAAGAAGGTGGCAAACAGAATCCAGAAGGTCGACGTGCCGGAGATTTCCTTGAGAACCGTGATCGGAGTTGCCAGCATCGCCAGCAGGCCGGACTGCGTCGGCGGCGGCTGGGTGACGTGTTCTTCACCGAAGGCGGGCAGGTTGAGGTCGGAGGGGCGGTCGCGCATGAAGGCCAGCACGATGAGGGCGGCGAACATGATCATGCCGCAGACCAGAAAGACCGTTGCGCGCCAGCCGTAGCGCTCCGTCAGCTCGGCCATCAGCGGCAGGAAGACCAGCTGCCCGGTCGCCGAGCTTGCCGACAGCATGCCGACCACGAGGCCGCGATGCTTGGTGAACCAGCGGGCAGATACGGTTGCTGCGAGCACCATTGCGGTCAGTCCCGTGCCGAAGCCAACGACGACGCCCCAGAGCAGAAGCAGCTGCCAGAGCTCAGTCATGAAGAGCGAGCCGACGAAGCCACCGCCGATCAGGGCCATGGCGAAGACGATGACCTTACGGACGCCGAAGTAGTTCATGAAGGCGGCGGAGAACGGTCCCATGAGCCCGAACAGGATCAGGCGGACGGCGAGTGCGGAGGATATCTGCGAGGTCTCCCAGCCGAACTCGTCCTGAAGCGGCTTGATGAGGACGCCGGGGGCGCCCATCGCGCCGGCGGTCACCAGCATGGTGAGGAAGGTTGCCGCGACAACCACCCATCCATAGTGGATGTTGCGTCGCGCCAGCGATGAGGCAAGTGCAGTCGATACCATGTGGCCGTCCCGTCTTGAGGTTGTCGGAGACTATCGGAAGCTTTTAGATGATGGTCATCATAATTGTTGCGTATTGATGATGGACGTCATATAAATTGTCAAGCTGCCAATTGCGGAGAAGCGAATGCGGGTCAGCCGAGAGAAATTTGCCGAAAATCGCGAGAAGATCCTGCAGGTCGCAGGCGTGCTGTTTCGCGAAAAGGGCTTCGACGGCATCGGCGTTGCCGACATCATGAAGGCCGCCGGAATGACGCATGGCGGATTCTACGGTCATTTCGAATCCAAGGAAGAGCTGGCGCTGGAAGTCAGCCGCGCGCTGATCGAGAAGGTGAAGATCCGCTGGAATGAGATCATCGCTTCGGCGCCGGGGCGGCCGCTCGATGCGCTGCTCAATCACTATTTGTCGCGTTGCAGCGTCGACGATCCGGGCGGCAGCTGCGTCTTCGCCTCGCTTGCCCAGGAGGTTAGCCGCAGCCGCGGGGCGGTGCGCGAAACCTTTAACGATGGGCTTTCAATGCTCGTCGACGTTCTGTCCGAGATCGTTCCCGGCGAGACCTCGGAGGAGCGACGCGAGAGGGGGTTTACAACGCTTTCCGCGATGATGGGGGCGGTAATTCTGGCGCGCGCCGTCGAGAGCCGCGAACTCTCCGATAGTTTTCTTTATACGACGCGCGACGCACTTTCCCTAGCAAGCAGGACCGACGGTTAGCCTCGGCGCGCGATCAGACCGCCGATTTCCACCACCTCCGCGAACGTGCCCTCGGGCGAAAGTTTGAGAAGGGTGGCGCGAAGTTCGGTCTCGAAGGCTGCAGTCCTTTCGCCGAGCGCCTGTGGCGACGTCACCGAGGTCGAGAAGGCCCGGCCGACGACATCGTCGAGGCTGAGCCTGCGTTCCCTGACAACGGAGATTCGTTCCAGATCGTTAAAGGTGGAACGGAGCAGGATGCTCTCATGCTCGATCCAATCCGGTCCCTTTCGCCGTTCGCGATCGGCATTGCGCTCCGGCGCGAAGGTTTTCGCCAGTTTATTTACGGACTGCCGCCAGTCCGGCGTTGAGGAGATGTGACGGCCGCCGAACAAGACGACACAGCCGTCGGCAAGGGTGATCGCGTCGAGAGCCTTTAGCGTCGCCGGGCGGTCCATCCAATGAAAGGAGCGTCCCATGACCGTCATCTTGAGAGGCGCGAAGCGCGAATCAAGATCGTAGGAAGAGCCCTTGACGAAGGTGACATCGACACCGGCGGCGGTTGCATCGGTGCGCGCCGCATCCAGCATTTCCGGTTCGGGATCGAGGCCGGTCACGGCGGCTTTGGCAAGTCGCGCGAAGGCGATGCCGAGTTGAGCGGGGCCGCAGCCGAGGTCAAGCACGCGCTCGCCGGCTGCGAGTCCGGCACGGGCCGCGACCCGATCGATGAGTTCATCCGGATAAGGAACGCGATAGCGCGTATAGTAGGCGGCCGTGGACTGAAAGCGGCGCGCCTCGAAGGGAATGGTCGTCATGGCAATATCCTTGAGCGGAACGGCCGGTCGCCGGCTCAATATAAGCGACCGGGCATTCTCCAAACGATCTCGTTATTTGAAGCCTTCGACCCTGTGAGGAACGTACGGTTCTTCCAGCGCCGCAATGTCCTCGGTCGTCAGCTTGACGGACAAGGCGGCAACCGCGTCGGCCAGATGATTGGCTTTCGACGCGCCGATGATCGGCGCCGTAACAGCACCTTTCTGCAGGATCCAGGCGGTAGCGATCCGGGCGCGGGAGACGCCATGTTTCTCGGCCAGCTTGCCGACGATGCCGATGATGGCGCGATCGGCCTCTTCCGCCTGCTTGTAGAGTGTCTTGCCGAATTCGTCGGTCTCGCTGCGGACCGTCTTCTCATCCCAGTCGCGCGTCAGCCGGCCGCGGGCGAGCGGGCTCCACGGGATCACCGCGATCTTCTGATCCTGGCAGAAGGGCAGCATTTCGCGTTCCTCCTCGCGGTAGAGCAGGTTCAGGTGGTCCTGCATGCTGACGAAGGACGCCCAGCCGTTGGCGCGCGACGTGTAAAGCATCTTGGCAAATTGCCAGGCATACATGGAGGAGGCGCCGATATAGCGTGCCTTGCCTGCCTTCACGACATCATGCAGGGCTTCCAGCGTTTCCTCGATCGGCGTCGTGTGATCGAAACGATGGATCTGATAGAGGTCGACATAGTCGGTGCCGAGGCGACGCAAGCTTTTGTCGATCTCGTCAAAGATGGCTTTCCGTGAGAGGCCGGCGCCGTTCGGGCCGGGTCGCATGCGATTGAAAACCTTGGTCGCGAGCACGATGTCGTCCCGCCTGGAGAAGTCCCTTATCGCCCTGCCGACGATCTCCTCCGAGGAGCCATCCGAATAGGTGTTGGCGGTGTCGAGAAAGTTGATGCCGAGGTCGAGCGCCTGCTTGATCAGTGCCCGGCTGTCTTCTTCACCGAGCGTCCAGCTGTGGTTGCCGCGGCCAGGCTCGCCGAAGGTCATGCAGCCCAGGCAGATTCTCGACACTTCCAGCCCAGTGCCGCCAAATTTGATGTAGTCCATGAGATTGCTCCAAACATCAGATCGCTACCCAGCGCGTCCTTTGATCTAGCGCGGCAAGCGCGAAAGTGTCGGCCACTCACACAAAAGTTTTGTGACCGATCCAAGGATGTCCGGCCGATCTCGCGCTTGCGTCGGCCGGGTTCTGGGTGTTAGCTGCTGCAGCATCTGACTGGATTTCTGCCGATGAGACTGCCGCAGCGCGATCGCTACGAAGACCTTTACCGCGATTTTGCGTGGGACATACCGCAGGATTTCAATATCGGCCGTGCGGTCAGCGACGACTGGGCCGCGCGGGCGCCGGATCGCGTCTGCCTCGAGCATTTCAGCCCTGGTGGCAGTCACCTTTCCATGACCTACCGGGAGTTGGCAGATCGATCATCATCGCTCGCCAATGCGCTTGTGTCACTGGGGTTGAAGAAGGGCGATCGGGTCGCGCTGCTGCTGCCGCAGTCTTTCGAGACGGTCGTCGCGCATGTCGCGATCTACAAGATGGGCGCGATCGCATTGCCGCTGGCTTTGCTCTTCGGCGTCGAAGCCTTGGAGTACCGGCTGCGGACGGCGGGTGTTTCCGCCGTCATCACCAATGCATTCGGACTTGAGCGCATCAGCCTGATCCGGGAACGACTGCCTGACTTGGCCGAGGTCATCAGTGTTGACGGCGATAAGCCCGGCGCACGATCCTTCGCGGCGCTGGTGGAAGGCCATCCGCTAGTCTTCGAGGTCGCGAAGACGGCGCCACATGATCCGGCATTGATGATCTTCACGTCGGGAACGACGGGTCCGCCGAAGGGAGCCCTTCACGGCCACCAGGTGCTTGCCGGGCATCTACCGGGGATGCAGTTTGCCCATGAGGGCTTCCCGCAGCCGGGCGACAAGGTCTGGACGCCGTCCGACTGGGCCTGGGCTGGCGGCTTGCTGAATGCGCTCCTGCCCAGCCTGCTGCTCGGCGTTCCCGTCGTCTCGTCGCCGGCGCAGAAGTTCGATGCGGACATGGCTTATCGCATCATGGCCGAGATGAGGGTGCGCAACGGCTTCATCCCGCCGACGGCACTCCGGCTACTGAAGTCGGTGCCCGATCCGCGCTCGAAGTATGACCTCGTGCTGCGTACGATTGGCTCGGCGGGCGAGTCGCTCGGCGCCGAAACGCTGGAATGGGCCAAACGCACGCTCGGGATCACCGTCAACGAGTTCTACGGCCAGACGGAGTGCAATTTCGTGCTCTCGTCGAATGCCGCAATCGGTGTCAGCCGTCCCGGTGCGATCGGTCGGTCGGTGCCGGGGCATTGCGTAGCGATTATCAGCGAGACAGGCGAAGTGCTGCCGGCTGGCGAAGCCGGGCAGATCGCGATCCGTCGGCCGGATCCGGTGATGTTCCTCGGCTATTGGAACGATGGCGCGGCGACCGAACGGAAGTTTGTCGGCGACTGGCTGCTGACGGGCGATATCGGGCGCCAAGATGCGGACGGCTATGTCACCTTCTTCGGGCGGGACGACGATGTCATCACGTCCTCAGGTTATCGCATCGGACCGGCGGAAATCGAGGATTGTCTTATCGGCCATCCGGCTGTGCAACTCGCTGCCGCCGTTGGTAAGCCCGATCCCGTGCGCACCGAGATCGTCAAGGCCTATGTCGTACTGGCGCCCGGCTTCGAGCCAAGTGGCCGATTGGCCTGCGATATCAGGGAGTGGGTGAAGATGCGGCTCTCGATGCATGAGTATCCGCGCGAAGTGGAATTCGTCTCGGAACTGCCATTGACGACGACAGGCAAGGTGATCCGCCGCATACTTCGCGAGCGCGCCAGCGCTAGCTGAGACCGTTTGGCGTGACTACTGAGGAGACTTGCCGCGCCTGGCAAGCGACATGATCTTTTGGCGCAGCATCTTCGCAACATTGCGGGTGCTGCTGTACATATGAAGTTGCGCGGCCACCTGGCGAACGTCGCGGTCACCGTTCTGGTGAAGCCCGATCACCATGGTGCCCATCTCCTCCCGCTCCTGCCAGAAGCGGTTGATCATCGGATGATCGGGAATAGCGCAGGAGTCGGAGCGCACGATGTTGGCGTCGTCGAGGTGCCATTCCGTCAACTCGCCCATCAGCAGCTTGCCTGGCGAATAGCGCGCGTAGGCTTCGTCGTAGGCCGTCTTCCACGTATAAGCCTCGCTGCCCATCATCAAGACCACCATCGAGGCGATCGCCTTGCCATTGAGGTCGATCGTGTGGATACGTACCGCATCGACCGCGGCGAGATTGGAAACGGCCTCGCGGGCAAAGGCGGTGTGGTAGCGGTCGGTGACCAGGGCGGTGCGCTTCTTGCCCTTCCAGCCGCCTGCTTCAAGCGCGAGGAATTCCTCGAAGCGCATATGGATGTCACGGGGCTGGCGGGCGACGCTGTAGACCACTGTGCCCTGCTCCTCGAGCAGACGCCATTGCCGGCGCATCTCCTTCAGATGCGATGAAGAAATCGCATCGCGCAGATAGGTGGCTGCGTCCTCGTCGCTCTGCAGTATGGCACGTTGATAGGGATTCGTTATGGTGATCGGCAGGTTGCGGCTAATGGCGACTGCCCTTGCCATGCGCGCAAAGATGCCGTTCAGCCTGACATCCGGCAGCACGAGAATTGGCGGCAGGCGCAGGTCGCGATGGGTCAGACCGTCATAGAGATTGTCCAGCGTCTCGCCTGCATCCTCGGCATCGATGAGTGGCGTGCCGAGCGGCGCAAAGCTGTTCGACCAGACACGCACGATCGAGGGGCCGACGGCGAAGCCGGGCTTTTCCACGGAGAACGGCATCAGGAAGCGCATCCGGCTTCGCGTGTCGCTCTGGTCCCGCAGCAGGGCGAAGTTCACCTGTCTGTCGTCCAGCCTCGGCATGGCCGGCGCGAGAAAGCGCCCAGTGAAGAAGACATTCGGCTCCATCGCGCGGTTGGACAGGAAATCAAGCTCTTCCTGCAACTCGTAGCCCAGCTTGCCGGAGTAGAGGCAGAGCTCGCGGCCCGTGCGGCCGACTTCCACGCGGGCATCCGCCTGCGGCGTGTCGAAATCGAGAGCTGCGAGCTCGTGAACCATGCGGTTCGTTGTGAGATCGGTCGTTTCGCTGGCTGGGGGATTGCGCACCATTCTATCGGGCTTCCATGTCTGTTTTGGCCGGAGGCGTGGCAAATGCGAAGAGCGCGATGCCAAGCGCGCGCCGGACGGCAAAATGCAGGAGGATGGCTTCCACGCCCATGGCCGAGGCCGTGGCGATGGCGGCGCCCTTGATACCCAGTCCGGGAATGAGGAGCACGTTGAGGCTGATATTCGCGATCAGGGCTCCGGCATAGAGCAGAACGCAGATGTTCTGCTTGCCGGCCATCATCAGCAGCGTTTCTGCCGGTCCGACCAGCGCCTTGGCGAGAATACCGGCCAGCAGGATCGCCATCACGACATAGCCGGCCGTGAAAGCGCCGCCAAACAGGGAGAGCAGAAAGTGACCGGTGGCGACGACGGCAAGGCCGATGGCCAGCGCAGGCCAGAACGTCCACCTGGCGGCGTCGATGGCGGCGGCCGCGAGCTGCTGGCGTGTCCCCTCGGCGATGAGGCTTGAGAAGCGTGGACCGGATGCCGCCTTTACCGAGAAATTGATAAAGTGGACCAGCGCCATGGTCTTGGCGGCGGCAAAGTAGATGGCGACGTCGTGTGGTTCGAGAAAGATGCCGACCACGACGACGTCCGAATTGGTCAGGAGGAAGCTGACACCCTCGATGAGGAAGATCGGGAAGGCTACGCCAAGCCAGCCGAGAAAATCGACCGCGCGCGGACCTTCCTGGTAGTGCCGACGCAGGCGCAGGAGGGTTGCCACGTATTGCCCGACGGCGGTGACATAGGTAGCCGCGAGCGCTGCTTGCATCGCCGTCACCGCCGTATGCGGGGCGCCGAGGCCGATCGCGGTCAGCATGAAGAGGATGATGAGGATCGGCCGGACGATGTAAGCGGGGCTCAACGCCATGACCGGCCAGTGGTTGGCACGCGACGTGCCTTCCAGAATATCGCCGAGGGCGATCATCGGCATGGCGATCAGTCCGAGGAAGATCGGCACGACGTAGTAGTTCTCGATCCTGTCGCGGAAGACTTGCAGAGCGATCATGCCGATGGCAAGCGCGGCCGTGCCCGAAAGCAATCCGAAGATGCGGGCGGTGCCCGTCAGCCCGCGGATCTTCTCAAGAGCGCCTGCTGCCTTGTATTGCGGCAGGAAGCGGACGATCGCGGTGTGGAAGCCGAGGCAGGAAAGATCGCCGAAGAGGACGATCAGCACCCAGATGAATACGAAGATTCCGTACTCGTATTCGCCCATCAGGCGCGCCAGGACGATCTGCGACAGAAAGGCGAGGGCGGCGCTGGCAATGCGGATGGAGAAGGCGATCAGCGCCATGCGCTGGGCGGCGGCCTTCTCGCCCCGCGCGGTGAGAACGGCAGCGAGGGAGCGCAGCATACGACTCCCCGCCGGGCGCAGACCCGCAGGCAGCATCTTTTCCGCCGTCTCAATGACCGCCATCACAAACACGCAAAACTCTTCAGGCAAATCCTAGCGGAAGTCTTGCCAGAACAGCGTTAAGAAACGGTTGTGACAGCGTCATTCGGCCGAACCGCTGGAGCGGCTGATATCAGCGATCTGGCCGGGAAAGCGCACGTTCGATCAACCGGTCGAGAACCTCGGCATAGCTGACGCCGCTCGCCGCCATGGCCTTGGCATACATGCTGATATTGGTGAAGCCAGGTATGGTGTTGAGTTCGTTGACGACGAAGGACATGTCGGGCGTTAAAAAGAAATCGACCCTCGCCATTCCATCGCAGCCGAGCGCCTTGAAAGCATTGGCTGCGGTGCGGCGCAGCTCGTCCTCGATCTCTTTCGGCAGTTGTGCTGGGACCCTGAGCGCTGCGCCGTTCTGGTCGATATATTTGGCCTCGTAGCTGTAAAAGCCGTGGGCTTCGGCTGGCGCTATCTCGCCCGGCAGTGACACGAAGAGCGAGCCATCGGCATGTTCCAGCACGCTGAATTCGATCTCGCGGCCGGCGATGAATTCCTCGGCGAGCAGCTTGCTGTCGTGCCGGAAGCCTTCGGCCAGGGCGGCTGCGAAGCTTTCGGCGCTCGTTACCTTGCTGACGCCGACGGAGGAGCCCTGACGCGCCGGCTTGATGAACAGCGGTAGACCGAGTTCCTTTACGACATCGTCGAAGGACGGCTGCGCGTCTTCTTCGATGCAGACGGCCTTCGCCACCGGTAGACCGGCCTCCTTCAGCAGGCGTTTGGCGATGTTCTTGTCGATGGCGGTTGCCGAGCCGAGGATGCCACAGCCGGCGAGCGGCATGCGGGCGACGGCGGCCAGCCCCTGGACCGACCCATCTTCTCCGTGCATGCCGTGCAGGACCGGAAACAGGATATCGATCGGTGGCACTTCGTAGGGGGCTGCATTCTGAGGAATGGCGAGCAAGCGACCGCGACCGCCAGGCAGCAGTGCGAGTTCCGGGGCGTCGCTAGCAACCGCCGCGGTCGCCAGTTCCGTCTGCCGTGCCGTCAGCAACCACTGACCTTCCTTCGTCACGAAGACAGGAAGAACGTCGTAGCGGTCGGGATCGAGGGCATTGACGACATTGGTTGCCGACAGGATCGAGACATCATGCTCGGGCGAGCGCCCGCCGAACAGGACAGCTACCCGCAAGCGCGAGGATCGGGGCCGGTCACTTTCGACAGAACGCGTGGTCGGCATGATGATTGTTCCCTGTTGATGTTGTCAGAGCGTGATGGCCACGCCGCGATTAGCGAAGAAGCGGTCGAAGGTCGAGAGCGACAGCACGATGTCTGCCTGGCTTTGAACGTCATGGCCGGATGGATTGTGGAAGCGGATGGTCTCGGGCGTTGCCGCCGCCACCAGTACGAGATGGCCGCCGCGCGAGGGCGGCTCGCGATCCGGCCACCGGATCTGGCTCTTGACCGAGGCGATGAAGAATGTGCCTCCGGAGCAGATCGGGAATATCAGTGGTCGGCAGATTGGTGATCGTTTCGGCCTTGAGGCCGAAGCTCTGTCCGACGAAGGTGACGAACGGCGCGTAGATCAGCCCCTTGATCGATTGGTCCGCCTCGTTGACGACGTATCCGCCAAAGGCAGTGCAGGCCCGCGCCAGATCGATTGTCCGGTGTGTCTCACCGCGTGCGGCAAGTGCCATCTTCAGGCATGCCATGCCGCAGATATTAACGGCCCAGCGGGCATATTCCTCGGTGGTCTCGGCGCCTGACTGGCGCCAGAGCGGGTCTTTCATCAGTGCAGACGCCCCGCTTTCAAGTACGGGCAGCGTCATCGACGCCGTTTCCCATTGACTGAAATAGGGAGCCGTCAGGGCACCAATGTTCATCACGTTCTCGGCAATCTGGTTGAATATGGCGCCAAGCTCGATGAACAAAGCGACGGTTATGTGGCTGAAATTCGCGCGGATTATAAAATCAAGAGTTGTGCATGGGCCGGAGCGGGCATCCGGAAGTGAGAAAGCCCTCGCGACGTTCCCATCGCAAGGGCCTTGTACTCAGCGTGCCGGCCAGGCTCAAGCCTGTGCGAAGGCGCCGTGGCAGTGTTTGAACTTCTTGCCGGAGCCGCAGGGGCAGGCTTCGTTGCGGCCAACATGGCCCCAGGTTGACGGGTCGGCCGGATTGCGGTTTTCCGGGGCGACAACCACTTCCGAGGCCAGGTAGGCGGGCGCGAAATCATCTTCGCCGGTATTCGGATCGAGGTGGTGCGCCTGCATGAATGGTGGTTCCGGCTCGGCCGGCGCCTGCTGCACGAGCTCGACGCGCATCATCTGTGCGGTTACGGCTTCGCGCAGGTTGTTGAGCAGCGAGGTGAAGAGCTCGAACGCTTCCGACTTGTATTCCTGCAGCGGATCGCGCTGCGCGTAGCCGCGGAAGCCGATGACGGAGCGCAGGTGGTCGAGGTTGACGATATGCTCGCGCCACAGGTGGTCGAGCGTCTGCATCACGATCGAGCGCTCGACATAGTGCATGATATCGGGACCGAAGCGCTCGGCCTTCTCGGTGAAGGCCGCATTCGACGCTTCCGTCAGGCGCTCGCGAATGTTGTCCTCGCCAATACCTTCTTCCTTCACCCAGTCCTCGATCGGCATATCGAGATTGAGCAGAGCGGCGGTCCGTTCCTTCAGGCCGGCGACATCCCACTGCTCGGCATAGGCGCGTTCTGGAATATGCTTCTCGACAAGGTCTTCGATGACCTCACGGCGCATATCGGAAACGGTCTCGGAGATGTTCGGCGATTCCATCAGCTCAAGGCGCTGCTCGAAGATCACCTTGCGCTGATCGTTCAGAACGTCGTCGTACTTCAGGAGATTTTTACGGATATCGAAGTTGCGGGCTTCGACCTTCTTCTGCGCGCGCTCCAGAGCCTTGTTGATCCAGGGATGGACGATGGCTTCGCCTTCCTTGAGACCGAGCTTCTGCAGCATGCTGTCCATGCGGTCAGAGCCGAAGATGCGCATCAGGTCATCCTGAAGCGACAGGTAGAACTTCGAGCGGCCGGGGTCACCCTGACGGCCGGAACGGCCGCGCAGCTGGTTGTCGATGCGGCGGCTTTCGTGGCGCTCGGTGGCGATCACGTAAAGGCCACCGGCGGCAAGCGCCTTTTCCTTGAGCTGCTTGATCTCTTCGCGGATCGCTTCGGCTTTGGCGTCGCGTTCGGGACCGGGCTCAACGTCGCCAAGCTCGCGCTCGACACGCATTTCAAGGTTGCCGCCGAGCTGGATGTCGGTACCGCGGCCTGCCATGTTGGTGGCGATCGTGACCGCACCCGGCACGCCGGCCTGCGCGACGATATAGGCTTCCTGCTCATGGTAGCGGGCGTTCAGGACCTGAAAGTCCTTGAAGCCCTGCTTGCGCATCAGGTCGGCCAAGTATTCGGACTTTTCGATCGAGGTCGTGCCGACAAGAACCGGCTGGCCGCGCTTCTGCGCGTCGGCGATCTCGGCGATGATCGCCTTGTACTTCTCCTCGAAGGTCCGGTAGACCTCGTCGTCCTCGTCGCTACGCTGGATCGGCAGGTTGGTCGGCACCTCGATGACGTCGAGGCCGTAGATGTTGCCGAACTCCTCCGCTTCGGTCTGCGCTGTACCGGTCATACCGGCCAGCTTGTCGTACATGCGGAAATAGTTCTGGAAGGTGATCTGGGCCAGCGTCTGGTTTTCCGGCTGGATCTGCACCTTTTCCTTGGCTTCCAGCGCCTGGTGCTGGCCTTCCGAATAACGGCGGCCCGGCATCATGCGGCCGGTGAATTCGTCGATGATGACGATCTCGTCGTTGCGGACGATGTAGTCCTTGTCGCGCTGGAACAGCTTGTGAGCCTTGAGCGCGTTGTTGACGTGATGGACGATCGCCACGTTCTCGATATCGTAGAGCGAAGCGCCCTTCAGCAGGCCAGCCTGGCGTAGCAGGTTCTCCAGCTTTTCCGTGCCTTCCTCGGAGAAGTTGGCGGAGCGTTGCTTCTCGTCGATCTCGTAATCGCCTTCCGACAAAAGCGGGATGAAGGCGTCGATCGTGTTGTAGAGATCGGAGCGGTCGTCGAGCGGTCCCGAGATGATCAGCGGCGTGCGCGCTTCGTCGACGAGGATCGAGTCCACTTCGTCGACGATCGCGAAGTTATGGCCGCGCTGGACCATCTGGCTCTTCTCGTACTTCATGTTATCGCGCAGATAATCAAAGCCGAGTTCGTTGTTGGTCGCGTAGGTGATGTCGCAGTTATAGGCTGCTGCGCGCTCTTCGTCCGAGAGGCCGTGGACGATGACGCCCGTGGTCAAGCCGAGGAAGCCGTAGATCTTGCCCATGGTGGCGGCGTCGCGCCGGGCGAGGTAGTCGTTTACGGTGACGACGTGCACGCCCTTGCCGGCGAGCGCGTTCAGGTAGACCGGGAGCGTAGCGACGAGGGTCTTACCTTCGCCGGTCTTCATCTCGGCGATGGCGCCGTCATTGAGGATCATGCCGCCAATCAGCTGTACGTCAAAGGGTCGCATGCCGAGAACGCGGCGCGACGCCTCGCGCACGACCGCAAAGGCCGGAACGAGGATGTCGTCCAGCGTCTTGCCGTCTGCAAGCATCTTGCGGAACTCGACCGTCTGCGCAGCCAGCTGCTCGTCGCTCAAGGCCTTCGTCTTTTCTTCGATGGCATTGATGGCTGCGACGTTCGGCTGGAAGGACCGCACGCGGCGATCATTGGCAGAGCCAAATATTTTGCGGGCTATACCGCCAAAGCTGACCATATGACTGGTCCTTTCTCAATATTCTTCCCCGGCTTTTCTTATCCGTAGCCCGGCCGAATTTCAGGCACACGTCTCGAAACGCCAGGAAACTTTTCTGGACGCGAGGTTGCGTGACAGATAAGAGGGGGGTCGAATGATGTCAACGGATTTGGCTGATATAGAAAGGCCACATTCCGGTGTTGATGGCTGTTTCAGGCTGGATTCACGACGTTGAAGCCGGTGGGTTTAACTGTGAAGGGTTATTTGATGTTGAACTACAACAAAATCGCTGTGATGGCGTTCGCAACGTTCGTTGCGTTTCATGCGCCGGTCCATGCGGAAGACAAGCCAGATGCCGTCGTTGCCAAGGTCGGCGATGTCGAGATTCATCAGTCGGATCTCGATCTGGCCGTCGCCAATCTCGACCCGCAACTCGCACAGCTTCCGGACGACCAGAAAAAGGTCGCCGCCCTGTCCGCTGCCATCGACGTCAAGCTGCTGGCGCAGGACGCGATTGCCGAAAAGCTCGACCAGACAGCCGAATTCAAGAAGCGCATGCAGTATCTCGCCGATCGCGAACTGCACAACGCTTATTTCAAGAAGCACGTCGTCGATACGGTCACCGATGAGGAAGTCAAAGCGCGCTACGACAAGGAAGTTGCAGCACTCCCGAAGCAGGAAGAAGTGCACGCCCGCCATATCCTGGTGAAGACCGAGGATGAGGCCAAGGACGTCATTAAGCAGCTCGACGCCGGCAAGAACTTCGCGGACCTGGCGAAGGAAAAGTCCACCGATCCGAACAAGGCTGACGGCGGCGATCTCGGCTATTTCACCAAGGGCCGCATGGTCAAGGAATTCGAAGTGGCTGCCTTCGCACTTGAGAAGGGTACCTATACCAAGACCCCTGTGAAAACCGATTTTGGCTATCACGTGATCCTCGTCGAGGATAAGCGCGACGCCCCTCCGCCGGCCTTCGATCAGGTCAAGGACCAGGTTCGCCAGCTCGTCATGCGTGACAAGTATCTCGCGCTTCTCGCTGCCGCCAAGGAAAAGTCCAAGGTCGAGATCACCGACGAGCCGCTGCGCAAGGGCTACGAGGATGCCAACAAGCAGCCGCAGCCGGGTGATGAGCCCGCCGCGCAGCCGCAACAGTAATCTAGAATGCAGGGCCCGGTTCTTCCGGGCCCTTCACCATAACAGTTGTCGTATTTCCGCAGGGCGAGCCGGCTTATACTTCGCCCGGAAAATCCTTCCAGCCACCAGGTCGATCGCCATGTCCGGTTCCGTTTCTCCGCTCGCTCCGAAATCCTATGCCACCGTGCCGGCCTTGCGTGGCGTGCGCATGGCCACTGCATCAGCCGGCATCAAGTACAAGAACCGCACCGACGTGCTGATGATGGTGTTCGACAAGCCGGCCGCGGTCGCCGGCGTTTTTACCCGCTCGAAGTGCCCGTCGGCACCTGTCGACTTCTGCCGCGCAAACCTGCCGCATGGCGCTGCACGCGCCGTCGTCGTCAATTCCGGCAATGCCAATGCATTTACCGGACTTAAGGGCCGCGAGGCGACGGCGCTGACGGCAAAGTCCGCTGCTGCCGCTGTCGGCTGCGGCGAGGACGAAGTTTACCTCGCTTCCACTGGCGTCATCGGCGAACCGCTGGACGCGACGAAATTCTCCGGCGTTCTTGACCAGATGTACAAGGATGCGACCGGCGACTTCTGGTTCGAGGCAGCCAAGGCGATCATGACGACCGACACCTATCCGAAGGTCGCCACCCGCAGCGCGGAGATCGGCGGCGTGAAGGTGACGATCAACGGGATCGCAAAGGGCGCCGGCATGATTGCGCCTGATATGGCGACCATGCTCTCTTTCGTCGTCACCGACGCTGATATTGCCCCCGCCGCGCTGCAGTCGCTCCTGTCTGCCGGTGTCGATCCGACGTTCAATTCGATGACGGTCGATAGCGATACCTCGACATCGGACACGCTGATGCTGTTTGCAACGGGTGCGGCCGCCGAAGACGGTCAGGCTCGTGTTGAGAACGCCGGTGACGCGCGCCTTGCCTCCTTCCGCGCTGCCCTTAACGATCTTCTCAAGGATCTTGCGTTGCAGGTCGTTCGCGACGGCGAAGGCGCGACCAAGATGCTCGAGATTACCGTGACAGGCGCCGAAAGCCATGCCGCGGCCAAGAAGATCGCTCTCTCGATCGCCAATTCGCCACTCGTCAAGACCGCAGCCGCCGGCGAGGATGCCAACTGGGGCCGCATCGTCATGGCCGTCGGCAAGTCGGGCGAAATGGCCGACCGCGACCGGCTGGCGATCTGGTTCGGTGATGTGCGTGTTGCCGTCAACGGCGAGCGCGACGCCGGCTATTCCGAGGAAGCTGCAACCAACGTGATGAGAAAGCAGGATATCCCTGTGAAGGTGGACATTGGTCTCGGAAACGGGACCGCCACGGTCTGGACGTGCGACCTTACAAAGGAGTATGTCGCCATCAACGGTGACTACCGGAGCTGATCTTTCATTGACTGAAACATTACCCAAGAAGGCGAATCTGCCGCTCGTGCGCAGGCTGGAGGCCGTCGGCTTCCGGGCCTGGCCTGCCTCATCCGTGCAGTATGACGGCAGTTGGCAGGTACGGCTAACCGCGGGGCATCCGTCCAATCGGCTGAACTCGATCGTGCCGCTCGATCCTTCGGATCACCGCGACGTCGAGATTCGGCTTGCCAAGGCAAGCCGCAAGTTCGAAGCTTATGGTCGCCCGGCGGTCCTGCGGCAGACGCCGCTCGCCTCGTCGGTGCTGATCGACCTCGTGCGGGAGCAGCAGTGGACCTCGTTCGACGAGACGATCGTCATGACCTGCGATCTCGCGCACGCAGACCTGCCGGACACGCTCGATCACCTGCCAACGCACGATATCGGCCGTTTCGTGGATGCCAATCTGGCCACCGACGGCGTCTCGTCCAAGCTCAAGCCGGCGCTTGCGGAGATCATCAACGCGATCAAGCCGCCCTCGGGCCTGTTCATGATCGAGGATCCGCAGACGGGGCCGCTTGCGACCGTGCTTTGCGTCCAGGACAATGATCTTGCCGGCATCATGTCGCTTTCCGTCGCCAAGGAGCGACGCCGCGAAGGGCTTGGCCTGGAAATCCTGACGTCCGCCCTGCGCTGGGCGAGGATGCGCAGCGCCCGTTCCGCCTGGTTGCAGGTGAAGGCGACGAACGCTCCGGCTTTGGCGCTCTACGAACGGCTCGGCTTCCACGAGGCTTACCGCTATTCCTATTGGCGGCAGGAACCGTCGCGATGAGCGACGCCGCCCGAAGCATCCTTCTTGTTGCTGCCTGCGCGCTGATCGATTCCGACGGGCGCATTTTGCTGGCGCAGCGCCCCGCGGGAAAGTCGCTTGCCGGACTTTGGGAGTTTCCGGGCGGCAAGGTCGAGCCGGGCGAGACGCCGGAGGAATCGCTGGTGCGCGAGCTTCACGAAGAGCTTGGGATCACGACCAAGGTCGCATGTCTGGCGCCGCTCAGTTTTGCCAGCCATACCTATGAGAAGTTCCATCTTCTGATGCCGCTCTATGTCTGCCGGCGCTATGAAGGAATTCCGCACGGGAAAGAAGGGCAAGCGTTGAAATGGGTGAAGCCGCAGGCTCTACGCGACTACCCGATGCCACCCGCTGACGAGCCGCTTATTCCGATTTTGCAGGATCTACTTTAGAAGCTTCTGATTATTATCCTGCGCGCGTCCAATTTGCGTGTGGATATTAATGGATCGTTTAACACCTTCTGCCAAATATCGGCCTCAATCAAGCAACTGGCGTGTGTGTAGAAGGCTTGACGCATGGACGACGATTTCTGGAAAGCTGTGAGAGAGAAAGAACAGGCCTCGACTGCCTCGAGCAGAACGGGAGTGCTGAACATCGCGCTGCTGTTTGGTACGGCTGTTGTGGCCTTGACTTTGATCTTGACGCCGATGCTTGCCGACAAGTCCAAGTCGAGCGTCTTCGCGAGTGCGCCGTCCGAATTCGATACAATTACGACGGGCTCAATTCCGAAGACCGAGAGCGGCAAGCGCTATACGATCCGCCGGAGCGTCCTTCAGGAGACGCCAGGTTCCGTTTGCGTGGTGCAGGGTTACGGAAGCGGGGCTGGCTGCTGAGACTGGCGTTGCTGCAGCGGCAGCCGCAACGTGATAGATGACTGCCGCTTAGCGCCGAGGTGGGTATGCGAGTAGTAAGGGCATTTCTGGCAGACATCCGTGGCGCAACCGCGATCGAATACGGCCTGATTGCGGCCCTCATATCCGTCGCTCTCATTGGTGGGGCGCAGGTGCTTGGTGGTGATATCAACAGCATCTTGAGCTATATCGCCAACCAGTTCCCCAACTAAGCCGATTTCTATTGCTTCAGCTTATGCTCCTCGACCTTCAGCGCGTCGGCGAGCCTCACCTTTGCCGAGCCAGGGCGAAGCGGCTTTTGCTGGCTTTCGTGCGGCGCCCATCCCGAGACATAGATAATTGAGAAGGTCGCTCTGATCCGGCCGTCCGAATCGGCATAGCGTTCGGCATAGATTTCAGCCGCCCGCATGAAAAAGGCGCGCGTCAAAGGCTTGCGACTGCGCGCGACGAGCGGGTTGGTCATGCCCATTGCCCGCAGGTCCCTCATCAGCGGAAAGATCGAATCGTAGCGAACCGTATAGGTCTCGGCGTCGATCACCGGCAGGGCAAAGCCGGCGCGCTGCATCAGACCGCCGACATCGCGGACGTCAGCGAAGGGGATCACCCGCGGGCTCGCACCACCCGTCATCTCTATCTCGGTTGCGAGCAGCACCTCGCGCAATTCCTGCAACGTGCCCGACCCGGGAACCGCGGCAAGAAAGAGCCCATCTGGCTTGAGGGCGCGACGAATTTGGATGAAGACGCCGGGGGTGTCGTTGGTTAGGTGAAGGCTGAGCGGCGCCAGCACAAGGTTGACCGACTGCGGCTCCAGGGGAACCTCCTCCAGCGCGGCTTCGATGAAGGCCTCTTGCGCCTCAGCATAAGCTCGTTCGCTCTCGACGCGCGTCAGTTGTCCGATCTTGCCGGTCGCGATCGCAGCGCGGGCCGCAGCACCCGTGGCGCCATGTAGTTCGACCGCGTGCTCGAAGGTCCGTTCGACCACGGCGAGGCGCTCGCCGAGTTCTTCTGCGGCGATATCGAGGAGGAAGGTCGCCTTCGGGTCGTGGTTGAAAAGCGCGCGATGCCGGTTCGTGGCGATCCGGGCCTGGTCGAAGATGATATCCATGGCGCGTTGCATAGTCCCGCGGAACCAGTGCCGCAAGGCGATTTTCCTCAGAGGCGAAACGCGCTAGTCTTTCCCGACAGGGTTGAGGGGGCAATGGGACCTAGGAGATTGCCATTGCCCATGCAGCTGAAAGGGCTGCTTCTGATGCGTTCCTTCGGGCTGCTGGTTGACCTCGTCTATCCGCCGGGATGCGTGGTTTGCGGGACCGCCACCGGCCGCCACAACGGCCTTTGTCCGACGTGCTGGTCCAAAATGCGCTTCATTGAACGGCCGTATTGCGAAGTCCTTGGCATACCGTTCTCGCATGATCTTGGGTCTGGCATCCTCATGCTGAGGCGATTGCCAATCTGCCGCCTTTCGAGCGGCTGCGGTCTGCCGCTTTTCCTGACGAGCCGGTGCGCCAGCTGGTGCGTGGTCTGATATGTCGCGACCGAACAGATCTCGCGCCGATGATGGCCGAGTGGATGCTCAGGGCGAGTGACGGGATGGTCGAGTGCTGTGACGCCATCTTGCCGATACCGCTGCATCGAAGCCGCATGTTTTCGCGCAAATTCAACCAGGCGGCCGAGCTGGCGCGTCATCTCGCGCAGCAATCCGGCAAGACGCTTTGCCTGCAACATTGATGCGTATCAAACGCACCCGCCCTCAGGTGGGCCTCGGCGCAAAGGCGCGCGAAGAAAATGTTGGCAGTGTCTTTGCCATCGCCAAGGCGCGGGACAACGACGCCTTCGGCAAACGGCTTATCCTTGTCGACGATGTCTACACGACCGGTGCCACGGTTCCCGCGGCAGCGAAGGTATTGCGCAAGGCAGGAGCGGCGGACATCATGGTTTTGACCTTTGCAAGGGCTCTTTCAGAAACTATATGACGAAAAGATAACCTGTATTGTCTGGAGTCCTCATGGCACCCGTCACCATCTATACGCGCCAAGCCTGCGGTTATTGCGCGCGCGCCAAAACGCTGCTGTCCGAAAAGGGCGTCGATTTCGTCGAGCACGATGCAACCTCTGCGCCGGAGCTTCGCCAGGAGATGATCGGCAAGTCCAACGGTCGCACGACCTTCCCGCAGATTTTTATTGGCGAGCAGCATGTCGGCGGATGTGATGATCTCTATGCGTTGGATCGTGCCGGTGGGCTTGATCCTCTGCTTGCTGCGTAAGGAAGAGCGATGACGTTTACGGCGGCCGCCATCCAGATGTGTTCCGGCGTCGATCCCGAGAGGAACGCGGCGGCGATGGCGCGCCTCGTCCGCGAGGCTGCGGGCCTGGGCGCGACGTATGTGCAGACACCTGAGATGACAGGCATGCTGCAGCGCGACCGGGCGGCTGCCAAGGCCCTCCTGCGCGACGAAACCACTGATGTCATCGTCCGGACCGGTTCGGAGCTAGCACGGGATCTGGGCATCTTCATGCACGTGGGATCTACCGCAATCGCGCTGGATGACGGGAAGCTCGCCAACCGCGGCTATCTCTTCGGCCCTGATGGCAGGATCCTCAATCGTTATGACAAGATCCACATGTTCGACGTCGATCTCGACAACGGCGAAAGCTGGCGCGAGAGCGCGGCCTACCGCCCGGGGTCCGAGGTGCGCGTATTGTCGCTTCCCTTCGCCGAAATGGGCTTTGCGATCTGCTACGATGTTCGCTTCCCCGCACTTTTCCGCGCCCAGGCCGTTGCGGGCGCTGAAGTGATGACGGTGCCTGCCGCCTTCACGAAGCAGACCGGCGAAGCGCATTGGGAAATCCTGCTGCGCGCGCGCGCAATCGAGAACGGCGTTTTTGTGATTGCCGCTGCTCAGGCGGGTCGTCACGAGGACGGACGAGAGACTTTTGGTCATTCGATGATCATCGATCCGTGGGGCCGTGTACTGGCTTCGGCCGGCCCAACCGAGGAGGCCGTCATCATCGCCGACATTGACACCGCTGCCGTCAAGGCCGCCCATGACAAGATTCCGAACCTGAAAAATGGCCGTGATTTTTCCATCGAGAGGGCTACAGGGGCAGCTGCAGGAGGTGTGGCCGCTTGATCCGTTATTCCCTGCGTTGTGAAAATACCCATGAATTCGAAGGCTGGTTTTCCGAAAGCGCCGATTTCGATCGCCAGGTCGCATCAGGATTTCTAACCTGTCCCGTCTGCAATTCCGCGTCCATCTCCAAGCTCCTGATGGCGCCGTCCGTTTCGACGGCGCGCAAGAAGGACGAAATGCAGACGCTCGCGATGGATACGATGCGTCGGGACGCGTTCCAGAAGCTAAAAGAGGCTGTTGCGACGATCAAGGCGAATTCCGAGGATGTCGGAACACGGTTTCCCGAGGAAGCGCGCAAGATCCACTATGGAGAGAGCGACGCCCGCGGGATCATCGGGCAGACCACTATGGATGAAGCCCAAGCACTCCTTGAGGAGGGCATCGAGATTGCCGCCCTGCCTGTTCTGCCCGACGATGTGAATTAAGCTAGTGCGCGCTGTATGCTCCGTCCACGAGATGGTAGCTGCCGGTGATGAAGCTTGCTTGCTCTGACAATAGGAAGCAGACGAGCGCTGCCACTTCCTCCGGCGTGCCGCGCCGGCCCATCGGCTGCAGTGCCTCCATGCGGCGACTGCTCGCAATATCGCGATGTTCTGACGAAAGCGGTGTTTCAATCCAGCCGGGGCCGACCGCATTGATGCGGATGCCCAAGCGCGCATATTCGATAGCCGCGGCCTTTGTCAGCCCGACGACGCCGTGCTTGGCCGCCGTATAGGCACATGCAATTGGCAATGCGACGGCACCGAGCACGGACGACACGTTGACGATCGCCCCGCCACCGCCGGCCAGCATGGCCGCGATCTCGTACTTCATGCAGTAGAAAACGCTGTTGAGGTTGACGTCCATCAGTTTGTGCCAGTTGTCGAGCGGGTAGTCGCCCGTCGCCCTGCGCACGCCGTCGACGCCGGCATTGTTGACTGCAAGATGCGGGCCTCCGCACATTTCGGCGACCGTTGCAATCAGCTTTTCAACCGCCGCCGCATCGGTGACATCGACGACAAAATGGCGAGATTTGCCCCCCTTTCCGCGAATCTCCGCGGCAACGCGCTCTGCTGCTTCGGCATTGATATCCGCGACAACAACCTCCGCACCCTCCTCGGCCAATTGCCGGGAGATGGCCGCGCCGATGCCAGAGCCCGCGCCGGTGACAATCGCTACTTTTCCTTCGAAACCAAGATTCATCGTTTCTTGCTACCGCTCCCTGCAGCCAGACCAATTCAAACGCGAACAGTTGCAACCTGCCTGAAAGCCCGTGTAGGGCACCGGCGCTACGGCGCGAACCGTTCCAACCTAGCTTTGCGGCACCTGTTGCCGCAAGAGGCGCCCTCTGACGGGACGACATTATGAAGGACTTATACAACGATAGGGAGGTTTCTGCACAGAAGAGCGCTGCAGCGGTCCGCCGATGACTTGGCCAGAAAACAACGGGATGCTAAAGGAAAACGATAGGGCTCACCATTATCAGCAGGTAACGATGGATAACGACCATATTACGCGCCGTAGCCTAATCTTGGGCTGTGTGGCTTTGATGGCCTCTGGATGCACGACGGCGAGTTGGCCGATAGAGAATCCCTTTTCTTCGACGAGTTCCCGTATCCGGCGACGGGAGGTTGCATATTCGGGCAGCGAGCAGCCGGGCAGTATCGTTGTCAACACCTACGAACGCTACCTTTACTACGTCGAGCCAGAGGGCCGCGCGACACGCTATGGCGTCGCAGTCGGCGAGGAAGGTCTTACTCTGAAGGGCAATGCCGTTGTCGGGCGAAAGGCCGAGTGGCCATCGTGGACGCCGACTGCTAGCATGATCGAACGCAAGCCGCGGTTGGCGCAGTATGCCGGCGGGGTTCCCGGAGGGGAAAACAATCCTCTCGGTGCGGCGGCACTTTATCTCTACCGCGGCGGGCAGGATACCTACTTCCGAATCCATGGAACGAACGAGCCGTGGCTGATCGGACAGGCGGTGTCGAATGGTTGCATCCGTATGACCAATGAAGACATCGTTCACCTCTACGGTCGGGCGCCCGTGGGGACCAGCGTTTTGGTCATATGATACTTACATTTTGTATCGATATTGCCACCGTCTGTTAGCACTGCGGGTCGCTTGCGCGACGCGACGGGCGCACTGTGCCCTTTCTGCACTTGGCTTGGGGCTATTTTACCGCTATTAGTAGAATCGTTGCCTTCGATAACCTATTCCATGCTAACGGAGAGGACTACTTGATGAGCAGAATCCTAATAATGTGCCTTGTTGCGTTGTTTTCCGTTTCGAGCCTGACGGCTTGCGGATCAGTTGGTAAAGGCAAGGGCAAAGCCCCGCCGCCAGTGGCAGAGGCCGCACCAATCACCAAGTAACATCTGACCTTTGAGGAAGGGGGAGGGACTTCGTGGCCCCTCCCCCAAATCGTTGTCGGAGCCGGGCTGCCTGCGGGCAAATGCACAACCTTAGGCTGGCACTTTTGCGTGGTAGTCTGTGCTCATTCGATCTCGGAGATGAAGCGTAGTTATGACGCTTGCAAAAGGCCACCAATCCCTCCTGTTTCTCATCGCCCTCGCGCTCACATCTTGCCAATCGGACGACAAGCCGCCACAACCGAGGTTCACCTCGAACGCAAGTGGCGCGCAGGTCAGCAAAGCCTCCCAGCGGGAGGGCCAGTATTTCATCGAATTCCGTTCACGCTACGCGCTGACCTATGGCCATACCTATGCGGTCTTCGGGCGCCTGAACAAGTCCGGCGGGATGATCAATCCGCAGGTCGCCGGGCTTGCGCCTGCTTCTGAAGACGCCGCGCCTTACGTTCTCGGGCACTTCATTCCCGTTCCCGCGTCGACCGGAGCGACAGATGGAGACCTTGAAGAAGCCTATCGTTCGGCAAGTTGGCGCATATTGTTGACGGAAGCCGAGTACAACAAGACCGTCGCCTTCATTCGCCAACTGCAGGCAAAATCGAAGCTGTGGCAGGCCACGGTCGACAATTGCAACAATTTCGTCGGCGAGATCGCACGTTCCATGGGATACAAGACACCCAGCATCTGGCTTCGTCCGCAAGAGTTCATTACAAAGCTTCGAGAGATGAATACGTGACTGCGGAGCGAGCCCATCGGGTCATCGCGTCCGCATGATCGACGAAGGGCTCCGGTGATCTGAATTGAGTGTTGCTCTCATTGGTAAAATTGTGTGGGTACTTGGCATTATCGCCTGGTACGCAATTCGCTATCCTTCGGAACGTCGCGCGAGGCGAACGAGGGTCGTCAGCGACCGTCGTTCGGGAGTTGAATCGGTAGGTCTTTCGGCCGCGCTCCTGGGGCTTGCCTTCGTTCCCGGCTTCTATGTCGCGACGGGGAGGCCGGAGGCTGCCGACTATACGGCGCATTCATGGGCGGTGATCCTTGGCGCAATATTGTTTTGCACAGCCATGTGGGTCTTCCGCAGGACGCATAAGGCGCTCGGCCGCAACTGGTCGATCACCCTGCAGATTCGCGAGAAGCACGAGCTGATTTCCCACGGTCCCTACGCATTTGTGCGCCACCCCATGTACACGTCCTTTCTGCTGATGGCGCTCGGCCAGGTATTTCTGCTGGCAAATTGGGTGGTTGGGCTGGCGGGCGTGATCGGCTTCGCAGTCCTCTACTTTTTGCGGGTGGACAAGGAGGAGCGCATGATGCTGGAGATTTTTGGCCCTGAGTATCGTGCCTACATGGACCGGACAAAGCGAATTATCCCCTACATCTACTAGAGGACGCATGATGCGGGGACGTGCCATCAAGCTTTCGCCATCACGACGTCTGGTCGGAGACCTCATGCGGTTCTCGATCGGCGTGCCGCGCGTCACGGTGCAGCGGCAGATGAACCTCGGGCCATTACAGCAAGCGAGGATGGCGCAACAGAGCAAGACATCCTGGACCGTGTTGTTCCTGAAGGGTTATGCGCTTCTCAGCCAGGACGTGCCGGAACTGCGGCGCGCTTATGTCAAGCTGCCCCGGCCCCAGCTCTACGAATATCCGGTCAGTATTGCCTCCGTCGCTCACGAGCGCGAGCACGAGGGCGAGCGGATCGTGCTATTGAGCACGATCCAAGATCCGGAGCATCGGTCAATAGGGGAGATCGAGGAACTGTTTCTGGCCGCCAGGTCAAAGCCTGTTCAGGAGATCAAGCAGTTCCGCAAGGCTCTGAAATTTGCGCGCGCGCCTGGCCCGATTCGTTGGCTGCTGATGTGGCTGGGGCTCAACCTCGGGCGGCAGCGTGGACGCCGCTTCGGTACATTCCAGCTGTCGGTCTATTCGGGCCTGGGCGCAGAATCGCTGAACCCGCTGACGCCGCTGACCACCATTTTCAATTATGGCCCGATTTCCGAAGACGGAACGGTCACCGTCCGCATCCACTATGACCATCGGGTGATGGATGGCGCCAATGTAGCCCGCGCCCTGATTCGCTTCGAAAACATTTTGAACGGAGCCATCACGGATGAAGTCCGAGACATGGCTTCAAGTGGAGCGATCCCCGGCGAGGCGGCGTCGGGAAAGGCATCATGACTGACAAACAACGTGAAACATTGCGCCCCGCCGTCGTCGTGGTCGGCGCGTCCCGCGGCATTGGCCGGGCGATCGCTAAGGTCGCCGCATGCGAAGGTGCGATTGTCGTCCTCGTTGCGCGGTCGTTGGACGGGCTGGCTGCCGCCGCAGACGATGTGAAAGCGGCCGGTGGCGAAGCATCCACCTTCTCGCTCGACCTTCTCGCGGTCGACGCCTCGACGCGACTGAAGGACTTCCTCACGGCCAACGGCTTGGTCTGCGACGTTTTGGTGAACAGTGCCGGCTATGGTTTGCGCGGTCCGGCGACAGCGCTTCCGATTGCAGACCAGCTCGGCATGGTCGACGTCAACATTCGCGCGCTGACCGATATGACGCTGCATTTCCTGCCGGGAATGGTGGCCCGTGGGCGCGGCGGCGTACTCAACCTCGGTTCCATTGCCGGCTTCACCCCGGGTCCGAACATGGCGCTGTACTACGCCAGCAAGGCCTTCGTTCGCTCCTTTTCGGAGGCGTTGCATCAGGAGGTCAAATCGACCGGCGTGACGGTGACCTGTGTCGCGCCCGGACCTGTTGCGACGGAGTTCCTGGAGCGGTCAGGCGCGGGCCGGGCTGCACTGTTCAAGATCCTGCCCAAGCTCAGCTCCGACTATGTGGCCGAGCGCGCGTGGCGCGGGTTCAAATCCGGCCGTCGCCTGGTGGTGCCAGGTCTTTCGGCAAAGTTGGCGGCTTTCGTGGCATCGTCGCTGCCGTCGGCGGCGAAGGTGCGCTTGATCGGTCGTCTGCAACGACGCAGTCGCGACCTGTGCCCATGCGGCTCCGGCAAACCCTTCAAAGAATGCTGTGGCTCACGGTAGGCACGCCGAGGGGCATCTGCCCCCCGCAAACTCTATACGGTACGTTTCGCCAGCATCATGTAGTTTACGTCCATGTCCTTCGACAGATTCCACTGATTTGACAGCGGATTGAAGAAGACGCCCGTGCGATCGATGATCGAGAGGCCGTTTGCCGTCACGGGCTTTTCGATCTCTTCCGGACGGACCAGCTTCTCATACTGATGCGTGCCACGCGGCAGCCACCGCAGGATATTTTCTGCGGCAAAAATGGCGAGTGCGGCTGCCTTCATCGTCCGATTGATAGTCGCGACGAACATCAGGCCACCCGGGCGAACCATCCCGGCGCAGGTGGTCAGGAAAAAATCGACGTCGGCGACGTGTTCCACGACTTCCATGTTGAGGACGATGTCGAAAGTTTCGCCGGCCTCCGCAAGTTGTTCGGCCGTCACCGCCCGATAATCGACAGGCACACCGGAGGCCTTCGCATGCGTCGAGGCAATGCCGATGTTCTTCTCCGATGGATCCGCACCAACGACGCTGGCGCCCATCCGCGCAACCGGCTCCGACAGCAAGCCGCCACCGCAGCCGATATCGAGGACGCGAAGACCGTCCAGCGGCTTCGCGCTACGGATGTCGCGTCCGAAGTTTTCCGCTGCTCTGTCGCGGATGTAGGCGAGCCGTACGGGATTGAACTTGTGCAGCGGCTTGAACTTGCCGGTAGGGCTCCACCATTCCGCCGCCATCGCCGAGAAGCGGTCCACCTCTTCCTGATCGATCGTGCTTTTTGCCGCTTCGCTCATGTTTCCGTCCTCGCATTTCGTTTCGAGTGAAGTCGGACGAAGCTGTGAGGAAGTCAAGAGCTGACCGCGGACGCAGTGTCGCAAGCAACTTTCAAATGAGGCGAACTGCAGCGCAGCCTACACCAAGAAGATGAGGAGACGTTAAAGTTAACAATATGCTAATATACTGACAGTTTGTTGGGGATCGACCATGTCACGCTTCTGTGGTGCTGTCGCTGCAGGTATCCTTTTTGCTTTGTTTGGCCCGATGCAGGCCTTTTCCGCCGAGCCGGTGGGGCAGGCGACACTGATCCGCACCGAGGTGACGGGTGAAACCGGTCCGCTCGTCGTTCGATCGCCGGTTCACCGCGACGAGCGCATCCGAACCTCTAAATCGGGCCTCGGGCAGTTCATATTCAAGGACGGTACGAAGCTCGCTGTCGGCGCTGGCTCGACGGTTGTGATCGACAAGTTCGTCTATGACGATTCCGCCTCTGTGAAGCGCCTTTCGATCAAGGCGGCGAAGGGGACGTTCCGATGGATCAGCGGCAATTCTGCCTCCTCGGCCTATTCGATCGTGACGCCGGCCGGGACAATCGGGGTACGTGGCACGGCCTTCGATTTCTACGTCGGAGCCAACGGCACGACCGCCATCGTATTGCTCAACGGAGCGGCGAGCTTCTGCGGCCCGGGCGGCTGCAGACAGTTGCGTCAGCAGTGCGATTGCGTGATTGCAACACGCGGCGGCAGGATGACCGATCCCAGCCAGGTCGACCGCCGTACACTCCAGACACTCAGCAATCCGCGAGCACTGCCATTCCTTTCGGGGGATCAGCAGCTTTCCGGGGCGCTTGGCGGCATCCGCACCAGTTGTGGGTTGGCATCGCTGCGCCAGGACCGCCAGGATCGGCCGCAGCCACAACAACGGCAGGAGCGACCTGCGCCACAGGCACCACAGCAAGCACCGCAGGCTCCACAGCAGACGCCGCAACAGCCACAGCAACAGGCACCGGACACGCCAGATCCGCCAGATAAACCGGACAAGCCTGATCATCATCATGACCGGGATCACCACGGTCGAGACCACCATGATCGCGATCATCGCGGACATGGCGGGGACGACAACGATCACGATCGCGACGGTCGTCGTGGTCGCGAAGGCCGAAGCGGTAATTATTAAGGTTCAAGATGCACCTTGGGTTCGCGCGGCAAGCCCGCATGAGTGCTGTCATCGTCGTTGCCGGGACTGTCACGGAAGTGTGCGGCCCGGCGCCCAAGGCGGCTGTAAAACTGAGGTAGAGTTGCTGTTAGTTCCGCCGCCTTGAGCTTGGCGACGCTGAGCATTTTCCGGCTCTCCGCCGAATGGGCGCGCAGTGCCGTGACAAGCTCGGTGTGAATGCGCTGCATGTCAGCAAAGGCGCTGGAGCTTCGAACCTGTTCGCCGCCGATAACTGCATAAAGGTGCGCTCTGCTGCTCTTGCCCTTCAGTCCAAGTAGGCCGGCGTCGAGGAGCGCAAAATGCAACAACTCGCCAGCCGTGTTCTCGGAGACGAGAATGTCGAAACCAACCTCCTTGCAGGCGGACTCGATGCGTGCCGCGACGTTGACGGCATCGCCGACAGCGGAATAGTTGAAGCGCGTCTCGGCCCCCATGTTGCCGACGCAGGCAAGGCCTGTATGAATGCCGATACCGATGCCAACTTGGTACTCCTTGCCGAAGCCGAAGGCATCCGATGCGTTAAGTGTGGCGAGCGTCTCACGCATCGCAAGGGCTGCTCGGACCGCCTTGGCAGGATGGTTCAGGACATCCACCGGAGCGTTCCAGAAGGCCATGATCGAGTCGCCGATAAACTTGTCGAGCGTGCCTTCATTGGCGGTCACGTGGCGGCTCAGCGCATCGAGCAACGTGTTCAAGAAGCGGACGACTTCGGCCGGCTGCAGCCGCTCGCTGAGTTCGGTGAAACCGCGAACGTCGACGAACATCACGGTCAGTTGGCGGTCGTCGCCTCCGAGGCGCATCGCATCGCGGGTGTGCTCGATCCGATAAAGCAGTGAGGGTGAAAGATATTGCCCGAAGGCGCGGCGGACTTCGCGCCGTTCGCGGTCGATGACGAGAATGCGAAAGGAGGTCGCGGCGAAATGGATGATCGAGCCGGCGATGATTGGTGCGAGCGGATCCAAAAGCAGGCCCCAGGCAGAAAAGGCAAACCATGAGGCAGCAAGCGCCAGCGCCGTAATGCAGAGGCCACAGGCGAGCGCTACGGCCGGGCTGACGAAGGTGGTCAGCACAACCAGGATCGTGCCCAGCACGGCAATCGCAAGGATTTCCATTCCATCCGCCCAGTCGGGCCGGGAGAGAAAATGACCGGTCAGGATCTGCTCGACGGTCTGGGCATGCATGGAAACACCAGGGACGTTCTGGCCGAGAGCCGTCGTCCGGATATCCTGCAGACCGGCCGAGGACGTCCCGACAAAGACGATGCTTCCTTCGATGGCGGCAGCGATTTGCGGATCGACGCCCTGCGGGGCCAGGATCTTGCCGGCGGAGATATAGCGTTCTGCAACATCGGGACTGGTATACAGCCACAGTTCGCCGCTGGCCGTCACCGGCACGATGAACTCGCCGATCTTGGCCGATGTCAGTGTGTCGGGAGCTTCGGGGGCGGCCGCCAGCACATAGGTTGAAGCGCCTTGGGCAACGCGCAGAGCCTCGATCGCCAGATTCGGATAGAGTTGCTCGCCGTCCGTCAAAAAGAGCGGCACCTTGCGTACGACAGCGGAGGGATTGCCGGGATTGAGGCTGATATGGCCGAGGCCCGCGGCATTGATCTGCAATTGTGGGCGTATCGGGGTCGCTGCATCGAGGCGGGGAGGAGCGTTAACTGGGCTTTCGCCGGTAAAGGCAAAGCCCGCCTTGACCGGTGGTCGGTAGCTACCCTCGGTCGTCAGGCCGAAGCCGAGCACGACGGGGCGTCCGGCGATCGCCTCGGCGAAAAACTCGTCATTGTCAGGCAGGCGGTTTAGCAACGTTGGGTCAACGCCGGCAACATCGCGCATGACGGTGCGCGGCGAGAGGCGGTCAGGCTCGGCGAACAGGACGTCGAAGGCGATCGCAGCAGCACCCAGATCCGATAGCCGTTCTACGAGAACGGCCAGCCGGTCGCGCGGCCAGGGCCACTGGCCGAACTCCTTGAGCGATGCCTCGTCGATGTCGATAATGCGGACCGGCGTTGGCTCGAAAGCGCGTGGTGAAATGCGCTGATATTCGTCGAAGGTGATGTCGCGGATCTGCCGCAAGAGTGGCGGATCGCTTGCCCGCAGCACCGTGAAGGCCGCGACAATGGCGAGGCCAATGATTACGCCGATTTGCTGCGCACGCGTCATATGCGATCGAAGCCCTTGCGTCGGAGCCGATGGACGCAGATGGACGGCCGGCGTCTTCTCGGCGCAGTCAGGCTGCCTGTTTCCGTGGCGTGATGCAACTGCGCCTTTCGGGCGGTTGGAGCTCCGACATATAGTCCCGGCTGAATGCTTACGGGGCCGGTGCGCGCCGTCAGGTCATGAACAGCGATTTGAACTGCGGAGGCTGGCAGCGGAGATATTGATTGGCGGCCTTCACCTTGCCGCCGAGTTTTGCTGCAGCGTGCCAGGGCCAACGAGGATCGTAGAGCACCGCGCGGGCGAGAGCGATCAGATCGGCATCGCCGGTAGCGACAATAGCCTCGGCCTGTATAGGCTCGGTGATCAGGCCAACTGCGACAATAGGTATATCGACGGCAGATTTGATCGCACGTGCAAGCGGCACTTGGTAGTTGGGCGCGACAAGAATCTGCTGGGCCGAATGCAACCCTCCGCTCGATACGTGGATTGCATCGCACCCCCTTGATTTGAGATTCTGGGCAAAGGTTATGACTTGGTCGATGTCCAGGCCGCCCTCCACCCAGTCTGTCGCTGAGACCCGCATCGTGACAGTTCTGTCGGACGGCAAGGCCGCTCTGACGGCATCGAAGACTTCAAGCGGAAACCGCATGCGGTTTTCGAGCGAGCCGCCATACTCGTCGGAACGGTGATTGGATAGCGGCGATAGGAACTGATGCAGCAAATAGCCGTGCGCGCCATGAATTTGAACGGCATCGATGCCGATCCTTGCTGCGCGTACGGCCGCGGCAGCGAAGGCGTCCCGCACGCGCTTCAGGCCTTCCTGGTTCAGCGCCGTCGGCGGCACATAGTTGGGATTGAAAGCGATCGCCGATGGTGCCTGGGTCTGCCAGCCATGCGAATGATCGGGTGGGAACTGCGCGCCACCGCGCCACGGAACCTCCGTGGATGCCTTGCGGCCTGCATGGGCAAGCTGAACGGCAATTGGTATATCGGACCAGCGGCGGATGGCTTCGAGAGTGCGGGCCATCGCCGCTTCGGTGGCATCGTCGTAGAGCCCGACATCCGCAAATGTGATCCGCCCTTCGGGAACGACAGCCGTCGCCTCAATGGTCAGCAACGCCGCGCCCGACAAAGCCAGCTGGCCGAGATGGATCATATGCCAATCGGTCATGCAGCCATTTTCGGCAGAGTACTGGCACATCGGCGCAATCACGATCCGATTTGCAAGCTCAACATTGCGGACGCGAAACGGGGTGAACAGTACGGGTTGTGACAAGCTTGATCCCCTCTAAAATACGGACGCAAGGCGGGACGGGCGCCGGTTCTTCTGTCGTCCTGATATGCTAATGAACGGTGCCGGAACGGAGGCCCATCGTCAGCCTGAATTCGATCTCTGCGACGATTTGAACGGCTTCCTCGACAATTTCATCGGCGACCGGATTGGCTGCTTCGGCCACATCGTCAAGACTGTCTCGCAAAAGTGCCTGCACCCGCGTCATCGCCACGCAGAGCTTCGTGTTCTCGTTCGCATTGGCAAGAGGTTTCAGGATTGCCATCAGTCCTTCTAGGTGCACCAAGCTCCGCCGGCGCTCAGCGTGGTTCATTTCGCGCAAAACAAATCGCTCCCTATGCTGTCCTGTCTGCGTCAAAGGTGAAGGCCGGTGGGGGAATTAGCGCCGCGCCCACCCACTTCAAGGATAGCCATCCGCCTTCGGCGCCAGCACGCCGCCATTCTCCGTTCCACACCTTGCCACCCCCCCACAAACTCGCTAAGAGACGCGGCAACTTGGGCCCTTGGGGCGCAAGGCTTTAGAAGGGTTCCAGAAACTCCCAATTCCTGGCTCTTCGGCCGTGCGGTTCCGTGTGGGGCTCGTGATGCCGGGTCTGGCTTTGGTCTCTCTCGGCACTAGGTCGTGGTAGAGGCATATGGCACGCATCGTAATGAAATTCGGCGGAACCTCCGTCGCTGACCTGGACCGCATCAAGAACGTTGCCCGCCATGTGAAACGTGAAGTCGATGCCGGCCATGAAGTGGCGGTCGTCGTATCCGCCATGTCCGGCAAGACCAACGAACTGGTCGGCTGGGTGCAGGGAACGCCGAAGGTCGTTGGCGCCAATTCGCCGTTCTACGATGCGCGCGAATATGATGCGGTCGTCGCGTCGGGCGAGCAGGTGACCTCCGGATTGCTCGCGATCGCGCTGCAGGCGATGGATATCAACGCCCGCTCCTGGCAGGGCTGGCAGATCCCGATCCGCACTGACAATGCCCATGGCGCCGCGCGCATTCTCGATATCGATGGCTCCGACATCATCAAGCGCATGAGCGAGGGGCAGGTGGCCGTTGTCGCCGGCTTCCAGGGCCTCGGCCCCGACAACCGCATCGCGACGCTTGGCCGCGGTGGCTCCGATACGTCGGCGGTGGCGATCGCCGCTGCGGTCAAGGCCGATCGCTGCGATATCTATACCGATGTCGACGGCGTCTATACGACGGACCCGCGCATCGTGCCGCAGGCACGCCGCCTGAAGAAGATCGCCTTCGAGGAAATGCTCGAAATGGCTTCGCTTGGCGCTAAGGTTCTGCAGGTGCGTTCCGTGGAACTCGCTATGGTGCACAAGGTTCGTACCTTCGTGCGCTCCTCTTTCGAAGATCCCGATGCTCCGGGCATGGGTGATTTCCTGAATCCGCCCGGAACGCTGATTTGTGACGAGGATGAAATCGTGGAACAGGAAGTAGTCACCGGCATCGCCTATGCCAAGGATGAGGCTCAGATCTCGCTTCGCCGTCTTGCCGACCGGCCGGGTGTTTCCGCGGCGATCTTCGGACCGCTGGCCGAAAGCCACATCAACGTCGACATGATCGTCCAGAACATTTCCGAAGACGGCTCGAAGACCGACATGACCTTCACGGTTCCGTCGGGCGATGTCGAAAAGGCGATCAAGGTTCTCGGCGAGAACAAGGAAAAGATCGGCTACGACGTCGTTCAGAACGAATCGGGCCTGGTGAAGGTGTCGGTCATCGGCATCGGCATGCGCAGCCATGCGGGCGTCGCCGCCACCGCGTTCAAGGCACTGGCCGACAAGGGCATCAATATCAAGGCCATTACCACGTCGGAGATCAAAATTTCGATCCTGATCGACGGTCCTTATGCGGAACTCGCTGTCAGGACTTTGCATTCCTGCTACGGTCTGGATAAGAACTGATTCTGAACAGGCTTGCCGCGCGTTCAAGTTGAAAAGTCACGCGGCTGTTGGCTGTGGGACTTTGATGTTTGTTTTGGAGCTTGAGACGCAATGAGAGACCTTTCGGGCGGTCCGCGCGTGCTGCTCAAGCGGCTGCGCGAGTTGATGGCGGAGCCGCTGGAGCCGCAGGAGCGTCTCGATCGGATCGTTCGCCAGATTGCAGCTAACATGGTGGCGGAGGTGTGCTCCGTCTACGTGTTGCGCGCCGACGGCGTTCTCGAGCTCTATGCAACCGAAGGTCTGAAGAAGGAAGCGGTCCACCTGTCCCAGCTCAAGATGGGCCAGGGTCTGGTCGGCACGATCGCCGCATCGGCGCAGCCGCTCAATCTCTCCGACGCGCAATCGCATCCGGCCTTCCGCTACCTGCCTGAAACCGGCGAAGAGATCTATCATTCCTTCCTCGGCGTGCCGATCCTGCGCACCGGCCGTTCGCTCGGCGTTCTGGTCGTGCAGAACAAGGCAAGCCGCACCTATCGCGAAGAAGAGCTCGAAGCGCTCGAGACGACCGCGATGGTGCTTGCCGAGATGATCGCCACCGGCGAGCTCAAGAAGATCACCAAGCCCGGCCTCGAACTCGACCTGACACGTTCGGTGACCATCGACGGCGACACCTATAACGAAGGTATCGGCTTGGGTTACGTCGTGCTGCACGAGCCGCGTATCGTCGTCACCAACCTGCTGAACGAGGATTCCGAGAAGGAAATCCGCCGTCTCAGCGAGGCGCTCGGATCGCTGCGCATCTCGATTGATGACCTTTTGTCGCAGCGTGACGTTTCGATGGAGGGCGAGCACCGTGAGGTTCTCGAAACCTACCGCATGTTCGCCTATGACCAGGGCTGGGTGCGCAAGCTCGAGGAAGCGATCCGCAACGGCCTGACGGCGGAAGCCGCGGTCGAGAAGGTGCAGAGCGACACCAAGGCGCGCATGATCCGCATGACCGATCCCTATTTGCGGGAGCGGATGCACGATTTCGAAGATCTCGCCAACCGGCTGCTGCGGCAGTTGACCGGCTATACGGGCCGCACCGCGGGGGATGGTTTCCCGAGCGACGCCATTATCCTGGCGCGTGCGATGGGCGCGGCCGAGCTACTGGATTATCCGCGCGCCAATGTGCGCGGCCTGGTGTTGGAAGAAGGCGCGGTGACGAGCCATGTGGTGATCGTCGCGCGTGCCATGGGCATTCCCGTTATCGGCCAGGCGGCGGGCGTGGTGGCGCTTGCCGAAAACGGCGATGCCGTCATCATCGATGGCGATGGCGGGCATGTGCATCTTCGCCCCATGCCGGAGCATCAGCGTTCCTACGAGGAAAAAGTACGGTTCCGCGCCCGTCGGCAGGAGCAGTTCCGGGCGCTGCGCTCCGTCGAGCCGCGCACCAAGGACGGGCAGCGCGTGTCGTTGATGATGAATGCCGGGCTGCTGGTCGATTTGCCGCAGCTTTCGGACTCGGGCGCCGAAGGCATCGGGCTGTTCCGCACCGAGCTGCAGTTCATGATCGCCTCCACGATGCCGAAGGCGGAAGAGCAGGAGCTGTTCTATCGCAACGTGCTGAAGCAGGCGGCCGGACGGGTCGTGACGTTCCGCACGCTTGATATCGGCGGCGACAAGGTCGTTCCCTATTTCCGCGGCCATGAAGAAGAAAATCCGGCTCTCGGCTGGCGGGCGATCCGCCTGTCGCTCGATCGTCCGGGTCTGTTGCGCACGCAGCTGCGCGCCATGCTGAAGGCGGCGGCCGGCATCGAGCTGAAGCTGATGGTGCCGATGGTGACCGAGGTTTCCGAGATCGCTGCGGTGCGTGAGCTTCTGCAGAAGGAAGTGCAGCATCTCTCCCGCTTTGGCCATGGCCTGCCGCGCAAGCTGCAGTTCGGCGCGATGCTGGAGGTGCCGGCACTGCTCTGGCAGCTCGACGAACTGATGTCGGCGGTCGATTTCGTCTCGGTCGGCTCGAACGACCTGTTCCAGTTTTCGATGGCGGTCGATCGCGGCAATGCGCGCGTTTCCGACCGCTTCGATCCGCTTGGCAAGCCGTTCCTCAGGATCCTGCGCGACATCGTGCGGGCGGGCGAGCGCAACAACACGCCGGTGACGCTGTGTGGCGAGCTTGCCGGCAAGCCGATCTCGGCAATGGCACTGCTCGGCATCGGCTTCCGTTCGGTATCGATGTCGCCGGCGTCAATCGGTCCGGTGAAGGCGATGTTGCTCGGTCTCGACGCCGAGGCGCTGGCAAAGGTGATGAACGAGGCGCTTGACGATACCAAGTCAGCGACCCCGATGCGTGACGTGCTTGCCCACTTCGCCGATGCTCACAATATTCCTCTTTAGTTCAAGACAAGCAGAATCGGAGTGAAGGGTGGCGAAGCTTCCCGTTGAAAAGATGCGCGAGCTGGAACGCCGTTTTGGCGAGATCGAAGCGCGCATGTCGGCTGGCCCCTCGGCCGATGTCTACGTCAAGCTCGCCTCCGAATATTCAGAGCTGCAGCCCGTCGTTACGAAGATCCGCGCCTACGAGAAGGCAATTGCGGAGCTTGCGGACCTCGAAACCCTGCTGAATGACAAATCAGTCGACCGCGAGATGCGCGATCTGGCCGAGCTGGAGCTGCCTGAGGTGAAGGAGCGGCTGGAAGCGCTGGAGCAGGAAATCCAGATCCTGTTGCTGCCGAAGGACGCGGCCGACGAAAAGAGCGCGATTTTGGAAATCCGCGCCGGAACCGGTGGTTCGGAAGCCGCACTCTTTGCCGGCGACCTGTTCCGGATGTATGAGCGCTATGCCGCCGCTCACGGCTGGAAGGTGGAAGTGCTGTCGTCGAGCGAAGGCGAAGCTGGCGGTTTCAAGGAAATCATCGCGACGATCACCGGCAAGGGCGTGTTCGCCAAGCTGAAGTTCGAATCCGGTGTCCATCGCGTCCAGCGCGTGCCGGAAACGGAAGCGGGGGGCCGCATCCATACCTCGGCCGCGACGGTGGCGGTTTTGCCGGAGGCGGAGGAGATCGACATCGAGATCCGGCCGGAAGACATCCGCATCGATACGATGCGCTCCTCCGGTGCTGGCGGTCAGCACGTCAACACCACCGACTCCGCGGTGCGCATCACCCACCTGCCGACCGGCATCGTCGTCACCAGCTCGGAGAAGTCTCAGCACCAGAACCGCGCCAAGGCGATGCAGGTTCTGCGCTCGCGGCTCTATGACGCCGAGCGTCAACGCGCCGACAGTGAGCGTTCTGCCGACCGCAAGAGCCAGGTCGGCTCCGGTGACCGTTCCGAGCGCATCCGCACCTACAACTTCCCGCAGGGGCGGGTGACGGACCACCGCATCAACCTGACGCTCTACAAGCTCGACCGGATGATGGTCGGCGAGATCGACGAGGTGGTTGACGCGCTGATGGCCGACTATCAGGCGAGCCAGTTGGCTCAACTCGGCGAGCAGCAATGAGCATGAGCGGGAAACAGGCCGAGCCTACGGTTTCCCAAATGCTGGCTGAGGCTCGGCGTCGCTTCACCGAAGCCGGCATAGAGAGCGCTGCCGCGGATGCTCGTGTGCTGGTCGCAGGGCTGCTTGGACTCTCGACGACTGCTATCGTGACGCGCGGTGGCGAGACCGTCGCCACGGAGCAGGCGGCCTTGCTCGAGCAAGCGATCGAGCGCCGGCTGGCGCATGAGCCGGTTCATCGCATTCTTGGCGAACGCGAGTTCTATGGCCTGCCACTATCTTTGTCGGCGGAAACCCTTGAGCCCAGGCCCGATACGGAAATTCTCGTCGATACGATGCTTCCTTATCTGCGCGATCTTGCAAATACCGAGGGCCGTATCCATATCCTTGATCTAGGAACCGGAACCGGGGCGATATGCCTGGCGCTATTGAGCGAATGTCCGGAAGCGTCAGGCGTCGGCAGCGATATATCGACCGATGCGTTGAGGACGGCGAAATCAAACGCGGAAAGAAACGGATTACAGGATCGCTTCGAAGCCATTCGGTCCAGCTGGTTTGAAAACATCCACGGCGCGTTTCATGCGATTGTCTCAAATCCGCCCTATATCGCTTCTAAGGTTGTTCACACTCTCGCTCCCGAAGTGACGAAATTTGATCCACCTGCCGCACTGGATGGCGGCGCGGATGGGCTTGACGCCTACAGAACCATCGCCAAGGATGCGGCAAGGTTCATGCAGCCGAATGGCGTTGTGGGACTTGAGATCGGCTACGACCAGCGAAGCGACGTGACAGACGTTTTCGAGGCTGAAGGCTTCAAGCTTCTGGAATCCGTAAAGGATTACGGCCAGAATGACCGGGCGCTTGTGTTCGCGCTCAAGTGATGCGCGGCAACCCAAAGCATTGAACAGGACATTGGTGTCATTGCGAAGAAAAGGCTTGGATTTCCACGGGAAGCAATATAGGTTGACCCCACGCGTTGGAGAGATAGGACAGAACGACGAGTCGTTCGATACTAGCTCGGCCTAGGGGGTCCGCTCTTTTAAACGAGAGCTTCAAAGGTTGAACACGACCCAACGCGTGAATCAGTCAAACTGACTTGAGAACAAGCGGCAGGTTGGCGCGAAGGCGCAGTATGCTTGCGGCACGAGGGCCCTGAGCCGGTGAACCGGCCACGGCGGTTGGTGCCATAACTCCACAACAAACAGAGAATTCAGGTGAACGATCTATGAGGCCAGGACAGCAGAACAAGCGCGGTCGCGGGCGTGGCAACAACGGCGGCGGCGGTGGTGGAAATAACAATAACAACAACTTCAACCGCAAGGGCGGCAATCCGCTGACGCGGACTTATGACAGCTCCGGCCCAGACGTTAAGATCCGTGGTACCGCGCAGCATATCGCTGAAAAGTATGCGCAGCTCGCTCGCGACGCGCAGAGCTCGGGTGACCGTGTCATCGCCGAAAACTACCTGCAACACGCCGAACACTACAATCGCATCATTGCCGCCGCACAGGCGCAGATGCAGGAGCGCTTTCAGCGCGACGACCGTAATGAATTCAGTGAAGGCGCCGAGCGCGAAGGAGACGACGTCGAGGGCATCGACAACGACGACGTCGTCATCGTCCAGCCGCCGCGTCAGCAGCACGAGCATCAGCAGCGCCGTTCGGACGAGCAGTCGCAGCGTCGCCGCGATGAACAGCCGCGTCGCAACGACGAGCAACCTCGCCAGCCGCGGCGTCAGGAACAGCAGCCAGCTCCGGTTGAAGCCGTTGCTGTAGCGCCGCAACCCGAAGTCATCGATGGCAGCGGTCCGCAGCCGGAGATCGAAGGTATCCCGGTGGAGGTTTCGATGGACGAGGAAAGCGCCGCAGGCCAGCCGCGCGAACGTCAGCCACGTCGCCGCACTGCCGGCAGCCGCCCGCGTCGTTCGCGTCGCGCTGCGGAAGGCGAGGCTCAGGATGAGGGAGAAGCCACTTCCGGCGAACCGCCCGTCCTGGTAGACGTCACCTCGGATTAATGGATTGCACTTGCCCTTAGGAAGACGTGGGGCCCTCCAGGAGAAGTGGGGAGTGAATGAGAGGCCGTCCTGGGACGGCCTCTTTTTTGATGTCTAACGGCCTTTACGGTCTTGGCATCTCGTCTGGCATTGTCGCCGGATCCTGACCGCTGCCGCTTTGCTTGCCGGTCAGCTGGCAGCCCGCATCTCCGTCTCCGGCTTCACATTCTGGTTCATCCTAAAAAGGTTCTGCGGATCGTAGTGCTGCTTGATCGCCGCTAGGCGCCTGTAATTGGCACCATAGGCCGCTTCAACACGATCGGCTTCATCCTCCGGCATGAAGTTGATGTAGGCAGTGCCGATGGCATTCTTCTTTGTCGCCTCAAAAAGCGCGCGCGCCCAACCGATGCAAGTGTCATCCATCGACTTCTCACGCCAGCGTGCATGAACGTTCATGACGAAATGCGAGTTTCGCTGCGGGAAGGCCGTGGCCTCCACGGGGATGCGGCCTGCCGCGCCGCCTACATGGCCAATGAAGATTTCGCACTCCGGACCGGGAAGCTTGCGTACGGCGTCGAGAAGTATCGCGATCGTCGCGTCCGAAAGCTCGGCGAAGTCCTGGCTCTTCCAGTAGTTGCGCGCACCCGGTGTCAGCAGCGGATCGAAAGCCTGCTGCCAGGCGGCGAAGGGCATCGGAGCGACGACGTCGGCGATCGGACGACCGATGGCGCGAAGCTCGGCGGTCGCTGCCTTTCCCTTTTCGACGTCGCCGCAATAGCACATGGCAAGCACTACGATTTCCTTGCCATGCCATTCTGCCGGCAGGAAGGGAAGCGGTGGTGCTCTGCGCATGACGACCCAGCACGTCAGTTCGTCAGGCGCGGTTTCGAGTGCCTGGCGATATTGCTTGAGCACAGTATCTGCATCGGCGAAGGGATGAACGACCAGACCCGCGAGGACATCTCCAGGCAGGTCGTGAAGCCGGAATTCGAAGGAGGTCACCACACCGAAGTTGCCGCCACCGCCGCGCAAGGCCCAAAAAAGGTCCGGCTCCTCGCGTTCACTGGCGCGCATGAACTTCCCTTCCGCTGTCACGACGTCCATCGAAATGAGGTTGTCGATCGTCAGTCCAAATTTGCGGGTTAGCCATCCAAAGCCGCCACCGAGTGTCAATCCCGCGATGCCGGTCGTGGAGTTGATGCCGGTGGGCAGGGCAAGCCCGAAAGCTTGCGTCTCTCCGTCCACGTCGGCGAGTGTCGCGCCCGGCTCAACGCGCAGGCGTCTCGTGCCTGGGTCAACCCTTACCGATTTCATCGGCGACAGGTCTATAACGACGCCGCCTTCGCAGACGGCATTGCCGGCGATGTTATGCCCCCCGCCGCGAACAGCCAGCAAGAGTCCATTGTCGCGCGCAAACCGAACTGCTCTCATGACATCGGCTGCGCCAGCGCAGCGCGCGATAAGGCCGGGGCGCCGGTCGACCATGGCATTCCATATAGCCCGCGCCGCGTCGTAATCTGCATCCTTTCCACTCAGCAACTTGCCGCGCAACCCTGCCGCAAGGCCTTCGATGACTACGTCTTTCACTAACGCTTGACCCTTTTTGAGGGTCGTGAGGTTCAGGTCGTCCATGATTTCCTCCCCAAGGCGAGATAGCGCGTTTCCGCCGCGGCATCTTGCGCTCCGCGCCCGCCATTCACAAGCGGTAGCTAATATGCGGTAGGCCGAGAAGCGCGGCGACAGCTTCCATCAGGTCCTGGCGTTTGATGTCGTGGTTTTTCGCCTGGTAGCCTCTTTAAACTGTTAAAATCCTCCACCATATCCAGCCAAAGTTCGTCGGCCGCAAATCCCGACCGCGGCGGAACAATGGGCTTGCCATTTAAGGGAGCTCAATCTCAGTCATCGGCCTGTGCCTTATGAGGGCAGGGCGATTCATGGAGGTACAGTATGAATATTGAAAAATACTCCGAGCGGGTGCGCGGTTTCATTCAATCCGCCCAGACCCATGCGCTTGCGCAGGGGCACCAGCAGTTCACCCCCGAACATGTTCTGAAGGTGCTGCTTGACGACGATCAGGGCATGGCCGCTTCGCTGATCGAGCGCGCAGGCGGTGACCCGAAGGCTGCGCGTCTTGCCAACGATGCCGCACTTGCTAAGCTGCCGAAGGTTTCCGGCGGCAACGGGCAGATCTATCTTGCTCAGCCGCTTGCCAAGGTTCTTTCGACTGCTGAAGAGGCAGCGAAAAAGGCTGGCGACAGCTTCGTCACCGTCGAGCGTCTGCTGCAGGCATTGGCGATCGAGTCTTCGGCGTCGACGTCTAGCACGCTGAAGAACGCTGGCGTGACTGCGCTTGCGCTCAATCAGGTGATCAACGAGATCCGCAAGGGCCGCACGGCCGACAGCTCGAATGCCGAACAGGGCTTCGACTCCTTGAAGAAGTACGCACGCGATCTGACTGGCGAGGCTCGCGAGGGCAAGCTTGATCCCGTCATCGGCCGCGACGACGAAATCCGCCGCACGATCCAGGTTCTCTCGCGCCGCACCAAGAACAACCCGGTGCTGATCGGCGAGCCCGGCGTCGGCAAGACCGCCATCGTCGAAGGTCTTGCGCTGCGTATCGTCAACGGCGACGTGCCGGAATCGCTCAAGGACAAGAAGCTGATGGCGCTCGACATGGGCGCGCTGATTGCCGGCGCAAAGTATCGTGGCGAGTTCGAGGAGCGGCTGAAGGCCGTACTCAACGAGGTGCAGGCCGAGAACGGCGAGATCATCCTGTTCATTGACGAAATGCACACGCTGGTCGGTGCCGGCAAGGCGGATGGGGCGATGGACGCCTCCAACCTGCTGAAGCCTGCGCTTGCCCGCGGCGAGCTGCACTGCGTCGGTGCGACCACACTCGACGAATACCGCAAGCATGTCGAGAAGGACCCGGCCCTTGCCCGCCGCTTCCAGCCAGTCATGGTCGAGGAGCCGACGGTCGAGGACACGATCTCGATCCTGCGCGGCCTCAAGGAAAAATACGAGCAACACCACAAGGTCCGCATCTCGGATTCGGCCCTGGTCGCGGCTGCGACGCTTTCCAATCGCTACATCACCGACCGCTTCCTGCCCGACAAGGCAATCGACCTGATGGACGAAGCTGCTGCGCGGCTGCGCATGCAGGTGGATTCCAAGCCTGAGGAGCTGGACGAACTCGATCGGCGCATCATGCAGCTGAAGATCGAGCGCGAGGCGCTGAAGAAGGAAACCGACACGGCATCCGCCGACCGGCTGGTGCGGCTTGAAACCGAGTTGACGGGTCTTGAGGAAGAGGCCGATGCCCTCACGGCCCGCTGGCAGGCGGAAAAGCAGAAGCTTGGCCTTGCCGCGGACCTAAAGAAGCAGCTGGACGAAGCACGCAACGAACTCGCGATCGCACAGCGCAAGGGCGAGTTCCAGCGTGCCGGCGAGCTGACGTATGGCGTCATTCCGGAACTGGAAAAGAAGCTTGGTGAGGCCGAACAGCAGGATAGCGATCGCAGCGCCATGGTGCAGGAGGTCGTGATCCCCGACAACATTGCGCATGTCGTCTCTCGCTGGACCGGCATCCCGGTTGATAAGATGCTGGAAGGCGAGCGCGACAAGCTGCTTCGGATGGAAGACGAACTGGCGAAATCGGTGATCGGTCAGGGTGACGCGGTTCAGGCCGTTTCGCGTGCGGTGCGCCGTGCGCGTGCCGGCTTACAGGATCCGAACCGACCGATCGGCTCGTTCATCTTCCTCGGCCCGACCGGTGTCGGCAAGACGGAGCTCACCAAGGCGCTTGCCCGCTTCCTCTTCGACGACGAGACGGCAATGGTGCGCATGGATATGTCCGAGTATATGGAGAAGCACTCCGTGGCCCGGCTGATCGGCGCCCCTCCCGGCTATGTCGGCTATGATGAAGGTGGTGCGCTGACGGAAGCCGTTCGCCGCCGGCCGTATCAGGTCGTGCTGTTCGACGAGATCGAGAAGGCGCACCCTGATGTCTTCAACATCCTGCTGCAGGTTCTGGACGATGGCCGCTTGACGGATGGTCAGGGCCGGACGGTCGATTTCCGCAACACGATGATCATCATGACGTCGAACCTCGGCGCCGAATACCTGACCCAGCTCAAGGAAGGCGACGACAGCGAGGTGGTTCGCGAGCAGGTGATGGAGGTCGTGCGCAGTCACTTCCGGCCGGAGTTCCTGAATCGCATCGACGAGATCATCCTGTTCCATCGCCTGAAGCGCGAGGAAATGGGCGCGATCGTCGACATTCAGCTGAAGCGTCTGGTGGCGCTGCTTGCCGAGCGCAAGATCACGCTCGAGCTCGACGACGATGCGCGGACCTGGCTCGCCAACAAGGGCTACGATCCGGTCTATGGCGCGCGGCCGCTGAAGCGGGTGATCCAGAAGTATGTTCAGGATCCGCTGGCCGAACAGATCCTCTCCGGCCAGGTGCCGGATGGATCGACGGTGAAGATCACCAGCGGTACCGACCGGTTGTTGTTCCGCACCCGGAATACCGCGGTCAACGAAGCGGCCTAAGATCCTTCGATCTCAGTAAGAAAATGGCGGCCTCGGCCGCCATTTTTGTGGATGCTATTTGCTTGCCACCTGCGGCGGCGGCTGGTTGCCGAGAAGGGTGTCGATACGCTGCCGCTCGTCTTCGAACTTTGCCAGCGCTTCACCCTTCAACGACTTGCCACCCGGAAGGCGCACGCGCAGGGGATCGACCTTGGTGCCGTTGACGATCATCTCGTAGTGCAGATGCGGGCCAGTGGATTCGCCTGTCGTACCGACCCAGCCGATCACCTGGCCCTGGCGCACCTTGGCGCCGGGAATGATGCCCTTGGCGATGGCGCTCTGGTGATTGTAGGAGGATTCGTAGCCATTGGCGTGGCGGATGATGGTCTGGTTGCCGTAGCCGCCAGAATCCCAGCCCGCCTTTTCGACGGTACCGTTGCCGACGGCGATGATCGCCGTGCCGCGCGGAGCGGCCCAATCGACGCCGGTGTGCATGCGGGCAAAACCCAGGATCGGGTGCCGGCGCATGCCGAAGCCCGACTTGAAAATGCCGTTCGGCACGGGATTGCGCAGCAGGAATTGCCGAATGCTCTTACCGTCCTGATCGAAGTAGTCGATCGAACCATCTTCCGGATCCTGGAAGCGGTAGAAGCGGGTCTGCGTGTCGCCGAAGCGCGCATTCACGTAGAGAAGCTCGGAATCGGCCGTTGCCTGTCCGCTGGAATCGGTGACCGAAAAGAAAGCCTCCAGAGTATCGGTCGGGCGCAATTCCGCCTGGAAATCAACGCTGCTCGCCAGCAGCTTGATAATCAGCGCGGTCATGTCCTTGGTCATGCCGTAGGAGAGCGCAGCACGATAGATGCCGTCATAAACGCGCGGCAGGTTCTGGTTGGACGGGATCGATGTCGAGCTGTCGTCGAAGGCGGTCGTGACCGCATCGATTTGCGGCGGCTCGTGCCCGGCGACGAACCGGTCGTGGTCGTCGAGCGCCACGGTGACAAGATGGCGGGTGCCGCGATAAACGCTGGCGCGGATGATCTTGGCCTGCTCGCCTCTTTGCAGGATGCCGATCCGCAACACATCGCCCTTCGAGAGATCGTCCGATCCGATCATGGGCGACAGATAGGCAGACAGGCCCTTGGCCTGCGGCTCCGGATAGCCCGACTCCGTCATTGTTTTGATGATCGAGGTGTCCTGGCGTACCGGGATGATGTCGTCGGCAAACTCTTCCGTTTGCGGCGTGATCGATTCCGGTGCGGAGACCGTCATGTTCTGCTCGAGGACACGGGCCGTCAGGCCAGCCGTCAGGTCAACGTCATTGTCATCGTTGGAGAAGCGGCGCGGGTCCACATAGTAGAGTGCTGCGACCTGGGCCGCACCGTCGGTCAGGACGGAGCCGTTGGAGCGCACGTTCTCCTCGATCTCGTCGAGGGTCATACCGGCTGCTACCGGGAGATCGGATTTTGCCGTGGGGTAGGCTACCGTTTTCAGACTGACCTCAGACTCCACGTCCGAACCGTAGATCTGTCCGGTGCGAACGTTTGGCTGTGCATCGGGCTCGTCCGCCGAGAAGATCGTCAGCGGGTTGAAGCTTGGATAGTCCTCGGTCGCGACGTGGTTGGCGGCAAGCGTTATCTTCACACGTGCAAAGGGCTGGCGGCGGACAACCTCCTTGTCGCCCTCGTGGACGACGGTCGAGACCTCCATGATCTTGCGGTCCGACGGCTTGGCTGCAATCGCGGAGGCAATCAGGCGGCTGCCGCGCGTCACGTCGGTATCGGCATGCGCCTCGGCATTGATATTGGCGTAAGCCTCGGCAGGGATCGCCAGCTGCTGGCGACCGTCGAGTGCGGCGAAGAGCGCCACGCCCATCAGCACGCTCGATGTTATGCCGGTGAGGAACGTACCCGAAAGCCAGCGCAATGAAACCTCGCGGCGGTCCGGCGCACGTCTGCCATCGGCGAGAAGCGGCGGCTCGTTGCCGAACGAGCGGATCATCATCTTCTCCGTCATCATGGCAGGTGGATCCGCGTCCTTTCGGTGGGCGTCTTCGGGCAAGCTGTGGCTGGCGCCGAAAAGTGCATAGTTTGGCAATAGAAGTCAAATGGGCCGGGTGCGCACACCCAAATCATTCGCCCTTGAGACCATCTGAATGTGAAGATGTGAGGGCGAAGTACCTCGCCATTGCGTTTTGGGACCCTATTTTCTTAGAAATGATCCGGCTGGCCGCGCAATCGCGGAGCCGAGAAGCTGGCCTCGGGAAATCCGCGTTAAAATTCAATGTCATGCAAGAAATCTGGTTTTTTTTGAAAACCGCTGTTGACTTAGAAAAGGGGCAGGGTCTATAAGCCCGATCACTGACGAGGGCGGCGGCGCTGCTGGCGACGAAGTCCTTCGCTCTGAAGTTTCTTT